>JAIXRH010000067.1 GCA_027485285.1 Comamonadaceae bacterium | reverse complement strand
CTTGTGGCTGGCGTTGCTCACCTCGGGTGCAGCCGCTGGTTTGGCGGGCGCTTTGGAAGTGGCGGGGCCGCTGCGCCAGCTCACGCCGTTTGTGCCCGTGGGCTATGGCTTTGCCGCCATCATCGTGGCGTTTGTGGGGCGCTTGCACCCCGTGGGCATGGTGTTTTCTGCCCTGTTGATGAGCATGTTTTACATCGGCGGTGAGCTGGCGCAATCGCGCTTGGGGTTGCCCCGCTCACTCACCGGTGTGTTTCAAGGCTTGTTGTTGTTCACGCTGTTGGCGTGTGACACCTTGATGCAATACCGTGTGCGTTGGGTAAGCCGCGTCGCCAATCCAAATTCTGCGGAGGCCCTGTGATGGAAACCTACGCACTCTTGTGGGCCGCCACCATGAACGCAGGCACTGTGTTGGCGCTGGCGTCACTCGGCCTGTTGATCAACGAAAAAGCAGGCATCGTCAACTTGGGCGCAGAAGGCATGATGCTGTGTGCCGCCATTGCAGGCTTTGCCACCGTGGCCACCACGGGCAGTGACACGCTGGGCTTTTTGGCGGGGATGGGCGCGGGCGCCTTGATGGCCGCGCTGTTTGGCGTGCTGGTGATTTGGCTCAACACCAACCAATACGCCACGGGCCTGGCGCTTAGCTTGTTTGGCGGCGGCTTCTCGGCCTTTGTGGGCACGCGCTATGTGCAGGCCAAGCTGCCCGAGCGCATGCAGTTTGAAGTGCCTTTTCTCGCTGACATTCCTTGGTTTGGCGTTGCGTTGTTCAAGCACCATCCTTTGGTCTATGGTGCGATTGCCCTGACCTTGGGGCTCATTTATTTCTTGTACCGCACCCGTGCCGGTTTGGTGTTGCGTGCGGTGGGCGAGTCGCCCGAATCGGCCCATGCGCTGGGCTACCCAGTGCGTCGCATCCGTTTGCTGGCTGTGGTGGTGGGCGGTGCGCTGTGTGGGTTAGCGGGGGCTTACATCTCTGTCATCTACACACCGCTGTGGGTGGAAGGCATGATTGCTGGCAAAGGCTGGATTGCTTTGGCCCTGACCACGTTTGCCACCTGGCGTCCGGGACGTGTGTTGCTGGGGGCTTATCTGTTTGGCGGCGTCACCATGCTGCAGTTTCATTTGCAAGCTTCGGGGGTGGATGTGCCCACCCAGTTCCTGAGCATGCTGCCTTACCTCGCCACCATCGTGGTGCTGGCGCTGATTTCTAAAAATCCGCGTTGGCTCAGGGTAAATATGCCTGCGTCGATCGGAAAACCATTTTTCCCTGGTTGATAATTTCTCCACTTTTTCCTTGTTCTCATTTAAAGGGTGTATTCATGACAAATCTGTTGAAACGTCGTTGGCTGCAAGCAGCTGCTTTGACGGCCGTGTCTGCTGCCGTGTTGGTGGGCTGTGGCAAAAAAGAAGAAGTCAAGCCAGCCGCCGCACCTGCGTCTGCTGCCAAGGCCGAGCCCTTGAAAATTGCATTTGCCTACGTCGGCCCTGTGGGCGACGGCGGCTGGACCTTTGCGCACGACAACGCGCGCAAAGCCCTGGAGAAAGAATTCGGCGACAAAATTTCAACCTCCTTCGTTGAAAACGTGCCCGAGTCTGCTGACGCAGAGCGCGTCATCCGCGACATGGTTGGCCAAGGCAACAAGCTGGTGTTTGGCACCACCTTTGGTTACATGGAGCCCATGCTCAAAGTGGCAGCTGACTCACCCGATGTGAAGTTCGAGCACGCCACGGGCTACAAACAAGCGCCCAACATGCGCACCTACGACAGCCGCACCTACGAAGGTGCCTACATGGCTGGCGTGATTGCAGGCAAGATGACCCAAAGCAACACCTTGGGTGTGGTGGCCTCTATCCCAATTCCTGAAGTCATCCGCAACATCAACAGCTTCACCTTGGGCGCGCAATCCAGCAACCCCAAAGTCAAGACCAAAGTGGTGTGGGTCAACGAGTGGTTCAACCCACCCAAAGAAACCGAGGCGGCCACATCGCTCATCAACGGTGGCGCTGACGTGTTGTTCCAAAACACCGACTCTCCAGCCGTGTTGAAAACAGCCCAAGACAAAGGCAAGCGCGCCTTCGGTTGGGACTCTGACATGACCGCCTATGGCCCCAAGGCGCACTTGGCTTCAGCCATCATCAACTGGACGCCTTACTACATCAGCGCCACCCGCGCGGCCTTGGAAGGCAAGTGGGCCAGCAACGGCAACACCTGGTCTGGCGTGAAAGACGGCGCGATTGACATCGTCTCGATTGCCGAAGACGTGCCCGCAGAAACCAAAGCCAAAGTGGCTGAAGTGAAAAAAGGTTTGACCGATGGCAGCTTCGCCATTTGGAAAGGCCCACTCGTCGACAACGCTGGCAAAGAAGTGTTGAAGGCGGGTGAAGTGGCCGACGACAAGTTCTTGAGCGGCGTCAACTTCTACGTCAAAGGCGTGGAAGGCAAAGTGCCAGGCGCTAAGTAAACCTCTGCGCTCCATTGCACAAAAGGCCACCTTCGGGTGGCCTTTGTGTTTGAAGCGCCCCATTCTTGGTTAGCATGAAGCCACGCCAAGGAGAACACCATGTTCAAAGTTCACGCCGTTGCCCCCCACCGTTTGCCCCAGCTCTTGCGCGACATGCCCAAGGCCGAGCTGCACATTCACATCGAGGGCTCGCTAGAGCCTGAACTCATCTTCGCTCTGGCCAAGCGCAATGGGGTCAAGCTGCCATATGCCAGCGTTGAGGATTTGCGTGCCGCCTATGCCTTCACCAACTTGCAAAGCTTCCTCGACATTTACTACGCAGGCGCAAGCGTGCTGCTGCACGAGCAAGATTTTTACGACATGGCTTGGGCCTATTTGCAGCGTGCGAAAGCCGACCATGTGGTGCACACCGAGATGTTCTTTGACCCACAAACGCACACCGAACGCGGCGTGCCGATGGCCACCGTCATCCACGGTTTGCACCGTGCGTGCGTGGATGCGCAAGCGCAATTGGGTGTGAGCGCACAGCTCATCATGTGTTTCCTGCGCCACCTGAGCGAAGAGGCTGCGCTGCAAACCTTCAACGAAGCCTTGCCGTTCAAAGATAAGTTCATCGGTGTGGGTCTGGACTCCAGCGAAGTGGGCCACCCCCCTGAGAAATTTAAAAACGTGTTTGCCTTGGCGCACGCGCATGGCCTGCACCTCGTGGCCCATGCGGGCGAAGAGGGGCCACCTGCCTACATGTGGAGCGCCCTCGATGTGTTGCACGTCGAGCGCATCGACCACGGCGTGCAAGCCGTGCACGACGCCGCACTCATGGCCCGCTTGGCCAAAGACCGCACGCCGCTCACCGTGTGTCCACTGTCTAACCAAAAGCTGTGCGTGTTCCCCGATTTGAAAAACCACAACATCGGCCAGTTGCTAGACGCTGGCCTGTGCGTGACCATCAACTCTGACGATCCCGCCTACTTTGGCGGCTACATCAATGACAACTTTGTGCAAACCTTCGAGGCCACCGGGCTGACCGCGCAGCAAGCCTATGTGCTGGCCAGCAATAGCTTTGAAGCCAGCTTTGTGCCCGAAGCCCAGCGCCTGAAATGGATGCATGAACTCAAAGTTTGTTTTGAGCGCTACACAGAGCAAGACTGAGGCGAATTCGCCCCAATTTTCTACCCCCTAAAATGACGCCATGAGTATCAAATCAGACAAATGGATCCGCCGCATGGCCCAAGAGCACGGCATGATCGAGCCCTTCGAGCCAGGCCAAATCCGCCAAAACGCAGCGGGCGAAAAAATTGTCAGCTACGGCACCAGCAGCTACGGCTACGACATCCGTTGCGCACCTGAGTTCAAGGTGTTCACCAACATCTACAGCACCGTGGTGGACCCGAAAAACTTCGATCCCAAGAGCTTTGTGGACATCGAGTCGGACGTGTGCATCATCCCGCCCAACAGCTTTGCCTTGGCCCGCACCGTGGAGTACTTCCGCATTCCACGCAACGTGCTGACCGTGTGTTTGGGCAAGAGCACCTATGCCCGCTGCGGCATCATCGTCAACGTCACGCCGTTTGAGCCCGAGTGGGAAGGCTATGTGACCTTGGAGTTCTCCAACACCACGCCACTGCCCGCCAAGATTTACGCAGGCGAGGGCTGTGCCCAAGTGTTGTTCTTCGAGAGCGACAAAGACGACGTGTGCGAAACCAGCTACAAAGACCGTGGCGGCAAGTACCAAGGCCAAGTGGGCGTCACACTGCCCAAGACTTAATTGACGAAGCTCAACGTCATCGGTTGCGGCCGCGTGGGTCAAACCCTCGCGGCCTTGTTACATCAGCACGGCCAAGTGCAGGTGCAAGACCTGTATTCGCGCAGTGTCAGCAGTGCCAAGCAAGCTGCCAAGTTTTTGGACGCTGGCCAGCCTGTGGCCGAGTTGGCTGACATGCGCCACGCCGATGTGTGGCTGCTCAGCGTGCCCGATGCCCAAGTGGCTGCGGCTGCGCAAGCCTTGGCTGACGCGCAAGGGGCCAAGTTGGCGGGCGCTGTCGTGTTTCACAACAGTGGCTTTTTAAGCGCCGCCCAGCTGCAGCCTGTGCGAGATTTGGGCTGTCATGTGGCCAGCGCGCATCCCGTGCTCAATTTTGCGTCGCCCGACACAGGCGTGCGCCAGTTTGCAGGCACACCCTGCGGGCTAGAGGGCGATGCTGCCGCGCTGGCTTGGCTGCACATCGCGCTCAGCGCCATCGGCGGGCGTTGCTTTGAGATAGCCAGTGCCGACAAACCGCTGTACCACGCAGCGGCGGTGTTCAGCAGCAACTTCACCGTGGTGTTGCAAGGCATTGCCCAAGACGCTTGGCAAAGTGCAGGCGTACCGCCCGAGCTGATACGCCCGCTCACCGAGGCCTTGCTCAAAAGCACGGTGGACAACGTGCTGGCCATGGGCCCCGCGCAGGCCCTGACGGGCCCCGCCGCCCGTGGCGACACGGCGGTGGTGCAGGCGCAGGGTGAGGTGGTCACGCGCTGGAGCGCACCCGCGGGCGAGCTGTACAAAACCCTCAGCGAGCTGGCTGCCCAGCTCAAAAAAGACGGGCAAACCAGGGCTTGAGCCACCTCTGCCCACAATGCGACAATACGCCCCAGACATGACGACCTCTTTTTCTAATTTGCAGCTGGCCCCCGCGCTGGCACGTGCCGTAGCCGAAATGGGCTACGAATCCATGACCCCCATCCAAGCCCAGGCCATTCCCGTGGTTCTGACTGGCCAAGACGTGATGGGCGCCGCGCAAACCGGCACCGGCAAAACCGCAGCGTTCTCGCTGCCCCTGTTGCAACGTTTGCTCAAACACGAAAACGCATCCACCTCGCCCGCCCGCCACCCTGTGCGCGCTTTGGTGCTGTTGCCCACCCGCGAGCTGGCCGACCAAGTGGCCCAGCAAATCAAACAATACGCCGTGCACACCAACTTGCGCAGCATGGTGGTGTTTGGCGGCATGGACATGAAGCCCCAAACCCTGGAGCTGAAAAAAGGCGTCGAGGTGTTGGTGGCCACGCCTGGCCGTTTGCTTGACCACATCGAAGCCAAGAACGTGGTGCTCAACCAAGTGGAATATGTGGTGCTGGATGAAGCCGACCGCATGTTGGACATTGGCTTTTTGCCAGACCTGCAGCGCATCTTGAGCCACTTGCCCAAGACACGCACCACGCTGCTGTTCTCGGCCACGTTCTCGCCCGAGATCAAACGCTTGGCGGGCAGCTATTTGCAAAACCCCGTCACCATCGAAGTGGCGCGCCCTAATGAGACCGCCGCCACCATCACGCAGCAGTTTTATAGCGTGAGCGTGGACGACAAATACAACGCCTTGCGTCACCTCATCAAAGCCAACGACATGAAGCAAGCCTTTGTGTTTTGCAACAGCAAACTTGGCTGCGCCCGCTTGGCCCGCTCGCTCGAGCGCGACGGTTTTCGCACCAGCGCCTTGCACGGCGACAAGAGCCAAGACGAACGCCTCAAAGCCCTCGACGGCTTCAAAAAAGGCGAAGTCGATTTGCTCGTCTGTACCGATGTGGCCGCCCGCGGCCTGGACATCAAAGACGTGCCAGCGGTGTTCAACTTTGACATCCCCTTCAACGCCGAAGACTATGTGCACCGCATTGGCCGCACAGGCCGCGCCGGTGCCTTGGGCCACGCCATCAGCTTTGTGTCGGGCAGCGACCAGCGCTTGGTGACCGACATTGAGAAATTGCTCAAGACCAAAATCACTTTAGAAAACGTGACCGTTGAGCAAGACCGCTCGCGTGAGCGTCGTGAGCCACGTGGTGAGTCACGCGAATCTCGTGGCGAATCTCGCGGTGGTGATCGCGGTGAGCGCTCAGAGACTTCCAGCCGTTCTCGTGACTCAGACAGCCGCCGCAGCCGCGAAGTGGGCTACGTGCCCGCACCGCGCATCAAGAGCGACCCGTTCTTTGACAAACCCTACGAAGCGCCCGTGCGCAGCGCTGATGCACCAGCACCCGCCGCCCCCGACCCACTGCGCAAGTCGGCCAACATCAAACCCAAGCGGGTGATGGCGGCTTTGTTTAAGTCGACCACTTAAACAAAACGCGCCAAAAAGTGGCGCGTTGTTCAAACCATCCAGTCTTCAAGTTTCAGACCCGCCACCCGCTTGAAGTGACGCGTGTTGTGCGTCACCAAGGGCAGGCCCAGTGCCAATGCATGCGCGGCGATTTGCGTGTCCATCTCGCCAATGGACTGCCCCGTCTGCTGCAGATGCGCGGCAATTTCTCCATATCGGTCTGCGGCCTCTAGCGTCCATGGCAACACTGGAATCTCATTGAGCAACAAATCAATGGTTCGGCGGCGTTTGTCATCGGGTTGCAGCAGTGCCAGCCCAAACCGTGTTTCGGCGCGGGTGATAGCGGAGATAGCCACCTCTTGCTTTTTGAGCGCCGTCAACATGCGCTTTTGCAGCGTGGCAGAGCTGTTGCGTGCAAAGTAGCCCAGGATATTGGTATCCACCAAGTACTTGATCATTTGCGGCCCTTGGCTTTGGCTGCGCGTTTAGCAGTGGCTTTTGCTGAGGCTTTTGGGGCTGTGGGCGCATCCCAGTCCGCAAAAGGATTTTTCGGCGGGTTGTTAAGCCGACTGGTATCCGACAAAAAGTTGTCGGGCAACGAGTTTTCGGTAATGGCGGCCATTAGCGCATCCAGTCTGCGCTTACGCAATGTTTCCGTGTCTTTGGGCCTGAGCGTTAGCTCTCCTGTTACTTCATTGCGGTCAATCCACATTTCATCGACATCCACACGAAATGCCTTGGGCAAGCGAATGGCCTGGCTGTGGCCGTTGGTAAAAACTTTGGCGGTAGCTAGCATGGTGCACTCCTTGAAATGGATGCATGGAAACGTACATACTTTATCACCGGCAGAGTCATTCCGTCAAACTCAAATCACACGCCCCCGCGAACAAGACAGCCACTGCGCCCGACCCACTGCGCAAGTCGGCCAACATCAAGCACAACCAGGCTACAGCAAAGCGCATGAGATAGACAAACAGATTTGAATCGGTGATAGCCCTCGCTGAAAAGTGGGCGCCTTAAGCTGCCAAAGGGACTAAACGGGACCTAGGGGAGCTGCATGAAAAACCCAAAAGATAGCAAAAAGGCTATACTTCAAACTCAGTGGATTGTGACCCTGCATCCACTGGCTGAGTGTGAATTACAGACCATTCCGGCCACTGGAAAGCAAGCTGTGGGAAATGCGCATGACGGGTCGCGATGGTATTGCCCGCGCCGTTTACGCCGCCGTGCAGGGGCGCACTTTGCTGGTGCTGCATGTGTTTGTGAAAAAGACGCAGACCACACCACGAAGCGCTATTGAAACCGCATTGAAACGCTTGGAGGAATCGACATGAAAAGCCTGAAAGACGTGAAAGCCAAACTGCTAGCCAACCCTGCCGTTCGCCAAGCCTATGACGCACAAGTGCCCGAGTTTGAGCTGGCCCGCGAACTGATTGCAGCACGCACGCAAGCAGGCCTGACGCAAGGCGATGTGGCCGCACGCATGGGTACGACCCAAAGCGTGGTCGCACGCATCGAAAGTGGCAGGGGCACGCCATCGATGCGAACTGTCCAGCGTTTTGCCAGTGCCGTGGGAGCGCGTGCCGTGGTGCGCATGGAGCCTTTGACTGCTGCATGACCCGCGCACGGCGCAAGCTGCTGCTGGTGGGTGATTCGTCCACGCTTTGCAGCCATCCGTTTTTTGTGGAGCTGTTGGCTTATGTGAAGGGGGTGGGGGGATACCGCAAGGCT
>JAIXRH010000110.1 GCA_027485285.1 Comamonadaceae bacterium | reverse complement strand
CGCACCCAAGCCGCAAATCGTTGCAAATAACTGGGCTCGGCCATGAAGATGGCCAGCGTGACAGCGACGTTGGCCACGCCGGTCCACAAGAAGATGTCGGGGATGGACAAGCCTGCGCTCAGCATGGCGCCCGCAATGAGCGAGCTGGCAATCATGAAAACCGCATTGATGATGTTGTTGGCCGCAATGATGCGCGCCACTTCGTGGGCTTTGCTCTCGATTTGAATCAGCGCGTACATGGGCACGCTGTAAATGCCAGTGAACAGGCTCAGCAGCAGCAAGTCGGCCATGATTCGCCAGTGCGCGCTTTGTGCCACAAACGCACGGATGCCCATCATTTCTGACGCAGGTAAGTTGCCAGCGGCCAGATACAAGTCCACGGCAAACACTGTCATGCCAATCGCGCCCAGCGGGCTCAAGCCAATCTCTACACGCCCTCGGCTGAGGTACTCGCACAAGAGAGAACCCGCGCCAATGCCCACCGAGAACAACACCAGCAACAGCGAGGCCACCTGCGAATCGCCGTGAAGCACCTCTTTGGCAAAGCTGGGAAACTGGCTTAAAAACACCGCGCCAAAAAACCACATCCAGCTGATGCCCAGCAGGGTTTGAAACACCTTGGCGTTGGCCCGCGCCAGCCGCAGGTTGCGCACGGTCTCGGTGATGGGGTTCCAGTTGATGGCCACATCCGGATGGGTGGCCGTGAGCGGCGGAATGCGCCCACTCATCCATCGACCGAACCCCGCCACGGCCACACAAGCTACGGCCACAGTGGCGTGGCCAATCTCTGGAATGGCCACCAACAAACCGCCCGCCACGTTGCCCAGCAAGATGGCCACAAACGTGCCCATCTCGGTCATGCCGTTGCCGCCCGTGAGCTCGTGCGCATCCAACACCCGCGGCAGGTACGAATACTTGGCTGGCCCAAACACGGTGGAGTGCAGGCCCATCAAAAAAGTACAAGCCAGCAGCACTGCTGCCTGCTGCGTCATGAAGCCCACAGCAGCCAACAGCATGATGGCAATTTCACAGTTTTTCACCCACCGCATGATGACGGTGTGTTCGTACTTTTCGGCCAGCTGCCCGCTGGTGGCTGAAAACAGCAAATAGGGGAGGATGAACAACGCCCCAATCACCAAGCCCGCCAAAGACACGGGCAACCAGCTCACGCTGAGCTGGTAGGTCACCATCACGGTGAAGGCGAACTTAAAGAGGTTGTCGTTCGCTGCGCCGCAAAACTGCGTCCAGAAAAACGGCCCAAACCGACGTTGGTTTAACAGTGCGAACTGGTTGGCTTCGCGTTGGATAAAACTGGGTTCGGTTGGGCGGGTCATGGGGATTTATAGACGCTCAAAAATAGCAGCGATACCTTGGCCGCCACCGATACACATGGTGACCAAAGCGTACTTGCCATTGACGCGTTGCAGTTCGTACAGGGCCTTGACTGTAATCAATGCCCCAGTCGCACCAATGGGGTGACCCAAAGAAATGCCAGAACCGTTGGGGTTCACTTTGGCGGGGTCAAGGCCCAGCTCTTGGCTCACCGCGCAGGCTTGTGCAGCAAAGGCTTCGTTGGCTTCAATCACGTCCATATCTTGGGTGGTGAGGCCAGCCTTTTGCAAAGCCAAACGAGAGGCCGACACCGGGCCCATGCCCATGATTTTTGGGTCGAGGCCTGTGTGGGCATACGACACCAAACGTGCCAATGGCTTGGCGCCACGCGCTTGTGCGGCTTTGGCTTCCATCAACACCACGGCAGCTGCTGCATCGTTGATGCCCGATGCATTGCCTGCGGTGACCGTGCCGTTTTCTTTGATGAACACGGGCTTGAGTTTGGTCATGTCTTCGAGCTTGCAGTTGGCGCGGATGTGTTCGTCGGTGGTGTAGGCCACATCGCCTTTTTTGCTTTTGAGCATCACGGGCACGATTTGGTCTTTGAAGTAGCCCGCCTCTGTGGCGCGTTGCGCGCGGTTGTGGCTCTCGACTGCCGTGGCGTCTTGCATGTCGCGGGTGATGCCGTATTTCGCCGCCACGTTTTCAGCGGTCACACCCATGTGGATGTTTTGGAAGGGGTCGTGCAATGCGCCCACGACCATGTCGACCATCTTGGTGTCGCCCATGCGAGCGCCCCAGCGGGCGCTCAAGGATGCATAAGGGCCACGGCTCATGTTTTCAGCGCCGCCGCCAATGGCGATGTCGCAGTCACCCAGCATGATGGATTGGCTGGCGCTCACAATCGCTTGCAAGCCTGAGCCACACAAGCGGTTCACGTTGAAGGCGGGCGTGCCCTCGGCACAACCCCCCTGGATGGCGGCCACGCGCGACAAATACATGTCTTTGGGTTCTGTGTTGACCACATGGCCAAACACCACATGGCCCACGTCTTTGCCGTCAATGTGGGCGCGGGCCAACGATTCGCGCACCACTTGGGCGGCCAGCTCGGTAGGGGAAATGTCTTTCAGGCTGCCGCCGTAAGTGCCAATGGCTGTACGAACGCCGCTCACTACAACTACTTCACGCATTTTTGTCTCCAGTGATAAAAATTTGAACCTAATGAGTTTGCGCCGCTTGGACTACAGATGTCTTACGGACGCGCCTCTGAAACATAGGGGTTTGCCGCAGACCAGCTCACGGGTGCTGCAAAAAACAAGGCCTTTTCAGTGAAGGGGTGCGGAAACCCAATCTCTTGCGCATGCAACATCAGGCGCGGTGTGAGCGCTTGGACAGCGGGCGGCGCATACAGCGAATCGCCCAGCATGGGATGCCCCAAGCTTTGCAGGTGCACACGCAACTGGTGCGTGCGTCCGGTGAAGGGTTCTAGCTCAATCAAGCTGGCGGTGTCGCCCGCTTGCACCATGCGCCACAAGCTCAGGCTGGGCTTGCCATCGGGGTGAATGATATGGATGGGGCGACGCTCCCAATCCAACAGAATGTTGCCTTCAATGGCTCGCCAGCCTTCATCATTGGGGGGAACATGCGTTTGGGTGAGCAGCGGGTTGCCCGCCACCACCGCGATGTAGCGTTTGCTGACCTGACGGGTTTCAAACAATCGGCTGATACGGCGTTGCGCCTCAATGCCACGCGCCATCACGATGAGGCCCGAGGTGTCTTGGTCGAGGCGGTGCACCACCAGGGCGTCGGTGTAGATGTCTTGCACGCGCTTGGACAGGCAGTCTTGCTTCTCAGGCCCACGGCCCGGCACAGACAGCAGGCCGCTGGGTTTTTCAAACACCAGCAGGTGTTCGTCTTCGTAAATCGGGTTCATGTTTAAGTGGCCCGCGCCAGTGATTGCTCCAGCACCACATTCGAGGTCGGGCGAGCCACACAGGGCAGCACATAGCCCTCGGCTTTTTCTTCGGCGCTCAGGCCTGGCCACTCGATGGTGTACATCACCTCACCACTCACCAGGCGACACACACAGGTGCGGCAGGTGCCATTGCGGCACGAGCTGGGCAGCTCGATGCGCGACATCTCGGCCGCTTCCAGCAAGGTGAGATCACCTTCCACGTCGTATTGCAAGCCAGCGGGCGTCACCTTGACGGTGAAGATTTCAAAATTCTCGGGGGAGGTCATGGCGGGCGGTTAATTTGATGCAGCCAACTTCGCTTCGGCCTTGTCCAGCACCAGCGCGAGGTTGTCTAACAAATCGGTTTGGCTGAACGAGCAACTTTCTTCGCTGAACAAAGCGCTGGACTCAAGCCGGTCCACCAGCTCAAGCCACACCTGTTCAAACTTGGGCGGCAAAGCTTTGAACAAAGCCTCTTGCGAGCGTGCCGTTTGAACGAACGCACGGTCGGCTCGCGCGTTGTTGCGCAAATCGGTCAGTGCCATGCGAAGGGTGGCCAGTGCAACGGTGGCAGACATTACTTGTTCTTGATCTTGCCGCGTGGGGCGACGTAAGTCGTCGGTGGGTTGGGGCGGTCCGAGACAGAAGTCTTGGGAGGTGACGTGTCCTTTTTAGGCTTCTTCGTCATTTTTTTGCTGTGTTGTTCGCCTTTGGCCATATCACCTTCGTTGTAGTTATCTCGGATTGAGAGGGTGTCATGGTAATTCAGTGTCTTGCCAAGTCGCCAGAGGCAGGTTCATCACGCTATACGGGCCAATGTGGGTGCGTATCAAGCGCAGCGTGGGCAGGCCCACGGCGGCGGTCATGCGGCGCACTTGGCGGTTGCGGCCTTCGCGAAGGGTGAGCTCGATCCACGAGGTGGGCTTGGCTTGCCTTACACGGATGGGCGGATCGCGCTCCCACAGGTAGGCTGGGGCTTGTGCCGCACGGGCGCGGGCGGGCAGGGTCATGCCGTCGTTGAGCATCACGCCACTGCACAGGGCTTGCAGCGCGGCTTCATCGGCAATGCCTTCAACTTGCGCGAGGTAGGTTTTTTCCATCTTGAAGCGTGGGTCGGCAATGCGCGCTTGCAGCTGGCCGTCGTCGGTGAGCAGCAGCAGGCCTTCACTGTCGGCGTCTAAGCGGCCTGCCACATACACACCTGGCAGCGTGATGAACTCTCTCAGACCGCGCCATTTCCCCTCGGGGGTGAATTGGCTCAGCACGCCGTAGGGCTTGTTAAAACGAATCAGCATGGCAGTTGAAGAGCGAGCGAAAGCTAGAGCGTATCAGCCTCGGGGCTGGGCTTTGGTGCACGCAGCTACCATGGCTGCATGACTGCCCATTTTGAAAGCGTGCAAAACGCCGCTGCGTACCCCGATGCCTTTGATGTGGCAGCTCCCGAGATGACCTTTGAGCGCGACCTGTGGCCGCGCAAGCTGGGTGTGTTTGTGCGCCATGCGCCTGCGGCCGAGGGCGCGGCAGCCGATGCACAGCCCGTGCGCGAACTGGCCGTGGGCCAGTTTGGCTTTGTGCCGCAGTGGGTCAAGTCGGCGTCAGATGCCAAGTTGCGCTCTACCAAGATGGTCAATGCCCGCTCGGAAACCGTCACCACCTCCAACAACTTTCGCGATGCGTGGCTGGCAGGCCAGCGCTGCATCGTGCCCATGATGGCGTTTTTTGAAGACGACTGGCGCAGCGGCAAAGCCGTGCCCACGCGCATCAGCCGCGTGGACGGCAAACCCATGGGTGTGGCCGGCATTTGGGAGCGCTGGTCCAAAGACGGCACAGACATCATCAGCTTCACGCTGCTGACGGTGAATGCCAACAGCCACGCCTTGCTGCATCGCTACCAACAAAACGGCAATGAAAAGCGCATGCCCGTCATCTTGGGCGAAGGGGCCTATGACGCGTGGCTCACTACGCGGCCAGAAAAAGCGCGGGAGTTTATGCGGGCTTACTCGGCTAATTTGTTGACGGCCAATCCCGTCGAGAAGAAGTCATGACCTCGTTTTAAGTGGCTGACAGTGGCATGACGAAGGTGTTCATGGCAAAAAGTTTGCGAAATATTGCGCTTACAGGGTGAAACAGTGACCGAGGATTTCATTAGAATGTGCAGAATTCTGTAACATTCAAAGGAGCCAGTCATGGGTTTTTCTGCCAGCGACGTTGTGCCGTTCACGCAAGCACGCTCCCATCTGTCCGAACTGGCCGACCAGGCCAAGGCTGGGGCAGAGAAGATCATCACCAAAAACGGTGAGAGCTATGTGGCGCTGATCGACGCCGATCGGCTGGATTACTACCACCGGCTGGAGCGCGAACGCATTCACCTGCTGTTGATCGACGACGCCAAGCGCGGCCTGGCCGACATCGCAGCGGGCCGCACGGTTGAGGCAGATACCGCGCTCGCCCAACTGCAACAACGGCGCAAGACCGCCACCAAACTGCCCGCAAAACAACGTGGCTGACCCGCTGTACCGGGTCGCGCTGACAGCCAGCTTTTTGGAGCGCCTGGACGCCATTGAAGCGTTCCTGGTGGAGGCCGGCGCTGGCTTTGCGTTTGATGACCTTCTGGCCGAAATTCGCGCCACCGTCATCCCGAACCTGCGGCGCTTCCCTCGCATTGGTAGGCGTTACTTGGCCAACCCACCGCAGTCAGCCGAGGCGCTGGCGCTGCTGGCGGAAATGCCTGCGGGCGCGCCACACGCGCTGCGCGAATATTTACATGGCGATTACCTGATGCTGTATCT
>JAIXRH010000003.1 GCA_027485285.1 Comamonadaceae bacterium | reverse complement strand
GCTTGGCCCGACTTCGACTGGGAATCCTTCAGCCGTCAAGTCGTTGAGACGCCTGCACCTCTGGGCCTGGGCCTGAGCTTCCAGCCCTACAGCATTCAAATCGAACACCACGACTACATGGCCGAGTTGTTTGATGCCGTGGCGCGCGCCAACACGATTCTGATTGACTGGTCGCGTGATGTGTGGGGCTATGTCTCGTTGGGCTACTTCAAACAGCGCCTGAAGGCTGGCGAAATTGGCTCATCCACCATGCCACACAAAGTCAACCCGATTGACTTTGAAAACGCGGAAGGCAATTTGGGCTTGGCCAACGCCGTGCTCAAACACTTGAGCGAAAAGCTGCCCATCAGTCGCTGGCAACGCGACCTGACGGACTCGACTGTGTTGCGCAACATGGGTGTGGCTTTGGGCTACACCGCCTTGGCCTATCAGTCGCTCAGCGTGGGTTTGAACAAGCTCGAACTCAACGAAGAAGCGTTGGCGGGCGACCTGGATGCCGCTTGGGAAGTGTTGGCCGAGCCCATCCAAACCGTCATGCGCCGCTATGGTGTGCAAGGCGCTTACGAGCAACTCAAGGAAGTCACACGTGGCAAGACCGTCACGGCCGAAGCCCTGCATGGGTTGATTGCCTCGTTGCAAATTCCGCAAGCCGACAGGGACCGCTTGCTGGCCATGACGCCCAGCAGCTACGTGGGCAAAGCCGCCGAACTGGCGCGTCGCGTTTGAACCGATGGCCATCAAATCCACCATCTTCAAAGCGAACGTACAAATCGCTGACATTGACCACGGCTACTACGCCGACCACGCGCTGACGCTCGCGCGTCACCCCAGCGAAACCGACGAACGCATGATGGTGCGGTTGGTGGCGCTGTCATTGCAAGCGCATTTGTTGCAAGACGTGTGCAACGGCGACGGCGTGCTGGCCTTTGGCGCAGGCCTGTCTGACCCTGATGAGCCCGATGTGATGCTGACCGATTTCACCGGCCGCAAACGCCTGTGGATTGAAGTGGGTCAGCCCGAAGAAAAGCCACTGCTCAAGGCCTGCAGCAAGGCCGACCAAGTGATGTTGTATGTGTTTTCCAGCTCGGGTGATGTGTGGTGGAAGAACATGCAGAACAAACTCATCAAGCCCACCTCGTTACAGGTGTGGCGCATTCCCAGCAGCGCGTCGCAAGAGCTGGCCAAATTGGCCGAGCGCAGCATGCAACTGCAAGCCACGGTTCAAGAGGGTGTGGTGATGATGAGCAACGGCAAAACCACCGTGGACATTGAGTGCGAGCGCTGGAAATAAGCGCTGCAGCAATCCCGCTTATTCGCCCCGTGCCCGCTCAGCGTATTTGTTAAAACGCCAAGACGTGCCCATCATGGTGATGCGTCGCCAGGTGCTGCGCTTCTCGCCTGGCGACATTTCCGGCCAGTACTGCACTTCTTCAAACGTGCGGCCGCAGCCCTTGCACTCTTCGTCGCCTTGGCTGGTCGAGCAAATGGCAATGCAGGGCGCATCGGGCGTGGTGTTGTACCAGCCAAGCCACGCCTCGTAAGCCTTTGCGGGAAAGCCTTTTTCAGATGCTTCGTCGTGGCGGTAATAAATCATCAGCGCGTAGACCTCGGCCAAGGCGCGAATTTCAGGCGCCAGCGTCACGCCATCGGGCGAGGGCTTTTGTTCGCGCCAATAGTTGATGGCCGCCTCAATGTCGGTGATGTGAATGCCTGCCATTGCGAGAGTGTGTGTGAGCTAAAAATACCCGTGAAAGTCAGGCCGTGGATGATAGCTGCAATGCTATGCTGACCCAGCGATGAAACTACTTTTAACTTGGTTACTCCACGCCACCGCTTTGGTGGCTTTGGCGCACCTCTACAGCGGCGTTGAAGTCACGGGCTTTGGCGCGGCCATGGCCGCCGCGCTGGTGATAGGCATTTTTAACCTCATCGTGCGTCCCGCCTTGGTGGTGCTGATGCTGCCGGTCACGTTTGTCACGCTCGGGCTGTTTTTGTTTGTCATCAATGCGCTGATGTTTTGGGCGGCGGCTGGTTTGCTGGACGGCTTTTCGGTCAGCGGCTTTGGCTCTGCGCTGCTGGGCTCGCTGATTTACTCAGCATTTGGTGTGTTAATTGATGCTGCGCTCCAGCGCTTGTTCCCGTCGCAGCCGCTCTAATTCGCGCAATCGGGCGTCGATGATGGACGCCTCCATGTGGCCCACGCGGTCCAACTTGCCTTCGCTCGCCATTTGATGCGCCAGTGCTTGTGCGGCCTTGAAACGGTCCACGGCTGCACCGTAGTCCAACTCCATGGCACGCGCTTCGGCCTGCGCACGAATGGCCCGCAACGGGTCGCCCTGCAACTCATAGGCGGAGGCCTGTAGCAACCACGCAGAGGCATCACGCGGATGCTGGTTGAGCCACCACGATAACTCGCTGGCTGCCGTTTTACCCTGCGCAGGCTGTTGCGTGCCCACGCGGCTGCGTGCCAGCAGCATGCGTGTGGCGCGGTCATCGCTCGCGATCACCACCGCTTTGGGCTCAAGCATGGCCACCGCTTGCGATGCCTCACCCGCGGTCAAGGCCAACTCGGCCGCCAACAATCGCACCGCGCGGATGGCCGTGAGCTCCAAACCACTCAGTCTTTGCAAACGCGCCAAGTGCTGCCGCGCCGCCACAAAGTTGCGCTGCTGAATTTCGGCCAATGCTGCGCCATACAAAATGCCCGCTTGCTTGGCCTTGCTCTGCTCACCCACATTTGCGGCGCTCGCCACTGAGGCAATGTTGCGCAGCAGATCCACCCCCGGCTTGGCCAACACCTGCGCACGCGCCGACATCATGGCGTGGGTCGGTGTGGTGACCACGGCTGCGCGTGAGGGTAGCAACTGCTGACGCGCTTGCGCATCCGAAATGCGCTCGGTCGTCATGGGGTGGCTGCGCAGGTAGGGAAAGGAGCCGTTGTCGTTCAGGCGTGCCGCTTGTTGCAGCTTTTCGAACATCGTCACAAAACCCTGCGGCTCGAAGCCTGCCTCGGTCATCACGCCGTAGCCCACGCGGTCGGCTTCGCGCTCCATGTCGCGCGAAAAGTTAAGCTGACTTTGAATGGCAGCGGCTTGACCGCCCACCATCACCGCGTTGGCCGCGCTCATGCTGCTGGCGTTCATGGTGCGGCTGGCGGCCAGCATGCCCAAAATCATGGCGCCCATCACCATGGGGCCCTGTTTGCCTTGCTGCGCAATCATGCGCGCAATGTGACGCTGGGTGACGTGGCTGAGTTCATGCGCCAGCACCGAGGCCAATTCGTCTGCGCTGCTGACCGCCGAAATCAAACCCAAATGCACACCCAAGTAACCCCCCGGCAGGGCAAACGCGTTGATGCTGCGGTCACGAATGAGCGACACCTCCCACGCAAACTGCTGCTCTAGCTCTGGCGTCAGCTCTCCGCGCTGGCGAGCTGATGCGAGCAAGATTTGCCAAATCGACTGCACGTAGTCGCCCAGCACGGGGTCGTCTAAATAGTCGGGGTCGCGGTAAAGTTCGCGGGCAATGCTCTCGCCCAAGCGGCGCTCCACGCCCAGCGGCACTTCGGCGCCATCGCCCAAATTGGGCAGACGGTTGCTGTTGAGTTGCGCCTGCGCGGGCGGCACTGGCAGCAGCAAAGTTGCGCACACGCACAGCACGCCCAAGCGGCGCAACAAGTGAAGTGGAAGCAAAGGATGAAACATGGGTGCTTGAGCCGTATGATGCGGCTTTCATGTTAACCCCTTGCCCATTTCTGCATGTCCACACTCACTCACTTTGACGCACAAGGCCAAGCCCACATGGTGGATGTGGCCGACAAGGCCCATACCAAACGCGTGGGCGTGGCCACAGGCCGCATTGTCATGCTGCCTGCCACGCTGGACTTGATTCAAAGCGGCACAGCAAAGAAGGGCGACGTGTTGGGAATTGCTCGCATTGCAGGCATTCAGGCCGCCAAGAAAACCAGTGATTTAATCCCCCTGTGCCACCCGCTTGCGCTCACCCGGGTAGCCGTCGCGTTTGTCGTTGACGAGGCCCTGCACAGCGTGCGCTGTACCGCAACGGTAGAGACCGTAGGACAAACGGGTGTGGAGATGGAAGCGCTGACGGCCGTGCAGGTGGCCTTGCTCACCATTTACGACATGTGCAAAGCGGTGGACCGAGGCATGACGATGACCGATGTGCATTTGTTAGAGAAGCACGGCGGCAAGTCGGGTAGCTTTGTGGCGAGTTAAGCCGGGTTTTAGCTCATCAGCTTGTAACCCTTTTTTACCAAGCATTCTTTGAACCGCGTGTTGTTGGTGCTTTCCATATTGCTTGGCGCACTTGTCACGCTTTGTTCGCAATCGCTGCGGTCTTTTTCGTATTGATTCATATCGACCGAGTTTTCAATGATGGCGGGACGGTAGGGGTTGTACTTAGAAGCTGTTGTGCCACACGCGGCGAGCGTTGCGGCGCACAAGACAAATGCCAGATTGATTAAGCTTTTCATAGTCATGACCTTTATGTCTATGACAATAATGTAGCAGGCACCAAATTGGCTTTTTGATATGAGTTTTAATTTATTACTATCACTTCGAATGTAAATATTTAAGAATGCTATTTGAAGTTATTTTTTATTGGCGTCTAGCGTCATAAGCCAAAGCTTCAAATACTTGTAGTAACTGGTTTCGGCGTTTGAGACAGACAAAGCCAAGCCATGTGCGCCGTCTAAAAAGCCTCGACGAAGCACATAGGTGCGAAAAAATGCCCAAACACCGTGGCCCAACGCACCCGCCACAGACGCGTGTTTGCCACGCGCATAGGCTTGTTTGGCCGACGCACTGGAATAGGCGTCAACCTTGGACAGCACTTGCGAGAAATTGAGGTAGCTGTAGTGCAGCAAATGGTTTTGCAAGGCCACCACTTTTTGATCGCTCACGACGCGCTCGTGCACCAAGTCGTCAGAAAACTTGGCTGTGCCGCGCTGAAATAAGCGCAACACATAGTCGGGTTGCCAGCCTGCATGGTGAATGAACTTGCCGCAGTAAGAGGACAAGCGTGGCACCTTGTAGGCCACGTGTGCATGGCCTGCTTGTAATACCTGTCTGATTTCGGCTGCAAGCTCAGGGGTGACGCGTTCGTCGGCGTCGATGGATAACACCCAATCGCATGTCGCCAAATCAAGTGCGCGGTTTTTTTGTGGACCAAAGCCCGGCCAGTCGGCGGGTTGCGCCACTGTGGCGCCGTGTTGCTGCGCGATGGCCACCGTGGCGTCTGTGCTTTGGCTGTCCACCACCACAATTTCATCGACCAAACCGTGCATGGACTGCAAGCAGTCGTGCAGGTTGTGCGCTTCGTTGCGGGTGATGACGATGGCCGAGAGAGTAGGGCGTGTTGGGGTCATGTTGCGTTTGAGTTTAGCGCGGCGCGCCTTGCTTCACGTCTTGTAGCCGCTCGGTCAGCGTTTGCGCCTCTTCGGTATAGCCCAGCAGCTGGGCGCTGTCGATGACGCGTTGCACCACGCGTGCTTCGGGTGAGTAATGCATCAAGCGCTTCCCTTGTGCGTACAGCTGCGCGGCGTTGTCTGCGGTGACGGTTTGGGTCGTCAATTCGGCAAAATCCGCTTGGTTTTTGAACAGCCACGATTGCTTGGCATGGTGCAAGGGGTTGTCGCGATACGCGGCATCGCGCGACGCAGCTTGGCGATAAATTTGGCCCACGCGGTGGAAGTCCCACGCAGCGTACAAGCAAGCGATGAACAGCAGGGCCGCCAGCCACAGGAGGGACGCTTGGCCTTCGTGCGTGGCAGCTGCGTCTGGTGCACTTGGCGTAGCCCACAGCAAGCCCACGGCCAAACCCAAAGTCATTTGAAAGGGACCATACCAAAGCGGGTACTCCAGCAAGCTGTGCAATCCCAGGACCAACAACAGGCACCAAGCCATCACGCGCCACGGCTGCCGCTCTTGCCAAGGCCGGCGGCGTCGCACCCACATGGCAACGACAGCCATCACGGCTAGGGCAAACGGCAAGCCAAACTCGAGGGCCAAGTGCAGGGGTAAGTCATGTGCGTTGTCGAGCAGGTCGCAAAAACGCAGGCCGTTGTACCCCGTCATGAAGTGCGCATAGTCCGTCTCGCCCCAGCCCCAGCCCAGCCACGGCTGCTGCGCAATGAGCGCCAGCACATTGGCCCACAGCACACGGCGGCCACCACACGAGGCATAGTCTTGGGCTTGACCCGTGACGCGCAAAATCATGCTGGCGCCCTGCTCGTCGGTGGTTTGCAATGCCAGCCAAGGCATCAGCACCGACCAGACAGCGACCAGCAAGGGCGCTGCGAGCGAGAGCCACATCAAACCTTTGCCTGTTGAAATCACATGGCCGTTTGCACTTCCACTTGGCGCCTCCCGATGGCTGCCGCGCCAAGCCCACACCGCCATCACCACGCCCACCAGCACCCATTGCATTGCGCCTGTCCGTGACAAGGAACACGCCACACCTGCGGCCAACACATTGAGGCAAAGCAGCGCCAAAGCCCAGCCGCCGAGAGACATCGTGCGCGTCTGGCCATGCACGGCCACCCACGCCAACACCACCACCAGGCCCATGCTGGTGAGCGAAGCAAACTGGT
>JAIXRH010000132.1 GCA_027485285.1 Comamonadaceae bacterium | reverse complement strand
GGTGGTGTCCAACACCTCACCTTGCAAGGATTGGCCCAAAAAGTCTTTGGTGCCGCCACCGCGCAAACGCAGCGGCTGACCGGTTTGGGAGGCTTGAAGGATGCAGTCCGTGAAATGCTGGAGGCTTGGTTGCAGAGTGTCTTGCATGGCCAACATGGTAGCCGCTGGGCCTGGCGGACGTTTTGAATTTTTTGCACAGGGTCATCAAAAAACACGCGCCCACAAAAAAGCCCGCCCTGATGACTCAGGTGCGGGCTGTGAAGTCCAAGAGAACCTTGAAGACCTTGAAAAATTAACGGTGGTAGGCCGTTTCGCCGTGTGAGCTGATGTCCAGGCCTTCGCGCTCGTCTTCTTCCGACACGCGCAGTCCCACCACCAAGTCCACCAGCTTGAAACCGATGTAAGAGACCACAGCCGACCACACGATGGTGGTGAGCACGGCTTCGAGTTGGATCAACACTTGGCCGCCGATCGAGTAGTCAGCGCTGGCAGCGTTGGCCACGTAATCAAAGATGCCTGTGCCGCCCAAAGAAGGGGCTGCAAACACACCGGTCAACAACGCGCCCACGATGCCGCAAACTCCGTGCACGCCGAACACGTCGAGTGAGTCGTCCGCGCCCAAGAGGCGTTTCAGACCATTCACACCCCACAAGCCGCAGAAGCCACCCGCCGTACCGATCACGATGGCGCCCATCGGGCCCACGAAGCCGCACGCTGGGGTGATCGCCACCAAACCAGCCACAGCACCCGAAGCAGCGCCCAACATCGAGGCTTTGCCTTTGGCCAGCGCTTCACCTGCAATCCAAGCCAAGGTCGCAGCCGCCGTCGCCACCAAGGTGTTCACGAAAGCAAGGGCAGCAACACCGTTGGCTTCGAGGTTAGAGCCGGCGTTGAAACCAAACCAACCCACCCACAACAGAGATGCGCCAACCATGGTCAAGGTCAAGCTGTGAGGCGCCATAGATTCTTTGCCGTAGCCCGTACGCTTGCCGATCACATAAGCACCCACCAAGCCGGCAACCGCCGCGTTGATGTGCACCACCGTGCCACCAGCGAAGTCCAGCGCACCCTTGGCCCACAACCAGCCAGCAGCGGCAGTCACAGTTTCCAAAGTGGCAGCGTCGGTGATGGCGTCAGGGCCGTCCCAGTACCAAACCATGTGAGCGACAGGCAAGTAGCTGAAGGTGAACCAAATGGCGCAGAACAACAGCACCGCAGAGAAGCGCACACGCTCAGCAAACGCACCCACGATCAAAGCACACGTGATGGCTGCAAACGTGGCTTGGAAAGCCGCGAAGGTGAACTCAGGAATCACCACGCCTTTGCTGAACGTGGCAGCAATCGAGTCAGGCGTGATGCCTTGCAAGAACAACTTGTCGAAGCCACCAAAGAACGGCGAGCCGCCAGAGAATGCCACCGAGTAACCGTAGATCACCCACAGCACATACACCAGCGAGCTGACCACAAAGACTTGCATCAGCACCGACAGCATGTTCTTGCTGCGGACCAAACCGCCGTAGAACAAGGCCAAACCAGGAATGGTCATCAAGATCACCAACACGGTCGAGATGGTCATGAAGGCGGTGTCGCCTTTGTTAGGCACTGGCGCAGGCGCTGCTTCGGCCGCGGGTGCAGCCGCAGCGGGTGCTGCGGCAGGGGCTGTGACTT
The DNA here is from genome assembly GCA_027485285.1 of Comamonadaceae bacterium. GTDB lineage: Bacteria > Pseudomonadota > Gammaproteobacteria > Burkholderiales > Burkholderiaceae_C > Limnohabitans. The sequence continues at coordinate 9,234 of JAIXRH010000132.1, read as the reverse complement.
TGACGTCGGCAGCAGGGGCAGTTTGTGCCATGGCGGCGGTGCCACCCAACAGCAGGCCAAAGCCAATGGCCAATGAGGCTAGAAATTTTTTCATGGGGGTCTTCTTTCTTAAAGCGCTTCAGGGCCGGTTTCGCCGGTACGGATGCGCACGACTTGTTCGAGGTCAAAAACAAAAATCTTGCCGTCGCCGATTTTTCCGGTCCGTGCAGAACCTTCGATGGCTTCGATGGCGCGCTCAACGTGTTCCGCGTCGACCGCGGCTTCGATCTTGACCTTGGGCAAGAAGTCAACCACGTACTCGGCACCGCGATACAACTCGGTATGACCTTTTTGACGGCCAAAGCCTTTGACTTCAGTGACAGTGATGCCTTGCACGCCAATTTGAGACAAGGCCTCGCGGACCTCGTCCAACTTGAACGGCTTGATGATGGCGGTGATGAGTTTCATGGTTGCTCCTAGAGAAGACTGTTAGCTTGGTTTAGAAGCTGTACTTGATGCCAACGACCAAAGCATCTTTGCCTGCGTTGTAGCCCGTCGAAGAGAGTCCTTTGTACAAAGTCTCGTTCGCTGTTGTTTTGATCGCAGCCACGCTGGCAGACAAGCCATCGCCCAAGTCTTTGTTCAAAGTCAATGCATAGTCGCTGTAGCCATAACCCTTGTTGGCGTTTTTGATGGTTTGGCGACCTGCATGTGGCACCAAGCTGTAACCATTGCCCAAATCAAATGTGGCGCTCAAATCCAAGTAGTTGCTGCCCTTGCTGTCCGAGTAGCCAAACAGGTTGGATATGGCTTGTGAATACTTCAAAGTGGCTGGGCCAAAAGTCGCTGCGCCATAGACCTCGTCTGTGTTGGCGTTCGCGTTGGCAGAAGATGCGTTTTTGTAGGTGTTGTCGAGGTATGCATAGCGCAAGTAACCCACGTCATAGGCGATACCCGCTGCTTCAAATTTGTAGCCACCGTAAACGTCCAACTCCACGGGACCTTTGGCCTGTTTAGCGTTCGAATTCCCCGACTCCAAGGCCGCATCCTTGATCCACTTGATGGACGAAGCCCATGCGCCCAAATAGAAACCATTGGCGTTGGCATAGTCCAACCCGCCTTGCAAAGCAGGGTCACCCTTGGTTTGACCGATGCCGCGGTAGCGGTACTCGCTCGCCACGCCGATGTTGTAAGTGATTTCTGGGGCCGCAGGCGCTGTTTGCGCGAAGGCTGCAGAAGAAGTGGCCAAAAGGGCCAGCATGAGTTTGGACTTGATGTTCATAGTTTTCTCCGTTGAAACATTAATAGGGACACACCTACTTAGCAGGGTCCGTGCCAGCGTGTTTGTTCACAAAAGTGTTCGCTCTACCCGACCCATGACCCAAAGTGATGCAGTAGTCTGACGACCTCACCATTTTGATGCACTTACTTGGTGCGTCATTTCGTACTATTTGCCCTGCAATGGGGATAACCCTTGAAACTGGAAGTTCTATGTCTCTGGCTTTGATTCACAGCCGCGCGCTTCTGGGTTTGCAAGCGCCGGCCGTCACCGTGGAGGTGCATTTGGCAAACGGGCTGCCCAGCTTCACGTTGGTGGGCTTGGCAGACACCGAAGTCAAAGAGGCCCGCGAACGCGTGCGCTGCGCCATTCAAAACGCGGGCCTGGACTTTCCCAGCAACAAGCGCATCACCGTCAACCTCGCCCCCGCCGATTTGCCCAAGGACTCAGGCCGCTTTGATTTGCCCATTGCCCTGGGCATCTTGGCAGCCCATGGACTTTTGGACGAAGCCGCCTTGGCGCTGCACGAGTTTGCAGGCGAGTTGTCGCTCTCAGGCGAACTGCGCCCCGTGCGCGGCGCACTGGCCATGGGGCTGGCTTTGCACGGCGCGGGGGTGCGCACGCGTTTGGTGTTGCCACCCATCAGCGCGGAAGAGGCGGCCCTGGTGCCCACCGCCGAGGTGTACCGCGCCCAACACCTGAGCGATGTGGTGGCGCACTTTGCCAAGCCCGAGGTGAAAGGCTTGGTGGCCCAACGCGAAGCGGCCACCACGCACACCGTGCACACCACCGACGGCTGGTGTCGCATTGAAGCGCCCACTTTGCAAGCAAACGCCGCTGCGCACAGCCCCGACTTGAGCGATGTCAAAGGCCAAGCTGGCCCACGCCGCGCCCTAGAAATTGCGGCGGCAGGTGGACACTCTCTTTTATTTGTCGGCCCTCCAGGCACAGGCAAGTCCATGCTGGCGCAACGCTTTGCCGGCTTGCTGCCCGACATGACGCTGGACGACGCGCTGGAGAGTGCAGCCATCGCCAGCCTCGCGGGCCGATTTGAATTGAAGCAGTGGATGCAGCGGCCCACACGCAGCCCGCACCACACGGCCACCTCGGTGGCCTTGGTGGGCGGCGGCACGCCGCCGCGTCCAGGCGAAATTTCGTTGGCGCACAACGGGGTGCTGTTTTTAGATGAGTTGGCCGAGGTCAAACGCAGCGCGCTCGAAGCCTTGCGCGAGCCGCTGGAGAACGGCCACATCACCATCTCTCGCGCCGCCACGCAAGCCAAATTTCCTGCGCGTTTCCAACTGATTGCCGCCATGAACCCATGCCCGTGTGGCTACTTGGGCGCCACCCTCAAAACTTGCCGCTGCACGCCCGACCAAGTGGCGCGTTACCAAGGCAAACTCAGCGGGCCGTTGTTAGACCGCATTGACTTGCAAGTGGAAGTGCCCACGCTCGCCACCGAGGGACTGATGCAAAGCGCGCCAGGTGAATCCACCGCCACCGTGCGCGCGCGTTGCTTGGCCGCACACGCCAAAGCCCTGGCGCGACAAGGCACGGTCAACCAAGGTTTGCAAGGCCAAGCGCTAGAAACGCACATGCACCTTGATGCGCAAGCGGCCACGTTTTTGCAAAACGCAGCCAACAAACTGGGGTGGTCTAGCCGCAGCACGCACCGTGCGCTGCGCGTGGCACGCACCATTGCAGACCTGGCCGACAGCACCACCGTGCAAGTGGCGCATGTGGCCGAGGCGCTGCAATACCGACGCGTGCTGGTGCACTGAGCACTTATAAATTAGGTGCCAGCAAGCGCTCTAAGTCTTTCACCGCCACCCCTTGGCGTTGCGCCAAGTCGCGCACTTGGTCCTCGCCAATGCGGCCCACGTTGAAGTAGGTCGCCTCTGGGTGCGCCAAGTAAAAACCACTCACACTGGCTGCGGGTGTCATGGCCAGGCTGCTGGTCAGGCCCATGTCGATGTCGTCGCACTGCAGCAAAGCAAACATGTCTTGCTTCGCACTGTGGTCGGGGCAGGCGGGGTAGCCGGGCGCGGGGCGAATGCCTTGGTATTTTTCTTTGATCAGGTCTTGGTTGCTCAGCGCTTCGTCAGCGGCGTAGCCCCACAAGTCGGTGCGCACGCGGTGGTGCATGCACTCGGCAAAGGCTTCCGCCAAACGGTCAGCCAAGGCTTTGAACAAAATGGCCGAGTAATCGTCGTGCGCGTCGATGAAACGCTTTTCTTGCTTCTCTGCGCCCAAACCTGCGGTCACCGCAAACAAGCCCACGTAGTCGGCGGCTTGGGTTTGGTCGGCCACAAAGTCAGACAAGCAGCGGTTGGGGTTGCGCACATCATCGCGGGTGGGCTTTTCGGTTTGTTGGCGCAAGCCGTGCCACGTCATCACCTGTTGTTGGCGGGTTTCGTCGGCATACAACACAATGTCGTCGCCCACGCGCTGCGCGGGGTACAAGCCCACCACCGCGTTGGCCGTGAGCCAGCGGTTAGCGATGATTTTTTTCAGCATCGCTTGGCCATCGGCATACACCTTTTTGGCTTCCACGCCCACGACTTCGTCATCCAAGATGGCGGGGAAGGGGCCCGCCAAATCCCAAGTTTGGAAGAAAGGCGCCCAGTCGATGTATTTCTCCAGCTCGGCGAGGTCAAAGTTTTTGAACACGCGACGGCCAATGAACTTGGGCTTCGCCGGTGTGTAGTGGTCAAAGCGCACAGGTGTTGCATTGGCGCGGGCTTGGGCCAGCGTGACCAACGGCGTTTGCTTTTTGTTGGCGTGCTGTTCGCGCACTTGGGCGTAATCGGCGTTCAGCTCGGCAATGTATTTGGCCGCTTGATCTGACAACAAACCTTGCGCCACGCTCACGCTTCGCGAAGCGTCGGGCACGTAAACCACGGGGCCGCTGTAATGGGGCGAGATCTTCACGGCGGTGTGCACGCGGCTGCAGGTGGCACCGCCAATCAGCAACGGCATTTGGCGATCGCGGAAGTACGCATCTTTTTCCATCTCGGCCGCCACATATTGCATCTCTTCCAAGCTGGGCGTGATCAGGCCCGACAGACCGATGATGTCGGCGTTTTCCTCTTTGGCCTTGGCCAAAATTTCGTGGCAAGGCACCATCACGCCCATGTTCACCACTTCAAAGTTGTTGCACTGCAAGACCACGGTGACGATGTTTTTGCCGATGTCGTGCACATCGCCCTTGACGGTGGCGATCACGATCTTGCCCTTGGCTTTGACGTCTTCGCCTGCCGCTTCTTGCGCCAGCTTTTCGGCCTCGATGTAGGGCAGCAAATGCGCCACCGCCTGTTTCATCACGCGGGCACTCTTGACCACTTGCGGCAAGAACATCTTGCCTTGGCCAAACAAATCACCGACCACATTCATGCCGTCCATGAGCGGACCTTCGATGACGTGCAAGGGACGGCCCGCTTTGGCCAAGATCTCGCGATAGGCCTCTTCGGTGTCGTCGGTGATGAACTCGGTGATGCCGTGCACCAGCGAATGGCTCAGGCGCTGCGCCACACCCACAGGCGCGTCAGGTGTGCCGCGCCAAGCGAGTTTTTGGCTGTCGTCTTTGGCTGCGCCTTTGGCGGTTTCGGCCACTTCGATCAGGCGCTCGCCAGGTGTGAGGTGCGGCTCGCCGGGCTTGTAGACGGGCGTTCGATTGAGCACCACGTCTTCCACGCGCTCGCGCAGCGTGGGCTCGAGGTCGTCATACACGCCCATCATGCCGGCGTTGACGATGCCCATGTCCATGCCGGCTTTGATGGCGTGGTACAGAAACACGGTGTGGATGGCTTCGCGCACGGGGTCGTTGCCACGGAATGAAAAGCTCACATTGGACACACCGCCGCTCACCTTGGCGCCGGGCAAGTTTTGTTTGATCCACCGCGTGGCTTCGATGAAGTCCACCGCGTAGTTGTCGTGCTCTTCGATGCCCGTTGCAATCGCAAAAATGTTGGGGTCAAAAATGATGTCTTCAGGCGGAAAGTCCACCTCGTCCACCAACACGCGATAGGCGCGCTCGCAAATTTCAATCTTGCGTGCGTAAGTGTCTGCTTGGCCTTTTTCGTCAAACGCCATCACCACCGCCGCCGCGCCGTAGCGCTTGACCAAGGTGGCTTGACGCTTGAACTCGTCCAAGCCTTCTTTCATGCTGATGGAGTTGACGATGCCCTTGCCTTGGATGCAACGCAAGCCCGCCTCGATGACCGACCACTTGGATGAGTCGACCATCACTGGCACGCGCGCAATGTCGGGCTCGCCCGCCATCAGGTTGAGGAAGCGCACCATCGCAGCTTGGCTGTCCAACATGGCTTCGTCCATGTTGACGTCAATCACCTGTGCGCCGTTTTCTACCTGCTGGCGTGCCACGGCCAAGGCCTGCTCGTACTCGCCATTCAAAATCATGCGGGCAAAGGCCTTGGAGCCCGTGACGTTGGTGCGCTCGCCAACGTTGACAAACAAACTGCCCTCGCCAATAGACACTGGCTCAAGGCCAGACAGCTTCATGGGGGGAACTGCAGTGGAATTCATGGGGGTACTCACCTGGGGGCTGACAAAACAGGTGAGCGTCGTTGCAAAAAAATCACCCCAAGCCTGACTTCACGCGCGAGTCCTAAAGGACGGGTGAAGCTGCAACGCTCCTTGGGGTGAAGGTTATTTTAACTAGGTCTGGGTCACGCCCGGGACACGCCCAAACGTTGGTGCAAAGCATGCGCCGCCGCCAAGGTCAAACCATCTGCCCCCACCGGCCCCACCACCTGCAAGCCCACTGGCATGCCGTTGGACGCCAAGCCTGCGGGGATGTTGACGGTGGGCGTGTGCAACACCGTCCAAATGCGGCAAAACACGGGGTCGCCTGTGTTGTCTAGCCCCTCTGGGGCTGCGCCAGGTGCGCTGGGGGTCAGGAGCACATCGACGTCTTGAAACACCTCGGCCAACTGCGCGCGGCAACGCGCCACCAGCGCTTGGGCCTGGTCGTATTGCTCGACCGTCACCGCCAAACCTGCCTGCATGATGCCTTGCAAACGCGGGCTGAGTTGCGCCCAATGGTTCAAGCGTTCAAACGCAAAAGACTGCGCTTGATCGGCCAGTTGAATGTGGGTTTGCGCTTGCGCCAACTGTTGGTAGTCCACGGGCAGCTGCACGTCGTGCAGGCTCATGGCACTGTTGGCTTGAAAACACGCCGCCGCATGTTGCATGGCGGCTTGGGTGTCGGGCAAGGCCTGCCCCCACTCGAAAGTGCGGCACAAGCCCACGCGCAAAGGGCGCGACAAGTGCTCGGCCATGGGGCGCAACAGCCATGCGGTGCGCCCGCTCAAGGCTGCGGCAAACAACGCCGCATCGGGCACATCGCGGGCGATGGTGCCCAAAGTGTCCAAGGTGTCGGACAAGGGCTTGGCGCCTGCGCGGTGGATGCCGCCAAAGCTGGGCTTGAAGGCCACGATGCCGCAAAAAGCCGCTGGGCGCGTGAGCGAGCCCGCCGTTTGTGAGCCCAGCGCCAGCGGCACCATGCCGTCGGCCACCGCAGCGGCCGAGCCCGAGGACGAGCCACCCGGCGTGTGTGCGAGGTTGCGCGGATTGCGGGTTTGGTTGGGTTGGAAGGTGGCAAGCTCGGTGGTCACGGTTTTGCCCATCACCACCGCACCGGCCGCACGTGCCAACGCCACGCAGGTGGCGTCGCTTGCAGGCTGGTGGCCCGCGTACACGGGCGAGCCATACGAGGTGGGCATGTCGAAGGTGTCGATGAGGTCTTTCACACCCACGGGCAAGCCATGCAGCAAACCTTGGTGCGCGCCTTGGTCCAAGGCTTTGGCCCTGGCCAGGGCGGCATCACGCGCCACATAGGTCCAGGCTTTTACCTCTGGCTCGCGGGCGTCGATGCGTTCAAGGCAATCGCGCACCAAGTCTTCGGCACGCAAGGTGCGTTGGGCCAGTTGGTGCGCAGCCTCGCAGGCGCTGAGGGGGGGCTTGTGCATGGGGTAAGTCTCCGTGTGAAAGAAAACAAAACCCCATTTTGCTATGGCTGGCGTTCAGCCGCAGTCATGTGCGTTCACGCTGCTTCGCGGTAAAAAGGCCCCGCGCTGAGGGCACGAACTTTTTGATCCGCCACCGCGTTGCCAATGGCCGCAATGTGCTCGGGCGTGGTGCCGCAGCAACCGCCCACGATGTTGACCAAGCCCTCGGCTGCAAACTCGTGCAGCAAGCGGCTGGTGACATCGGGGGTTTCGTCAAAGCCGGTGTCGCTCATGGGGTTGGGCAGGCCCGCGTTGGGGTAGCAGCTGATGAAGGTGTCGCCAGCGACTTTGTTGAGTTCTTGGATGTAGGGGCGCATCAGCGTGGCACCCAGAGCGCAGTTCAGGCCAACGGCCAAGGGCTGCGCGTGGCGCACGCTGTGCCAAAACGCGGTCACGGTTTGGCCGCTCAAGATGCGGCCCGAGGCATCGGTCACCGTGCCACTGATGATGAGGGGCAAGCGCTCGCCCGAAGCCTCAAAGAATTCTTCAATCGCAAACAACGCGGCTTTGGCGTTGAGCGTGTCAAAGATGGTTTCAACCAGCAGCACATCTGAGCCGCCTTCAACCAAGGCTTTGACCTGGTCGTGATACGCGGCACGCAGTTCTTCAAAGTTCACATTGCGTGCGCCTGCGTCGTTCACATCGGGGCTGATGCTGGCGGTTTTGGGTGTGGGGCCGACCGCGCCCGCCACAAAGCGGGGCTTGTCGGGCGTGCTGTATTTATCACAAGCGGCGCGGGCGATGCGGGCTGAAGCCAAGTTCATTTCATAAGCCAAGTCGGCCATGTCGTAGTCGGCTTGGGCGATGGTGGTGGCGCCAAAGGTGTTGGTCTCGATCAGGTCGGCACCAGCAGCGAGGTAGCGCTCGTGGATGTCACGAATCACGTCGGGGCGGGTGAGGCTGAGCAACTCGTTGTTGCCCTTCACGTCTTTGTGGAAGTCTTTGAATCGGTCGTGCTGCGTGCCGGGCCCGGCGTATCCAGCGCCACGGTATTGCGCTTCGTCGAGTTTGAAGCGCTGAATCATGGTGCCCATCGCGCCGTCAAGGATGGCGATGCGTTGTTGCAGGATGTCGGGCAGCGCTTGGGCGCGGGTGTAGGCGGGGGCGTTCATGCCACCATTGTAGAAGTGAGGCGAATCGGCAGTCAGCGCAACGCAGATAGCCCAATCAAGGCGCAGGCGAAATCAGCTCAAACGCCAAGGTCGCACCTGGGCGCACCGTCACCTTGACCGCACGCACATCAGACGCGCCCGGCACGATCAAGCGCGTGATGTTGGACAAGGGCTGGCGGTTCAGGGTGAAGGGCTGGTCCAACTTGAACTTATGGCTGTCGCCGTGAATGACCAACACCGGTTTGCCCCAGCGCTGTGCCAAAGGCAACAAGGTTTCACCGATGCTTTGGCGAAAACCTGACCAACCGGGAAAGTCTTCGTAGATGCTTTTGGAGTCAAACACATCGGCCTGAAATGCAAACACGATCAAGCTGGGGTTTTGCTCGGCGGCCTCGGCAAAGGCTGACTGGATCCAGGCGATGTTGGCGGCGTCGCGTTCATGAAACTCTCGGGTCGCGGCCGCGTCTCGCGCTTCTAAGTTGTTGTTGCTGCCCACGATGTGCAGGGTGTTGAACTGCACACCTTGGTGCTGCCAGCGCAGGTTTTCCACATAGGCGGCAAAAGCGGGCATGCGCTGGGCTTGGCTTTGCACGCGCATGGGCTGGCTGCCCAGAGACTGCCCGGGTTTGAAAAAGCCTTTGCGCAAAGCGGCCAAGCGCTCGAGCGGGTCATAGGCGCCGTTGTTGCTACGGTGGCAATCGGTCCACTCGTTGTCACCTGGGGTGAACACCAAGGGGCCTTTGAAGCGCTGGAAGTGCTCACGTTGGTTGGCAAACTCTTCGTCGCTGCACAAGGTAGAGCCCGATTTGAAATCGCCCACATGGATCGAGAAGTC
>JAIXRH010000006.1 GCA_027485285.1 Comamonadaceae bacterium | reverse complement strand
CCACCGCCATGGTGATGATGTCAGAGGTGGTGTTTGCCAGCGTGTCCTCAGTCGCACTAGGGGCTTCGACGCTGAGTTGGCGCATCGGCCTAGGTGGCGGCATGATCGTGCTGGCAGCGCTGCTGGCCACGCAATCCCATTCCTCGAAAGACACCCCACCATGACGGCACTCTCCCAATTCACGGCCACGCAAATTGACGGCACACCTCTGGCATTTGCGGACCTGCAAGGCAAGGTGCTGCTCATCGTCAACACCGCCAGCGCCTGCGGATTCACACCGCAGTTTGAGGGCTTGGAAGCCCTGCACAAAACCTATGGCCCACAGGGCTTGGCGGTCATCGGTTTTCCGTGCAACCAGTTTGGCGCGCAAGACGCGGGCACCAACGCGGAGATCGGCGCGTTCTGCCAAAAGAACTACGGCGTGAGCTTTGCGATGATGGAAAAAGTAGAGGTCAACGGCGACAACGCACACCCGCTGTTCAAGTGGCTCAAGTCAGAAGCGCCAGGCCTGCTGGGCAGTGAAGCGATCAAATGGAACTTCACCAAGTTCTTGGTGGGCAAAGACGGGCGCGTGCTCAAGCGCTATGCGTCCATGGATGCGCCCGCCAAATTGGCGGGTGACATCGAAGCGGCGCTTTAATTCAGCGCCTCGTCCAACACTTCCACCCAGTGCTTCACCGGCACATCCGTGCCACTTTGCAAATGGGTGATGCAGCCCACGTTGGCGCTCAAAATGGCCTTGGGTTTGAGCGCGTCGAGGTGGCCCAACTTGCGGTCGCGCAAGGTGGTGCTGATGTCGGGGTTGAGCACGCTGTAGGTGCCTGCTGAACCGCAGCACAAATGCGATTCCATCGTCGCCACTTGAACGGCAAAGCCCAACTCGGCCAAATGCTTTTCAACACCGCCCTTGAGCTGTTGGCCGTGCTGCAACGTGCAAGGCGGGTGGAAGGCTTGCATGCCGGCGTTGGCCAGCACGTGCGCTTTGAGCTTGGGTTTGAGCACAGGCACCAACTCGGGCAGCAGCTCGCTCAGGTCTTTCGTGAGTTCGCTGATGCGTTTGGCTTTGGCTGCATATGCGGCATCGTCTTTGAACACATGGCCATAGTCTTTGACCATCACGCCACAGCCTGACGCGTTCATCACGATGGCTTCCACATCTTGCTCGACAAATGGCCACCAAGCGTCGATGTTGGCGCGCATGTGGGCCTTGCCGCCATCTTGGTCGTTCAAATGAAACTTCACCGCACCGCAGCAGCCCGCCTTGGGCGCAACGAGGGTTTGAATGCCCCCCGCATTCAACACCCGCGCCGTGGCGGTGTTGATGTTGGGCAGCATCGCGGGCTGCACGCAGCCTGCGAGCATCAACACTTTGCGCGCATGTGTTTGCGTCGGCCACACCACGCCATTGCGCTCGGCAGTTTGTGGCGCAGGCACTTTGGCTTTGAGCTTGGCGGGCAACACGCCGCGCATGGCTTGGCCCAGCTTCATGGCTGGGGCAAACAAGGGCGATGGCAAGCCTTCTTTCAAAGCCCAACGCAACAAGCGATCGCCCATGGGGCGGGGCACTTGGGCGTCCACCACTTGGCGGCCCACGTCCACCAAGTGGCCGTATTGCACGCCACTGGGGCAGGTGCTTTCGCAGTTGCGGCAGGTCAAGCAGCGGTCTAGGTGCTGCTGGGTTTTGCGCGTGGGGGTGGCACCCTCCAACACTTGCTTGATCAAATAAATGCGCCCGCGTGGGCCGTCTAGCTCGTCACCCAACAGCTGATAGGTGGGACAGGTCGCCGTGCAAAAGCCGCAGTGCACGCACTTGCGCAAAATGGCTTCGGCTGCTTCGCCTTCGGGTGTGCCGACGTATTGGGGGGCCAGGTTGGTTTGCATGTGGGGCTCTGGGATTTAAATACGACCGGGGTTGAAGATGCCTGCTGGGTCAAACTGTTTTTTAAGTTCGTTTTGAATGCGTTGTTGCACCGCGTTGAGCAGCGTGTACACACCTGCTTGCTTGTCCACATCGCCAAAGGTTTGTTGGCTGGCGGCGCTGGTGCGAAACAAAGTGGCGTGGCCATCGGCCTTGACCGCCGCTTCGCGCACGTGTGCGGCATCCGCCGCTGGGGCCCACAGCCAGCGCTGTGCACCATGCCACTCCATGTATTGCGCGCAAATGGCACCGTTCGCGCGCACCTCCAACACGGGCGCAGTTTGCGGCACGCTGAGTCGCCACAAGCAGTCTTGCTCGGTGGGCGCCTGGAAAAAGTCCAAGGTTTGTTCGCCACTGGCTTTCCAGTCGGCCGCCGCTTGCGCGGGGTCCAAGATGCGCACTTGTGCGCCCAGGGCTTGCACCTCGGCGCTCATCTTGGTCACGGCGGCATCCACCGCGGCCACAGCGCCGCGCAGACGCACAAAGAAAAAGTCTTGCGCGGGCGTTGCCGAAGTGTCGTGCACCCACGCACTGGCATTGAGGGGAAGAGGCTGACCGCCCCACTGGTTGATGAGCGTCAACGCCTGCGCTTGGCTCACACCAGCGCACACCAAGGTGGCTTCGCCGGGGGCCACTGGCAACACCTTCAAAGACACTTCGGTGATGAGGCCCAACTGGCCCCAACTGCCCGCGAGCAAACGCGACACGTCATAGCCCGCCACGTTCTTCATCACTTGGCCGCCAAAGGTGAGGTGCTCGCCTTTGCCATTGATCATGCGTGCGCCCAACACAAAGTCGCGCACCGTGCCCACGCTGGCGCGTGCTGGGCCACTCAGGCCCGCCGCCACCATGCCGCCAATCGTGGCACCCGCACCAAAGTGCGGTGGCTCGAAGGCAAAGCTTTGACCCTTGTCGGCCAGCGCGGCCTCGACCTCGGCCAAGGGCGTGCCACACCGAGCGGTGATGACCAGCTCGCTGGGCTCGTAGCTCAAGATGCCGCTGTAGGCGGTGGTGTCCAACACCTCACCTTGCAAGGATTGGCCCAAAAAGTCTTTGGTGCCGCCACCGCGCAAACGCAGCGGCTGACCGGTTTGGGAGGCTTGAAGGATGCAGTCCGTGAAATGCT
>JAIXRH010000035.1 GCA_027485285.1 Comamonadaceae bacterium | reverse complement strand
GCGAATCAAACGTGGCGCGCGTTTCTAAAAGCCCAGGCAAACACAGCAGCACACAGGCGCTATCGGACGCGCCGACCGCGCTGTAGGCCAAATGGCGCTTGCCGTGGGGGAGAGAACACTGGTGCGAGGGGAATTGGGAAGTCGTCATAGGGTCGAGTCATCCTAGCGCATGGATATTTAAAAAATATAAAGAGTACTTTCTAGTAATATTTAGGCCAACTGATTGAGCACTTTATGGGTCTTAATTTAAAAGAAATTAATTCTAGGGAATTGCTTTCCAGCAAAACTTGGGGCGACGCCTGCAGCGAAGACAGCGAGGCCAAGCCCTTTTGGATCGAGCTGTACCAACGAATTACCAGCTTGCTGCCAAAGTTTTTGCCATTGGCAACACCCAGGCGATTCGCTTGCCCAAGGTGTTTTGGCTGGATGCGCTGATGGCCGCTATTGCCCAGAACCCATTGCACAACCACTTTTTGTAGGATACCCGCCGACAAAACAGTCCACCCAAAAACCGCAAAAAGCCCGCAGAAGACCAGTTGACACAACTAGGCCAATGAACCACCATGACCCAAGAAGAATTTGAATGGGATGCAGCCAAAAGCGATGCGTGCTTTGACCGCCGTGGCTTTGATTTCGCCTTCGCGGCTCGCGTGTTTTCGGATCATTTCAGCTCGCAAAGCCAACTCAAGAGAGATGAGAATTTATGAAAACAATGCGCATCAAAGTTGATTTGAACAATGCTCAGACATGGCCCAAGGGAAGGATCAACCTGGCCAAGGTGGATGCCACCACAGAAGATGACATCAAGCGTCAGCAAAAAGAAGACGATGCCGATGCCATGAATGACGCCGCCCCACTGGCGCGGCCAAAACCTTGCTCAAGCTTTTAGACCGTGCACCAGATGCGGCGATGGCTGCATTGGCTTAAATTTCCCTGATGCCACTGATTCAAACCCACAGCCTCACCCACGGCCCCATCCAAAATTTATCCTTCACTTGGCCCCCAGGTGTGAGCTGGATTTGCGGCGCCGAGGGCAGCGGTAAAACCACGCTGCTGCGTTTGCTGGCGGGCAATGCGCAGCCCACGTCGGGCAAGGTGGTGCTGCCCGAGGACGGAGTGTTTTGGGTAGACCTGCAAGACGCCGCGCACGACAACAGCACGGTGCAAGCTTGCTGGGATGCGCTGCGCACCCACTGGCCCAACTGGAACGATGCGCTGCTGCAAGATTTAGCGCACGCGCTGGACATGAATCCACACCGTGAGAAGCGCCTCGACATGCTGTCCACAGGCAGCCGTCGCAAGGTGATGGTGTTGGCAGGGCTGGCTTCGGGCGCGGCGGTGACGTTGCTCGACCAACCTTTCGCCGCGCTCGACTGGGTGTCGGTTCGCCTGATCAAAGAGTTTTTGCAAGAGGCGGCAGAGCACCCCTCGCGCGCATGGATCGTGGCCGACTATGAAGCGCCGCACGACTTGCCGCTGGCAAGCGTGCTGAACCTAGCTTAGGCCTTGACTGCGTCCAAATTGCGCAAGCGGATGTGCAATTCGCGCAATTGCTTTTCGTCCACAGGGCTGGGTGCTTGGGTGAGCAAACACTGCGCACGTTGGGTTTTGGGGAAAGCAATCACGTCACGAATGGACTCGGCGCCCGTCATCAAGGTGACGATGCGGTCCAAACCAAAGGCCAAGCCGCCGTGGGGCGGTGCGCCGTATTGCAGGGCGTCGAGCAAGAAGCCAAATTTTTGTTGCGCTTCTTCGGGCGTGATCTTCAAGGCGTCAAACACTTTTTGCTGCACATCGGCGCGGTGGATACGCACCGAGCCGCCGCCCATTTCCCAGCCGTTCAACACCATGTCGTAGCCCTTGGAGATGCACTTCTCTGGCGCACTGACCATCCAGTCTTCGTGGCCGTCTTTGGGCGCGGTGAAGGGGTGGTGCACGGCGGTGTAACGCTGGTTCTCGTCGTCGTACTCGAACATCGGGAAGTCGACCACCCACATCGGGGCCCAACGGTCTTCAAACAAGCCGTTTTTCTTGCCAAAGTCACTGTGGCCAATCTTGATGCGCAAGGCACCAATGGCGTCATTCACGATCTTGGCTTTGTCTGCGCCAAAGAAAATCAAGTCGCCGTCTTGCGCGCCTGTGCGCGCCAAGACCGCTGCCAATGCTGCGTCGTGGATGTTTTTGACGATGGGCGACTGCAAGCCGTCACGGCCTTTGGCCAATTCGTTGACGCGGATGTAGGCCAAGCCCTTCGCACCATAGATCTTGACGAACTCGGTGTAGGCATAGATCTCGCCACGGCTGATGCCGCCACCTTCCACAGAACCGTGAGGCACGCGCAGGGCCACCACGCGGCCGCCCTTCATGTTGGCTGCGCCTGAGAACACTTTGAAGTCCACATCGCCCATGACGTCGGTCAGTTCGGTGAACTGCAGTTTGACGCGCAGGTCGGGCTTGTCAGAGCCATAGATGTGCATGGCGTCTTGGTATGTCATGACAGGGAACTCGCCCAGGTCCACGCCAATGGTGTGGGTGAACACGCGCTTGATCATGCCTTGGAACATGTCGCGAATTTCTTCTTCGCTCAAGAACGAGGTTTCGATATCAATCTGGGTGAATTCAGGTTGACGGTCAGCGCGCAAGTCTTCGTCACGGAAGCACTTGGTGATTTGGTAATAACGGTCATAGCCCGCGACCATCAACAACTGCTTGAACAGCTGAGGCGATTGGGGCAAGGCAAAAAACTGACCGTCGTGCACGCGGCTGGGCACGAGGTAATCGCGTGCGCCTTCGGGCGTGCTCTTGGTGAGCATGGGGGTTTCGATGTCGACAAAGCCGTTTTCGTCGAGGTACTTGCGCACTTCCATCGACACTTTGTAACGCAGCATCAGGTTGTTTTGCATGTACGGGCGACGCAGGTCCAGCACACGGTGTGTCAGACGCGTGGTCTCAGACAAGTTGTCGTCGTCAATTTGGAACGGTGGCGTGACCGACTCGTTCAACACGATCAGCTCGTGGCACAGCACTTCAATCTTGCCGCTCTTCAGGCCGTCATTGACCGTGCCGTCAGGGCGGGCGCGCACCAGGCCTTTGACTTGGATACAAAACTCATTGCGCACGTTCTCAGCCACTTTGAACATGTCGGGGCGATCAGGGTCGCACACCACTTGCACATAGCCTTCTCGGTCACGCAAGTCGATGAAGATGACGCCGCCGTGGTCACGCCGACGGTTGACCCAGCCGCACAGGCTCACGGTTTGGCCTGACAGGGCTTCGGTCACCAGACCGCAATAGTGGGAACGCATGGCCATTTTTTAGTTTCTCTTTTCGTTGTGTACTGGGGCGCTAGGAGACACCGCGCCCATGGAGATGACATACGTCAGCGCTTCATCGACGCTCAAATCGAGCTCAATGACATCGCTGCGGGGCACCAGCAAGAAAAATCCGCTGGTGGGGTTGGGGGTGGTGGGCACGTAGACGCTCAGGTGTTCGCCATTCAATTTACTGGCCACTTCGCCCACGGGCGTACCCGTTTGAAACGCGATGGTCCACATGCCTGCATGAGGGTATTGCACCAACAAGGCCTGGCGAAACGCATTGCCGCTGCTGGAGAACAAGGTGTCAGACACCTTCTTCACGCTGGCGTAAATCGACTTGACGATGGGGATGTTGGTGAACAACTTGTCCCACTGACGCACCAGCCATTTGCCCAGCACGTTAGAGGCCAAAGCGCCGGTGAACAACAGCACCAGCAACACCAAGATCACGCCCAAGCCCGTCATGTCACGCATGGACGAGACGGTGTCTTGCGACACAAAGGGACGGAACTTAGACAGGGTGTCAATGAAGATGCCGTCCATGATGCCCACCAGCCAGGTCAGCACCCAGACGGTGATGGCCAAAGGCGTCCAGACCAAGAGGCCTGCGAGCAGGTATTTTTTAATCGGCATAAAAGACCTTTTGGATTTGAAAAATCAGTGGCAAGCACAGCCTGTGGCACAACCGCCAGATGAGGCTGAGGCGGTTGGGGCAGCTGATGCACTTGGGGCGGCGGAACTGCTAGAGGCTGTCTCGGTGCTGCTGGTGCTGTGGTTGGCCGAATCGCTGCCTGTGGTCGAGGCTGCAGCAGCTGTGCCCGCTGCGGCGGCTGGGGCAGCCGTGCCGCCAGAGCCGCCTTTGAAGTCGGTGGCGTACCAACCCGAGCCTTTGAGCTGAAAGCCCGCAGCGGTGAGCTGTTTGGAAAACGTCGGCTTGCCGCACTCAGGGCAATCGGTCAGCGGGGCATCTGCAATTTTTTGCAAGACGTCCTTGGCATGGCCGCAGGAACCGCATTTGTAGGCGTAAATTGGCATGGCGAGGAGGGTTCGGTAAAACCCTGAATTATAGGCGTGCGCCACCTATTTCAAGGCCCACACCAACCCTTCTGGCTATGCCGTGCCCACCAGTTTGTGGTGGCCGCTATGGACGTTGCGAATGGCTTGCGGGCCCAAAGAGCCCAGCACCATGCCCGTCAAACTGGCCAACACGCCCGCCAGCTGCGCCGGAAACTCCTCACCCGCCGGCGTGAACAAGAACAAGCCCCAGGTGAGCAAGCCAAGGGTCAGGGCAAAGATTGCCCCTTGCGTGGTGGCACGCTTCCAATACAAGCCAAACGTCAGCGGCACAAAGGCGCCCACCAATGGCACCTGATAGGCGCCCGAGACCATTTCGTAAATCGACGTGCCCTGCATGCGAATGGCGTAGCCCAGCACAAACACGCTGAACACCAACACCGTCACCCGCATGGCGCGCAATTCTTGTTGGTCACTTTGGTGGGGGTGGAATTGACGCCAAATGTTTTCGGTAAATGTCACGCTGGGTGCCAGCAAGGTGGCCGAGGCACACGACTTGATGGCAGACAGCAAGGCGCCAAAGAACAGCACTTGCATGACAAACGGCATTTGCGTCATCACCAGGGTGGGCAGTACTTTTTGTGGGTCGTCAGCAATCAGCGCCGCTGCTTGCTCGGGCATGATGATCATGGCGCTGACCACCAAAAACATGGGCACAAACGCAAACAAGATGTAGCACACGCCGCCAATGACGGGGCCATGGGTGGCCGCCTTGATGCTGTTGGCCGACATGACGCGCTGAAACACGTCTTGCTGCGGAATCGAGCCCAGCATGATGGTGATGGCCGAGGCAAAGAAAAACAAAATGTCTTTCATATGGGGCTCGGGCCAAAACTTGAACATGTCTTGGCTGATGGCCAAGGCCAGCACTTTGTCAGCCCCGCCCGCTTGGTTTGAGGCATACACGGCCAGCACAGACAAGCCCACCACCAAGATGATCATCTGAATGAAGTCGGTGATCGCGACAGACCACATGCCACCAAACAAGGTGTAGGCCAAGATGGAGGCCACACCAATGACCATGCCCAGCTCTAGGCTGATGACGCCATTGGACAGCAAGTTAAACACCAAGCCCAAGGCCGTGACTTGCGCCGACACCCAGCCCAAGTAGCTGACCATGATGATGAGCGAGCACACCACCTCGACCACGCGGCCATAGCGCTCGCGAAAGTAGTCGCTGATGGTGAGCAGCGTCATGCGGTAGAGCTTGGCAGCGAAGAACAAGCCCACAAAGATGAGGCAAAAGCCCGCGCCGAAGGGGTCTTCCACCACGCCGTGCAGGCCGCCGTTCACAAATTTGGCGGGAATGCCCAGCACCGTTTCAGAGCCAAACCAAGTGGCAAAGGTGGTGGTGATGACCATGGCCAAGGGCAAATGGCGGCCCGCAATGGCAAAGTCAGCCGAGTTTTGAACGCGCTTGGCCGCCATCAAACCGATGGCAATGGTGACCAGCAAATAGACGATGACGAGTGTGAGCAGCACGGGTCAACTCCGCAAAGTGGTTAAAAAGAGGCGTGCAGACGCACAAACACCTGCATGGCCAGCAAGCCCAACAAGAACCCCGCGCCCGTCCACATGAGGCGTTGCAACAGGCGGTTGGTGCGGCGTTGTTCTTCGATGAGCAATTGCAGGTCTGGGTGGCTGTCGTGGGTGCGATGCTTCAAAAAGTCATGCATGAGGCGCGGCAACTCGGGCAAGAGTTTGGCGTAACGCGGGGCTTCGGCCACCAGCTGTTGCCAAAGTTTTTTGGGGCCCACTTGGTCGATCATCCATTTTTCCAAGAAGGGCTTGGCGGTGTTCCACAGATCCAGATCAGGGTCGAGCTGGCGACCCAAGCCTTCGATGTTGAGCAGGGTTTTTTGCAGCAGCACCAGTTGCGGCTGAATCTCCACATTGAAGCGACGCGAGGTTTGGAACAAGCGCATGAGCACCAAGCCGAGGGAGATTTCTTTCAGCGGGCGGTCAAAGTAAGGCTCGCACACGGCGCGTACGGCAGACTCCAACTCGTCCACACGCGTGTCAGGCGGGACCCAGCCAGATTCCACATGCAGCTCGGCCACGCGCTTGTAGTCGCGGCGAAAGAAGGCCGTGAAGTTTTGCGCCAAGTACTCTTTGTCGTGCTCAGTGAGCGTGCCCACGATGCCAAAGTCCAGAGATATATAGCGGCCAAACGTGGCAGCGTCGAGGCTGACTTGGATGTTGCCGGGGTGCATGTCGGCATGGAAAAAGCCATCGCGAAACACTTGCGTGAAGAAAATGGTCACGCCGTCACGGGCCAGCTTGGGGATGTCCACGCCCGCGGCACGCAAACTGTCGACTTGGCTGATGGGCACCCCCTTCATGCGCTCCATCACGATGACTTCGGTGTGGCAGAAGTCCCAAATCATTTCGGGAATCATCACCAAGTTGAGGCCTTCCATGTTGCGTCGCAGCTGCGCGGCGTTGGCGGCTTCGCGCACGAAGTCAAGTTCGTCATGCAGGTATTTGTCAAACTCAGCCACCACTTCGCGAGGCTTCAGACGTTTGCCGTCAGCTGACAAGCGGTCCACCCAAGTCGCCATCATGCGCAAGAGGCTCAGGTCTTTGTCGATCACGGTCAACATGCCAGGGCGCAAGACTTTGACTGCCACGTCACGCGTCACGCCATGGCGGTCTTGGATGACGGCAAAGTGCACCTGCGCAATGGATGCGCTGGCCACAGGCTTGTGGGTGAAGTCCACAAAAACCTCGTTCAAAGGACGACCAAAGGCACGTTCAATGATGGTCACGGCGGCATCTGACGGAAATGGGGGCACGCGGTCTTGCAAGAGCGCTAACTCATCGGCAATATCGGGCGGCAGCAAATCACGGCGGGTGGACAAGACCTGGCCGAACTTCACAAAAATGGGGCCGAGATGCTCTAACGCTTCGCGCAAACGCTGGCCGCGCGGCGCAGACAAATCACGCCCGATAGACACCACGCGGGCCAACAAACGCAAGCCTGGCTTTTGGAAACTGGTGAGCACCAGTTCATCCAAGCCATAGCGCAGGACGATGAAAACAATGTAGACACCGCGCAGCAAACGGTTCATCATGTCGCCGCTTTCGAGGCTTGCTGCTTCACAAAGCTGCGCAGCGCATCGACTGCCCGCTTGGCGTTTTGCACCAAGGTGTGGGCGGCAGCATCGCCAAACAAACGGGCCAAGTCTTCTTCGGGGTCCCAGCGCACATGGTCGATGAGCCAGTTGACTTCAGCAGCCAATTGCACATCGCCTTCGATGCGAATGGCGGGCTTCTCGCCTTGCAGCACCGTCTTGGCCAATTCAAACGGCGAAGGCTCGTTCACACGCAACACGAGGTCGGCAGCTTTGGTATTGGCGTTCGAGCTGGGGTCGGGGCTGATGAACTCGACCAAGCCAGCGGGAGTGAAAGCGCACTGAAACACTTGGTCGCGCCAACACACCTGCACTTGGCGGCCACGTTGGCGTTGCAAGCGCTCGCGGGCAGCGGGCTCTTGCATGAGCACATGATTTAAGAAAAGAACCACACGCTGCTGCACCTCAACCACCGCCCAAGCAGGCGGCGTGGGTGGCAGCGGGAAATCTGAGGGGAGTTTGGCGCGCAGCGTGTTTGCTGCATCGACCAACCAAGAAAAAGGGGACTGTGTTGCCATAGTCCCCAATTATTCCTTGTTTGGACGCCTCGCTTGAAGCGCCCTGATTTTTTAGCAGGTTTATTGCAGGGCTTGCACGCCTGCCACCAACCAGCCCAAGCTGCCATCTTTGGGCTTGGTCATGTTCCACACTTCGCGGAACGGTGTGGGGCCAGAAGATGGCTCTTCACGGATCAAGCCTGAGAACTCGATGCTGGCCATGTAGGTGGCGCCCAAGTCTTCGATGCCCAACAGATGCGCGTCGAGCATGACCACTTCGGTGTGGTTGACTTGACCGTTGGAGGTGGCTTCGCGCTCAGCCAATTGGGCTTTGATTTCGTCCAGCATGGTGTCGGTCATCATGACGCGCAAGGCGCTGATGTCAGAACGGTCCCACGCTTGTTGCAAGGTCATGAAGTTTTGCTTGGCAGCGTTGACAAAGCCCACGGTGTCAAAGTCAGCAGGCACGCCCCAAGTTGCGTTGGCGCCCAAAGCTGAACCAATCATCGAGCCCCCATTGGCAGGCGTGAAATTGGTTTGTGTGTCCATCGGACGGGCTGAAGAGTCATTGCCCACGTTCTTAGGGTTGTACTGCGGCAAGTTGGTGGGACTGGCCGGTGCGCCCGCGCCTTCAAAGGCAAAGGGGCTGGGATTGGCCGCTGCGGGTTGCTGGCGACGACGCATGATCATGCCGATCACCACCATGACCACCAAGGCCAACAAACCAAACATCAGGAACTGGCCAAACTCGGCACCCAAG
The DNA here is from genome assembly GCA_027485285.1 of Comamonadaceae bacterium. Lineage (GTDB taxonomy): Bacteria > Pseudomonadota > Gammaproteobacteria > Burkholderiales > Burkholderiaceae_C > Limnohabitans. The sequence goes on along the minus strand of JAIXRH010000035.1, from coordinate 5,836 downwards.
CCCATGGAGCTTGCCAACCAAGCCAGACCTAAACCGGCAGCCAAGCCACCCAGCATGCCACCCATGCCACCAAAACGGCTGGGTGCCGCAGCAGCGGGCGCTGCAGCAGCGTTGGGTGTGGCAGCAGGCGCAGGCTTGGCAGCTTCGCGCTGCGTCACGTTGCTGGACTGCTGGCCGGACGATTTACCGCCACCCAAGCGCTTGGCAGCCTCTGCGTGCATGGTGGCCATACCCATGGCCACCACAAAAATAGCTGTCAAAAGTTTTTTCATCGCTTCATCTCCTGTTGTCTCAATGTTTCAGCATTTGATTCCAACATGAAGTGCCACAACGCCGGCACTCATGTTGTGAAAGTCCACATGGCCAAAGCCATTTTGTTTCATAAGGGATTTCAACGCTTCTTGGCCAGGGTGCATGCGGATGGATTCGGCCAAATATTGGTAGCTTGATGCATCCCCCGCAATCATCTGGCCCAGCTTGGGCAAGATATTAAAGGAATACCAGTCATAAGCCTTTTCTAGGGGCTTCGCCACTTTGGAAAATTCCAACACCAGCAGTTTGCCTTGGGGCTTGAGCACACGGCACATTTCTTTGAGGGCCGTGTCTTTGTGGGTCATGTTGCGAAGACCAAAGGCCACGCTGACCACGTCAAAGTGGTTGTCTGGAAAAGGCAGTTTTTCGGCGTCGCACACCAAGGTGGGCAAAACCATGCCATGGTCTAGCAAACGGTCGCGACCGGTGCGCAACATGGCTTCGTTGATGTCGGTGTGCACCACGCTGCCGGTCTTGCCCACTTTCTTGGCAAAAGCCATGGCCAAATCGCCCGTGCCGCCTGCGATATCGAGCACTTGCGAGCCTTCGCGCAAGTCAGCCACCATGACGGTGTAGCGCTTCCAGACGCGGTGCAGGCCGGCGGACATGAGGTCGTTCATCACGTCGTACTTGGACGCGACGGAGTCAAACACGCCACGCACGTGCTTGGCTTTATCTTTTTCGTCGACGGTTTTGAAACCGAAATGGGTGCTGCTCATGTCGGTGATGGTATCAATGTGCGTGGGTGCTGCAACCTGCACCGGCTTTTTCAGGCATGGCCGCGTCGCGATCGGTGCCGGCTGCCTGCAAGCGGCGTTCGTAGTCGGCCCACAGTTGGTCTTGCTCAGAGCCTAAGAAATAGAGGTATTCCCAAGTGAACAAGCCGCTGTCGTGGCCGTCGCTGAAGGTGGGCTTGATGGCGTAGTTGCCAATGGGCTCTAGGCCTTCAAGGTCGACCAAGCGCTTGCCGGTCTGCAACACCTCTTGGCCAGGGCCATGGCCCTGCACTTCGGCGGAGGGGCTGTAGACGCGCATCAGCTCAAACGGAATGCGAAAACTCGCGCCATCGGCAAAGCTGACTTCCAACACACGCGATGCGCCATGCACCGTGATGTCTTGGGGCGCGGGGGTGTTTTTTTGCAAACCAGCCATGAGGTATTCCTAGTTAGACCAACACGCGCTCAATGCCACCGTCGTTGGCTTGGGCCACGTAATTGGGCATCCATTGCTCCCCCAGAATCTTGCGCGCCATCTCGACCACGATGTAGTCGGCTTCGAGCAAACCGTTTTGTAGGTCGTCACCGTAGCGGGTCAGTCCTTGCAAACAGCTGGGGCAGCTGGTGAGGATTTTCATATCGCCCTTGGCTTCACCGGTCATGGCACGCAAGGCGGCTTCGTCTTTTTGCAGCTCTTCTTCTTTGCGAAAGCGCACTTGGGTGGCAATGTCTGGGCGGGTCACGCCCAAAGTGCCGGACTCGCCACAGCAACGGCTGCTCTTGACCACCTGATCGCCCACCAGCGACTTGACCGTTTTCATCGGGTCTTGTTGCTTCATGGGGCTGTGGCAAGGGTCATGGAACAAGTAGCCTGCCTGTTGGTCAGCGTTGAGTTTGATGTCCTTTTCCAACAAATATTCGTGGATGTCGACGATGCGGCAACCAGGGAAAATTTTGTCAAACTCGTAGCCCTGCAACTGGTCAAAACACGTGCCACAGCTCACCACCACGGTTTTGATGTCGAGGTAGTTGAGGGTGTTGGCCACGCGGTGGAACAACACGCGGTTGTCGGTGATGATCTTGTCGGCCTTGTCAAACTGACCCGAGCCCTTTTGCGGATAGCCGCAGCACAGGTAGCCAGGTGGCAACACAGTTTGCACGCCCGCGTGCCACAACATGGCTTGCGTGGCCAGGCCCACTTGGCTGAACAAACGCTCAGAGCCGCAACCGGGGAAATAGAACACGGCCTCAGTTTCAGAGGTGGTGGTTTTCGGGTCGCGGATGATGGGAACGTAGTCGTTGTTCTCGATGTCAAGCAACGCACGCGCCGTTTTCTTAGGCAGATTGCCCGGCATCTTTTTGTTGATGAAGTGAATCACCTGTTCTTTGATGGGCGCCGTGCCCACGGTGGCAGGCGGTGCCTTGGTTTGTTTGCGTGCCACGACCTTGAGTACATCGTGCGCGATGCGTTGCAGCTTCATGCCCACGCCCACCATCGCGCCGCGCGCGAACTTGATGGTCTCAGGGTTGGTGGCGTTGAGCATGAACATGGCCGCCGCATTGCCGGGACGGAAGGTTTTTTGACCCATCTTGCGCAACAGGTTGCGCATGTTCATGGTCACGTCGCCAAAGTCAATCTTGACAGGGCAAGGTGTGAAGCACTTGTGACACACGGTGCAATGGTCGGCCACATCTTCAAACTCTTGCCAGTGTTTGATGGACACACCACGGCGTGTTTGCTCTTCGTACAAGAAGGCCTCGACCAGCAAGGACGTGGCCAAAATTTTGTCGCGCGGGCTGTAGAGCAAGTTGGCACGTGGCACATGGGTGGCGCACACGGGCTTGCACTTGCCGCAGCGCAAACAGTCTTTCACGCTGCTGGCAATCGCACCAATTTCGCTTTGCTGCATGATGAGCGACTCGTGGCTCATCAAGCCAAAGCTCGGCGTGTAGGCTTGGCTCAAATCGGCGTGGCGCAAGGACAGGTCAATGTCTTGGTTGCGCAACAAATGGCCTTTGTTGAAGCGCCCTTGTGGGTCGACTTTGGCTTTGTAATCTGCGAAGGGCTGCAACTCAGCATCCGTCAAAAAGCCCATTTTGGTGATGCCAATGCCGTGCTCGCCAGAGATGACACCATCGAGTGAACGTGCCAGCACCATGATGCGCGCCACCACCTCATGCGCGGTTTGCAGCATGGCGTAGTTGTCACTGTTGACGGGAATATTGGTGTGCACATTGCCGTCACCGGCATGCATGTGCAGGGCCACCCACACGCGGCCTTTGAGCACGCGTTGGTGAATGGCCGTGCACTCGTCCAAGATGGGCGAGAGTTGCGCACCCGTGAAGATGTTTTGCAGTTGCGCACGAATTTGAGTTTTCCAGCTCGCACGCAGGCTGTGGTCTTGTAGCTGAGGGAACAAGGCGTCGCAGTCATTCAACCATTGCTGCCACAAGCCACGCACCTCGGCCACCAGCGAGCGGGCTTGTTGCACGCGGTCTTCCAACAATTCTGGCGTGGAAATGTCAGCGGCGTCGTCTGACTTGCCCAAGGGCAAATTGCCTTTGGCCAGGAAGTCGTCCAGCGCATCGCACAACTCCAGCTTGTTGCGCAGGCTGAGTTCAATGTTGATGCGGTCAATGCCGTCGGTGTACTCGGCCATGCGGTGCAAGGGAATCACCACGTCTTCGTTGATCTTGAACGCATTGGTGTGGCGGCTGATGGCCGCTGTGCGCTTGCGGTCGAGCCAAAACTTTTTACGCGCCTCGGGGCTGACCGCCACAAAGCATTCGCCGCTGCGGGTGTTGGCCATGCGCGACACTTCCGAGGTGACGCGTGCCACCTCGTCTGCATCGTCACCGGCGATGTCGCCCACCAACAGCATCTTGGGCAGGCCGCCGCGTTTGCTTTTGGTGGCATACCCCACGGCGCGCAAGTAGCGGTCGTCCAAATGCTCAAGGCCTGCCAGCAAGACGCCGCTGCGCTTTTGCTCGGCAAACATGTAGTCTTTGATTTCCACAATGCTGGGCACAGCGTCTTTGGCATTGCCAAAAAACTCCATGCACACGGTGCGCGTGTGGGCCGGCATGCGGTGCAGCACCCAGCGTGCGCTGGTGATCAAGCCATCGCAGCCTTCTTTTTGAATGCCGGGCAGACCGCTCAAGAACTTGTCGGTCACGTCTTTGCCCAAGCCTGCTTTGCGGAAGGACTTGCCGGGAATGTCCAAGCGCTCTTTGCGGATGAAGGTTTTGCCATCGGCTTGGTAATAGTTCAGCTCGAAACTGGCCACTTCAGCATCATGGATCTTGCCCATGTTGTGGTCCACGCGAATGACGTCGAGCCACTCAGCATCGGGCGTGACCATGCGCCAGCTGGCCAAGTTGTCAAGGGCTGTGCCCCACAACACGGCTTTTTTGCCGCCCGCGTTCATGGCGATGTTGCCGCCAATGCAAGAAGCTTCGGCAGAGGTGGGGTCCACCGCAAACACAAAACCACCCCGCTCGGCCGCATCGGCCACGCGCTGGGTGACCACACCAGCTTCGGTGTAAATCGTGGGCACTTTGTGCGCGATGCCAGGCAGGTCGACCATTTCGACCTCGGTCATGGCTTCGAGCTTTTCGGTGTTGATGACCGCGCTCTTCCAGGTGAGTGGAATCGCGCCGCCTGTGTAGCCTGTGCCGCCGCCACGTGGGACGATGGTCAGGCCGAGGTCGATACACCCTTTGACCAAGCCCGCCATTTCGGCTTCGGTGTCTGGGGTCAGCACGACGAAGGGGTATTCCACGCGCCAGTCGGTGGCGTCGGTCACGTGGCTCACGCGCGAGAGGCCGTCAAACTTGATGTTGTCGTTGGCCGTGTGCTTTTTGAGCAAACGCGCAGTTTTTTTGCGCAAGGCTGCGATCGCATCGAACTGGGTGCTGAAATCTGCCACTGCGCGGCTGGCAGCTTGCAACAACTGGCCCACCATGGCGTCACGCTCGGCGTCAGCATCGGGGGTGCGGCGCTGCTGCACTTCGCCCAAACGGTGGTGCAAAGCCTCGACCAACTGGAGGCGGCGCTTGGGGCTGTCAAGCAAGTCGTCTTGTAAATAGGGGTTGCGCTGCACCACCCAGATGTCGCCCAACACTTCGTACATCATGCGGGCCGAGCGGCCCGTGCGGCGTTCTTGGCGCAAACGCAGCAGCAACTCCCACGCCTCAGCGCCGAGCAAACGCAGCACGATTTCTCGGTCGGAGAAAGAGGTGTAGTTGTAGGGGATTTCGCGCAGTCGCGGGCTTTCTTCAGCCGTGGCGAGCAAGTGGTTCAGCGAGGTTGGAGCATTCATGGTGTGATGTGCGCGCGAGGGCGCAAGGGGGCGCGAATTAAGGCCCGATTTTACCGCAGGGGGCTTGGGGCTAGGGCGTTAGGGGCTTAGAGCCCTTACACATGAACCACTGCGCCGTGCCACAGGTGATGACCAAGGCCGAGTAAGTGGCCATTTTTCCGTCGACGCCCCATACAACCAGGCCGCCAGCCAAGACTGCTGTGCCTAGCGCACCGCTCACCAAGGTCTGCTGCATCAGGCTCCAACTGGCCAAAGGCAGCCACCACCGGGCGCTCAGGCGGGCCACCAGCACACAAAACAGGGCCACAGCCCATGCGGGGGCAATGAAGTTCAAGGTGTGAATGATTTGTTCCAGGGGACCCATGTGAGTAAATTTTATAATGTGCGTCATGGCAGTCTGGGCTCTGGGCCTCAATCACACGACAGCCCCGCTGGATTTGCGGGGCCGTTTTACTTTTACGGTCGAACAAATGGGTTCGACCATCG
>JAIXRH010000023.1 GCA_027485285.1 Comamonadaceae bacterium | reverse complement strand
TTTGCATAAAAGTGAGGGCGGCATAAGTGGTGCCACCTTTGGAAGTGACGCGTTCGCGCAAGACGGAGGGTGGCTCGTTGGCGGTTTTGGCCAGATGGGATGCGCCTTCAAATGTGCCAATGGCCAGCTGTGTGGCTTGATCGGGCGTCAGGCCCATCTTGACGCCCGCCTCGACCATGGCTTCAATGAAGAAAAACACATAGGCGGGTCCAGAGCCAGACAGGGCAGTGACCGCGTCAAGCAAGTGCTCGTCGTTCACCCACAGCAGCGCACCTGTGGTGGCCACCACTTGTTCTATCCAGGCTTTGTCAGTTGCAGTCACGCCAGCCCGGGCAAACAAGCCCGATTGACCCAAGCCCACAAGGGCGGGCGTGTTGGGCATGGCGCGCACCACACGCTCGGAACTCAGCCATTTGGCAATGCTGTCGCTGCGAATGCCAGCGGCCACGCTCAGGTGCAGTGCGTTGTGGCAGAAAGCTTGGGTTTGAAGGGCGGCTTCTTTGAAGTTTTGAGGCTTGACCGCCCACACGACTAGCCCAGCATTTGCCAAAGTGGCGTCGGCGGCGGGCAAAACACGAACGCCAAATTGCGCCTGCAGGCGCTGGCGCGCCTCTTCAAAAGGCTCGACCACCCAAATGTCGTGGGCCAGTGTGCCTTGCTTGATCAAGCCGCCAATGATGGCGCTGGCCATGTTGCCGCCGCCAATGAATGCCAGGGTTTGAGAGGGGTTGGAGGGTGTAGACATGCCCGAATTGTCGGTGAATCTAAAAAGAATCTGAAAAATAGTTTGACGCAGCACAAAAAGCTATGGCATAATTTGCGGCTCCGCTAAAAAAGCGGGGTTTATCTGCCCCAAGTTGAAGCATTGCGAGTGGTTTGCGATGTGGATGACGGGCCCAAGACTGATTGGTTTGTTGCACTACTTTCCTGCAAAGGAGAGTTTTGTGAAGACTGATGCAAGTTGGGAAATATTGAAATGATCCAAACTGAAACACGGTTAGATGTCGCTGACAACACCGGTGCGAAGTCCGTTTTGTGCATCAAGGTGCTCGGCGGTTCCAAGCGTCGTTATGCGAGCGTGGGCGACATCATCAAGGTGAGCATCAAAGAAGCCGCTCCGCGTGGCCGCGTCAAAAAAGGCGAGGTGTACAGCGCTGTGGTGGTCCGTACAGCCAAAGGCATCCGCCGTGGCGACGGTTCGCTCGTCAAATTCGATGGCAACGCAGCAGTGTTGCTCAATGCAAAGTTGGAGCCTATCGGCACCCGTATCTTCGGCCCAGTGACGCGCGAGTTGCGCACTGAGAAGTTCATGAAGATCGTGTCTCTGGCTCCTGAAGTTCTGTAAGGACGCATCATGAACAAGATTCGCAAAGGCGACCAAGTCATCGTCCTGACTGGGCGTGACAAAGGCAAGCGTGGCGTTGTGTCGCTGCGCAAAGACGACAGCCACCTGTTGATCGACGGTATTAACTTGGTGAAAAAACACACCAAGCCAAATCCAATGGCTGGAACACAAGGCGGCATCGTTGACAAAACAATGCCCATCCATCAGTCCAACGTGGCCATCTTCAATGCGGCTACAGGTAAGGCTGATCGTGTTGGCATCAAAGTCCTGGCAGACGGCGCCAAAGTGCGCGTCTACAAATCCAGTGGCGAAGAAATCAAGGTGGCATAAATATGGCACGACTCCAACAACATTACCGTGAAAAAGTGGCGCCTGAGCTGACTGAAAAGTTTGGCTACAAGTCGCCCATGCAAGTTCCACGTTTGACCAAAATCACGCTGAATATGGGCGTGAGCGAAGCCGTGGCTGACAAGAAAGTCATGGACAACGCAGTCAGCGATTTAACCAAAATTGCAGGCCAAAAGCCTGTGGTCACCAAGGCCAAGAAGGCGATTGCGGGTTTCAAAATCCGTGAAGGCCAGCCTATCGGTTGCATGGTGACTTTGCGCGGCGTTCAGATGTATGAATTCCTCGACCGTTTCGTGACCGTGGCTTTGCCTCGCGTTCGTGACTTCCGCGGGATTTCTGTTCGCGCTTTCGATGGTCGTGGTAACTACAACATCGGCGTGAAAGAGCAAATCATTTTCCCTGAGATCGAATACGACAAAGTTGACGCTTTGCGCGGTTTGAACATCAGCATCACCACGACGGCCAAGACCGACGAAGAGTGCAAGGCACTCCTCGCTGGCTTCCGTTTCCCATTCAAGACAGAGGTGGCACGTGGCTAAACAAGCATTGATCGAGCGCGAGCTCAAGCGCGACCGTTTGGTTGCAAAGTACGCTGCTAAGCACGCAGAGTTGAAGGCTATCGCCACCGACTTCAAGCGCAGCGATGAAGAGCGCGCAGCTGCCCGTTTGGGTTTACAAAAGCTGCCACGTAACGCGAACCCCACGCGTCAACGTAACCGTTGTGCGATCACTGGTCGCCCACGTGGCACATTCCGCCAATTCGGCCTTGGCCGCGCCAAGATCCGTGAACTTGCCTTCCAGGGCAACATTCCCGGCATCACCAAAGCCAGCTGGTAATAGGCAGGAGATTCAATATGAGCATGAGTGATCCAATCGCCGACTTGCTGACTCGCATCCGCAACGCGCAAATGGTGGCCAAGCCCACTGTGATGGTGCCTTCTTCCAAAGTGAAGATCGCCATTGCGCAAGTGCTGAAAGACGAAGGCTACATCGACGGTTTTCAAATTAAACAAGACGCTGGCAAGACTGAGCTTGAGATCACTCTCAAGTACTACGCAGGCCGCCCAGTGATCGAACGCATTGAGCGTGTGAGCCGTCCTGGCCTGCGCGTTTACAAAGGCTGCGGCGCTATCCCCCAAGTCATGAATGGCATGGGCGTGGCAATTGTCACCACACCCCAAGGTGTGATGACTGACCGCAAAGCACGCGCTACCGGTGTCGGTGGCGAAGTGTTGTGCTACGTCGCTTAACCGCAGCCTAAAGGAAAGACTGAAATGTCCCGAGTAGGAAAAATGCCAGTGACCGTCCCCCAAGGTGTGGACGTGTCAATCAATAGTGCCCAAATCAGTGTCAAGGGTTCCGGCGGTACGCTGTCGATTGCTGCCCATGCATTGGTGAAGGTTGTCAACGAAGCCGGCCAAGTCACATTTGTACCGGTGGATGATTCACGCGAAGCAAATGCCATGAGTGGCACATTGCGCCAGTTGGTCAACAACATGGTGACCGGTGTGACCAAAGGCTTCGAGAAGAAGTTGCTCTTGGTCGGTGTGGGCTACAAAGCTGCGGCTCAAGGTTCTAAGTTGAACTTGGCTGTCGGTTATTCCCACCCTGTGAACAAAGATATGCCTGAGGGCATCAAGGTTGAAACGCCTGCCGCGACGGAAATCATCATCAAGGGTGCTGACCGCCAACGCGTGGGCCAAGTGGCCGCTGAGATTCGTGCAATTCGCCCCCCAGAGCCTTACAAAGGCAAGGGCATCCGTTATTCGGATGAGAAGATCACGATCAAAGAGACCAAGAAGAAATAAGGAGCTGCAACATGTTGACCAAAAAAGAGCAGCGACTCCGCCGTGCACGTCAAACGCGTATCCGCATCGCCAACCAAGGCGTTGCACGTTTGATGGTGAACCGCACCAACTTGCACATCTACGCGACTGTGGTTTCCGCTTGCGGTACCAAAGTGGTGGCGACAGCATCTTCTGCCGAAGCCCAAGTGCGCACACAACTGGGCGCATCGGGCAAAGGCGGCAACGTCAATGCAGCGCAAGTGATCGGCAAGCTGATTGCTGAAAAGGCAAAAAAAGCGGGCGTCGAAAAAGTGGCGTTTGACCGTTCAGGTTTTGCTTACCACGGCCGCGTTAAGGCTTTGGCAGACGCAGCCCGCGAAGCTGGCTTGCAGTTCTAAACGGATTGGAAATTACACATGGCTAAATTTCAAGGTAAAGCGCAGGGTGATGGTCCAGAAGACGGACTCCGCGAAAAAATGATTGCGGTCAACCGCGTCACCAAAGTGGTTAAAGGTGGCCGTATTCTCGGTTTCGCAGCTTTGACTGTGGTGGGTGATGGCGACGGCCGCGTGGGCATGGGCAAAGGCAAGTCAAAAGAAGTGCCTGCTGCTGTCCAAAAAGCGATGGAAGAAGCCCGCCGCAACATGACCAAAGTGACTTTGAAAAACGGCACGATTCACCACAAGGTGCACGGCCGCCACGGCGCAGCAAACGTCATGATGATTCCAGCGCCCAAGGGTACGGGCATCATTGCGGGCGGTCCAATGCGCGCTGTCTTCGAAGTGATGGGCATCACGGACATCGTGGCAAAAAGCCACGGCACATCCAACCCATACAACATGGTTCGTGCAACCTTGGATGCTTTGAACAATTCCACGACGCCCTCAGAAGTGGCGGCTAAGCGTGGCAAAAACATCGAAGAAATCTTCGCTTAATCTCGGAGCATTCAATGACTACCCCTCAAACTGTGAAGATCCAATTGGTGCGTAGCCCAATTGGCACCAAAGAATCGCACCGCGCCACTGTCCGTGGCTTGGGTTTGCGCAAACTGAATTCTGTGAGCGAGTTGGAAGACACGCCCGCAGTGCGCGGCATGATCAACAAGATCAGCTATCTGGTCAAAGTGCTGTAAAAGGTCGAAGATGGAACTCAATAACATCACCCACGCACCTGGCGCGAAACACGCCAAGCGCCGTGTTGGTCGCGGTATCGGCTCTGGCCTCGGCAAGACAGCTGGCCGCGGTCACAAAGGTCAAAAGTCCCGTTCTGGCGGCTACCACAAGGTCGGTTTCGAAGGCGGTCAAATGCCTTTGCAGCGTCGCTTGCCCAAGCGCGGCTTCAAGTCCACCACTTTGAAGTACAACGACGAAGTGACTTTGGCTGACTTGCAACAACTCGGCGCGGCTGAAGTTGATATGTTGACATTGAAGGCTGCTGGCCTCGTGGCCTCTATCGCTCGCGTCGTCAAGGTTGTGAAGACTGGCGAATTGACGACTGCAGTTAAGCTCAACGGCATTGGCGCTACTGCTGGTGCCAAGGCTGCCATCGAAGCCGCTGGCGGCTCGGTCGAATAATCCAAACGTAACAGGAACAACGCGCCGTGGCTACCACCTCTGCATCGATCGGTAACAAGGACAAGTTCGGCGACCTGCGTCGCCGACTGGTCTTTTTGCTGCTCGCCTTGGTGGTTTACCGCGTGGGTGCCCACATTCCCGTGCCAGGCATCAACCCTGACGAGTTGCAACAACTCTTTAAGGGCCAACAGGGCGGCATTTTGAACTTGTTCAACATGTTCTCCGGTGGTGCTCTGTCGCGCTTCACCGTGTTCGCGTTGGGCATCATGCCCTATATCTCTGCATCAATCATCATGCAGTTGCTGACCTATGTGTTGCCTTCTTTGGAGCAGCTCAAAAAAGAAGGCGAATCTGGTCGTCGCAAAATCACACAGTACACGCGTTACGGCACATTAGGCTTGGCCATGTTCCAGTCCATGGGAATTGCCATGGCATTGGAAGCGTCCGCTGGCTTGGTGAATGCGCCAGGTTTGGGCTTTCGCATGACAGCCATGATCAGCTTGACTGCCGGTACGATGTTCTTGATGTGGTTGGGTGAGCAAATCACTGAGCGTGGTTTGGGTAACGGCATCTCTATTTTGATTTTTGCGGGCATCGCAGCAGGTTTGCCTGGTTCAATCGGCGGCTTGCTTGAGTTGGTGCGTACAGGTGCTATGAGCATTTTGGCCGCCATCCTCATCGTGGTGGTGGTGGGATTGGTCACTTACTTCGTTGTGTTTGTCGAGCGTGGCCAACGCAAAATCTTAGTGAACTATGCGCGTCGTCAAGTGGGCAACAAAGTGTATGGCGGTCAATCGTCGCACTTGCCCTTGAAATTGAACATGGCGGGTGTCATTCCTCCCATCTTCGCTTCTTCCATCATTCTTTTGCCTGCCACTGTGGTGAGTTGGTTCAGCACTGGCGACAGCATGAGTTGGCTCAAAGATATTTCTGCTGCGCTGGCACCCGGACAACCTGTCTATGTGATGTTTTATGCTGCAGCGATCGTCTTTTTCTGCTTCTTCTACACCGCCTTGGTTTTCAATAGCCGAGAGACGGCAGACAATTTGAAGAAGAGTGGTGCGTTTGTTCCCGGTATCCGTCCGGGCGACCACACAGCGAAATACATTGACAAAATTTTGGTTCGACTCACATTTGCCGGCGCGGTGTACATCACCTTTGTGTGCTTGCTTCCTGAGTTTTTGATCCTGAAATACAACGTGCCTTTCTATTTCGGTGGGACGTCGTTGCTGATCATTGTGGTTGTCACCATGGACTTCATGGCCCAAGTGCAAAACTACATGATGAGCCAACAATACGACTCGCTTTTGAAAAAGGCTAGTTTCAAAACAACGCTCTAACGGGCCAAGTAACAAACGTGTTTCATGCCAATGAGGGTGTGAAATGAAATGAGTTTTAGGAGAGTGAAATGAGAGTTTCGGCTTCGGTCAAAAAAATTTGCCGCAACTGCAAAATCATCCGCCGCAAGGGCGTGGTTCGTGTGATCTGTACAGATCCACGCCACAAACAGCGTCAAGGTTGATTGAACTGGTTTAAAGAGGACGCATATGGCACGTATCGCTGGCATTAATATTCCGCCGCACAAACACGCTGAAATCGGTTTGACATCGATTTTCGGTATTGGTCGCACACGCGCTCGCAAAATTTGCGAAGCATGTGGCATTGATTACGCAAAGAAGATCAAAGATCTGACTGATTCGGACCTCGAAAAGATCCGTGACCAGATCGCTGAATTCACGATTGAAGGTGACTTGCGTCGCGAGACAACCATGAACATCAAGCGTTTGATGGACATCGGTTGCTACCGCGGCTTCCGTCACCGTCGCGGTCTTCCTATGCGTGGTCAGCGTACGCGTACCAACGCTCGTACACGCAAGGGTCCGCGTAAAGCAGCCCAGTCGTTGAAGAAATAATAGGACTGAACAATGGCTAAATCTCCCAGCGGCGCAGCTTCACGCGTACGTAAAAAGGTTCGTAAGAACATTGCTGACGGCATCGCGCACGTGCACGCGTCGTTCAACAACACCATCATCACCATCACTGACCGCCAAGGCAATGCGTTGTCATGGGCGTCCTCAGGTGGTCAAGGTTTCAAGGGCTCACGCAAGTCCACACCTTTCGCAGCCCAAGTGGCTTCGGAAGTTGCCGGTCGCGCAGCCGTTGATCAAGGCATCAAGAACTTGGATGTCGAGATCAAAGGTCCAGGCCCTGGCCGTGAATCTTCAGTGCGTGCTTTGGCCGCATTGGGCATTCGCATCAACTCGATTGCTGACGTGACGCCTGTGCCCCACAACGGCTGCCGTCCACAAAAGCGTCGTCGTATCTAAGCTTTTTTGCTTTTTTACTGTTAACCACAAGCCCACCGCCGCTGGTCAACCCCCAGCGGCTCCTCGCTTCTAGCGAGCAGCTGATCAGATAAGGAAATTCAAGTGGCACGTTACCTAGGCCCCAAGGCCAAACTCTCACGCCGTGAAGGCACCGACTTGTTCTTAAAGAGCGCTCGTCGCTCCATCAGCGACAAGTGCAAATTCGACAGCAAGCCTGGCCAACACGGCCGCACCTCGGGTCAGCGCACGTCTGACTTCGGTTTGCAATTGCGCGAAAAGCAAAAAGTCAAACGCATGTACGGCGTGTTGGAGCGCCAGTTCCGCCGCTATTTTGCCGCTGCCGACCGCCAAAAAGGCAACACGGGTGCAAACCTGTTGACCCTTTTGGAGACACGTTTGGACAACGTGGTGTATCGCATGGGCTTTGGTTCCACACGTGCTGAAGCACGTCAGTTGGTGTCACACAAGGCCATCACGGTGAACGGCCAGCAAGTCAACATCGCTTCTTATCTGGTGAAAGCCGGTGACGTGGTGGCTGTGCGTGAAAAGTCTAAAAAGCAAGGTCGCGTGCTGGAAGCACTCGAATTGGCCAAACAAGTGGGCATGCCTGCTTGGGTTGAAGTCAATCTCGAAAAAGCAGAAGGTGTCTTCAAGAAGACCCCAGACCGCGACGAATTTGCTGCTGACATCAACGAATCTTTGATCGTCGAACTTTATTCGCGTTAATCCTGGTTGAAGTTTTCAACCTAACGCACCCCACGCAGCCTGCTCGCGCTGCGTGGTCCAGAAACCCAGCCTTACCGGTGTAACGAGCCGGGGGTATTGATAGGAAATCTGAATGCAAACGAATTTGCTGAAACCAAAAAATATTCACGTCGAGCAATTGGGTCACAACCGCGCCAAGGTGACCTTGGAGCCTTTTGAGCGTGGCTATGGCCACACCTTGGGCAACGCCCTGCGCCGCGTTTTGCTGTCGTCTATGGTTGGCTATGCCGTGACTGAAGTCACCATTGCTGGCGTCGTGCACGAGTACTCGTCCATCGACGGTGTGCAAGAAGATGTCGTCAACATCTTGTTGAACCTCAAAGGCGTTGTGTTCAAAATGCACAACCGCGACGAAGTCACCCTGAGCTTGCGCAAAGACGGCGAAGGCGCTGTCACGGCGGCAGACATTCAAGTGCCTCACGATGTTGAAATCATCAACCCTGAGCACGTGATTGCCAACTTGTCGCATGGCGGCAAGATCGACATTCAACTCAAAGTTGAAACAGGCCGAGGCTACGTGCCAGGCACTGTGCGTCGCTACGGCGAAGAGCCAAGCAAGTCCATCGGTCGTATCGTGTTGGATGCTGCTTTTTCACCCGTCAGCCGCGTCAGCTATAGCGTTGAAAACGCTCGCGTTGAACAACGTACGGACCTTGACCGCTTGGTCATGGAGATTGAAACCAACGGTGCAATCACGGCGGAAGACGCTGTGCGCGCTTCTTCCAAGATTTTGGTGGAACAACTGGCTGTGTTTGCACAGTTGGAAGGTGACGCCATCAACGGCATCATGGAAGCAGCAGCACCACGCGGCGGCCAACAGTTCGACCCAATCTTGCTGCGCCCAGTGGACGAGTTGGAATTGACGGTGCGTTCAGCCAACTGCTTGAAAGCTGAAAACATTTATTACATCGGTGATCTGATCCAGCGCACTGAAAACGAGTTGCTCAAGACCCCTAACTTGGGTCGTAAGTCACTCAACGAAATCAAAGAAGTTTTGGCTTCTCGTGGTTTGACCTTGGGCATGAAGCTCGAGAGCTGGCCACCTGCTGGCTTAGAGCGTCGTTAATTCAAAACCACCGACTTTTAAAGTCCCCTGGCCGTACCTGATACGGCGGCCGGTAAAACATCAAAGGAAATCAAAATGCGTCACGGACACGGACTTCGCAAACTTAACCGCACCAGCTCACATCGCTTGGCGATGCTGCGCAACATGATGAATTCGCTCATCGAGCACGAAGCCATCAAAACCACCTTGCCAAAAGCCAAAGAGCTGCGTCGCGTGATTGAGCCGATGATCACTTTGGCCAAAGAGCCTACCGTTGCAAACCGCCGCTTGGCATTCGATCGCTTGCGCGATCGTGACAGCGTGGTCAAATTGTTCAACGATCTGGGTCCTCGTTTCAAGACGCGCCCAGGTGGTTACACACGTATTTTGAAAATGGGTTTCCGCGTGGGTGACAACGCACCGATGGCCTATGTTGAATTGGTAGATCGTCCAGAAGTTTCTGAGGCATCTTCTACCGAAACAGCGGCTTAATAGGATATACTAATTGTCTTGACGCGCGATGGAGCAGCCTGGTAGCTCGTTGGGCTCATAACCCAAAGGTCGTAGGTTCAAATCCTACTCGCGCAACCACTTTAAAACGCCCACTGAATTCATTCAGTGGGCGTTTTACTTGGGAGATTCACACATGGAAATCAGCAGAGTCGAGTCGCAGTCAAAACACATCCAACAAACCTATACATGGGGCAAAGTTGTCTGGCATGTTTGGGGCGCAAACAACTGCACAGATGTGGCCGCGGACAAGGGTGCCGCAGGCACTGCCACCAACATGGCGAACGCTCCCCAGCCGAGACCCCTTGTGCTGCTGCACGGCGGTTCGGGCAGCTGGACACATTGGGTGAGAAACGTTGAACACTTGGCCCAAATGCGGCCCGTGTGGGCGCTGGACATTCCTGGCTTTGGCGACTCCGATTTGCCCAGCGGCGTGAGTGATGCCGATGGTCTCGTGCCTTATCTGGCTGAAATTTTGATGCGATCTTTCAAAGACGAGCCTGTGGATGTCATGGGCTTCTCTTTCGGGGGAATGACCGCTGGATTGATGGCTGCGCAGTACCCGCACATCATTCGACAGCTGATTTTGGTGGGGGCACCGGGCTTGGGCTTGTTTGGCAAAGAGCTGCCAATGCGCGGTACGGCAACGCACATGGGTCATGCAGAGATCCGAAACGTCCATCGTCACAACCTGAACGCCATGATGTTTGCCCATGCACAAAGCGTGACAGAGGACGTGATTGACCTGCAACAGGACAACGTGGCGCGAGACCGCTTGCGTCGCAGGCGCATTGCGCGAACCGAAGTCTTGGCCAACGCACAAACACATTGGACGTGCCCTGTACACGGTGTGTGGGGGGAACTGGATGCGCTTTATGCAAACACTTTGCAGCAGGTGCCGACAGTGCTTCCTAGCCTGGCCAGCTTCCAGGTCGTGCCTGATGCTGGGCATTGGCTGATGTATGAACGACCAGAAGCATTTCACGCAGCCGTTGACCCGCTGTTGAAACTCTAAGATCCAACACAACTTGACCGTGCGACCCAAGAGCGCACAATGAACGCATGTTGTACAAATTCAAATCAAAAGCCACATCCGACATGATCATGTTGGAGCCTCATGGCAAACACATCCTCAAACTCATTGGCAAAGACCCAGGGGTCAAGGGCATCATCATGCCGGGCGAAATGATGGCAGCCATTGATGCACTGCATGCGGCGGTCGAGCGCGAAGAATTGATCATCAAGGCCGCCAAAGAAGCAGCAAACACAACGACCCAAGCCAATGCGCCAGACGACGCATCTGCTCACGTGGTTGATCGTCCAGTGACCATCAGCCTCAAACAGCGCGTGGTGCCGTTTGTTGAGATGCTGCGGCGCGCCCATGCGGAAGACAAAGAGGTTGTTTGGGGTGTTTGAAGACGTCACCAAGCAACACCCCTACGCCGCACTCACACCCGATGTGGTGCTGGATGCATTGTCAGACCTGGGACTGGCAGTCGATGGACGACTCACTGCCTTGAGCTCGTATGAAAACCGGGTGTACCAAGTCATGTTGGACGACAACAGCTCGGTGGTGGCTAAGTTTTACAGGCCTGAGCGTTGGAGCGATGCACAAATTTTGGAAGAACACAGCTTTGCCGCAGAGTTGGTGGCAGATGAGATTCCGCTGGTGGGCCCTCTGAGCCTGCATGGCCAAACCTTGCACCACGCCCATGGCTTTGCGTTCAGCGTGAGCCCGCGTCGCGGCGGCCGAAGGCCTGAGCTAGACGATGCAGAGGTGTTGGAGTGGATTGGCCGCTTCATTGCGCGTATTCACAACGTAGGCGCCAAACAAAACTTTGAATCACGGCCGACGCTCAACATCCGCACATTTGCGATCGAGTCACGAGACTGGTTGATCGCGCAACGCATCATCCCGATGGACCAGCAAACCGAATGGCTTGCGGTGTGTAACCAAGCCATCGACATCGCCACGCATCAGCATGCCAACCATCCAGCAAGGCACATACGTCTGCATGGCGACTGCCACCCAGGCAACATCTTGTGGACGCCCACAGACTTAGCCAATGGCGGCCCGCATTTTGTGGACTTAGATGACGCCCGCATGGGCCCTGCCATTCAAGACCTGTGGATGCTGCTCAGTGGTGATCGTGCGCAGCGCACGCAACAATTGTCGATGCTGCTGGATGGGTACGAACAAATGCGCCAGCTCAACCGAAGCGAGCTGGCTTTGATCGAGCCCCTGCGCACCTTGCGCTTGATTCACTACAGCGCGTGGCTGGCCAGGCGCAGAGACGACCCAGCGTTTGTGCAGCATTTCTCATGGTTTGGCAGCAGCGACTATTGGGCTGAGCAAACGCACATGTTGGTGGAACAGTGCGAAGCCATGCAAGAAGAGCCCCTGGTGGTTTAACAGCCGAGTAAGTCGGCCAAATTGTGGATGTCTCGCGCGTGCAAATCGTTGCCCACCTGCGGCGACACATCTTTGGGTTGACCTACACCAAACTCCAGAGCGCGCTCAATGTAGGCGGTGCGCAAACCACATGCGCGAGCGCCAACCAAGTCGTCGTGATGCGCGGCACAAAGCATGACTTGATGCGGCTGTAAATCAAACACCTGAGCGACACCCAAATACGCCGCAGGGTCAGGTTTGTAAGCGCGAAAAACTTCTGCCGACAGCACGCAGTCCCAGGGCAGCCCCGCGCGTTTGGCCATGTTGGTGAGCAAGCCAAGATTGCCATTTGACAAACTGCAAATGGTGAATTTCTTCTTCAGCCGCAAAAGCCCCGTCACGCTGTCAGGCCACGCATCCAAACGGTGCCACACCCGGTTGAGGTGAACGCGTTCAGCTTCGCTCAAATGCGTCAAACCAAACGATGGCAACAAGTCTTCAAGAATCAAACGGTGCAGCTCATCAATGCGCGTCCACCCGAGTTCACCAGAACGAACACGCGCCATCGCTGGCTGATAGCCCGCTCGCCAAGCCAATGCAAAAGCATTGGCATCCACGGCAGGGTAGCGCGTTTGCACTTCGCGCACGATGCTGCCGTGCCAATCCACCACAGTGCCAAAAATATCAAAGGCCAGCACATGCGTGCTGGCCTCGATGTCGTTCAACGAAGGAGAGGTGGGTGTGTCCATGTGTGTCATGGACCCGTTTTTACACCAAGAGTGCGTTCACCCGTTTCACATAGGCGGCAGGGTCTTCTGGCAAACCCCCCTCGGCCAGCAAAGCTTGGTCAAACAAGATGTGCGCCAAATCATGGAAGTTGGGGTTGGCATCGCCACTGAGTTTCTTGACCAAAGCGTGCTCAGCGTTCACTTCCAAGATGGGCTTCATCGCAGGCGCTTGTTGACCAGCTTGCTTGAGCATGCGGGCCAGTTGCATGGACATGCCATGGTCTTTCACCACCAAACACGCGGGTGAGTCCACCAAGCGCGTGGTCACGCGCACGTCCTCGGCTTTGTCTTTCAAGGCTTCTTTGAGCTTGGCTAAGACAGGTTTGAAGGATTCAGCGGCATCTTCTGCGGCCTTCTTCTCCGCCTCGTCTTGCAATGCGCCTAAATCCACAGCGCCTTTGGCCACAGACTGCAGTGGCGTGCCATCAAACTCTTGCACAAAGTTCAGCGCCCACTCGTCCACGCGGTCGGTCATCAGCAACACCTCGATGCCCTTTTTGCGGAACACTTCGAGTTGCGGGCTGTTCTTGGCTGCGGCCAATGTGTCGGCGGTGATGTAGTAGATGGCCTCTTGGCCTTCTTTCATGCGCGTCTTGTAGTCTGCAAATGACACGCTCACAGTGTCTGTGCTGGTGCTGGCAAAGCGCAGCAGTTTGGCCAGCTTGTCCTTGTTCGCAAAGTCTTCGCCCAAACCTTCTTTGAGCACCGCGCCAAACTCGGCGTAGAACTGGCTGTACTTGCCTTGCTTGGCTTTGTCTTCATCGCTTAAAACGTCAGTGACACCGTCATCGCCCGCCACAGGGGCTGTGTCGTACTTGGCCAAGTCTTCCAACACCGCCAATACGCGGCGTGTGTTGCCTTCGCGAATGGCTTTGACGTCGCGGCTTTCTTGCAACAACTCGCGGCTCACGTTCAATGGCAAATCGGCCGAGTCCACCACACCTTTGACAAAACGCAGGTAAGAGGGCATCAGCGCCTCAGCGTCGTCCATGATGAACACGCGCTTCACATATAACTTCAAGCCCGCTTTCTTCTCGCGGTTGAACAAGTCCATGGGCGCTTTGCCTGGGATGTACAGCAGCTGCGTGTACTCGGTGCTGCCTTCCACGCGGTTGTGGCTCCAAGCCAAAGGCGGCTCAAAGTCATGGCTGATGTGCTTGTAGAACTCGGCGTGCTGCTCGTCAGTCACGTCCTTCTTGGGGCGTGACCACAGTGCGTTGGCTTGGTTGATGGTTTCCCACTCATCGGTCAGCACCATTTCGCCAGGTTGATCGTTTTCCCCGTCTTTCCACTCTTCTTTGCGCATGCGAATGGGCAACGAGATGTGGTCAGAGTATTTGTTGATGACCGACTTGAGTTTCCAAGCGCTCAGGTATTCCTCGGCATCGTCGCGCAAATGCAAAATGACGTGCGTGCCGCGTGCCTCTTGGGTGATCGTCTCCACCTCAAAATCGCCCGTGCCGGTGCTGCTCCAGCGCACGCCCTCGCTGGCCTTCAGTCCTGCGCGGCGGGATTCGACCGTGATGCGGTCGGCCACGATGTAGCCCGAGTAAAAGCCCACGCCAAACTGGCCAATTAAGGCGCCTTGGTCTTTGGCATCGGTTTTCTGGTCGCCACTGAGCTTGCCCATGAACTCGCGTGTGCCGCTTTTGGCAATGGTGCCCAGGTGCGCAATGGCGTCTTCTTGGCTCATGCCAATGCCGTTGTCGGCAATGGTCAGGGTGCGGGCGGCTTTGTCAAAGCTCACGCGCACTTCCAGTTCGGCGTTGCCTTCAAACAAGGCATCGTTGTTCAGGGCTTCATAGCGCAGCTTGTCGCAGGCGTCAGAGGCGTTGGACACCAATTCACGCAAAAAGATTTCTTTGTTGGAATACAGGGAATGGGTCACGAGGTGCAGCAGTTGCGACACTTCGGCTTGGAAGGCATGGGTTTGTTTGGTCATGGTCTTTAAAACAGAATTACAAAAAACGACGCCCTGAGGTGTGGGGCGCGGGTTGAAATTTCAAGAGGGATGACAAAGCGGGCAATTCGCCAATTCAAAAGCGTTCGTGTGCGCCCAGATAGCGCCACTGCCCCGCAGGCAGCTGCCCCAGTTGGACGTGCCCAATGCGGATGCGCTTGAGGCCCACGACCTGCAGGCCCACTTGCTCGCACATGCGGCGAATTTGGCGTTTTTTGCCTTCGGTCAGTACAAAGCGCAGCTGCTCTGGGTTTTGCCATTCCACCTGGGCGCGTTTCAGCGGCTTGCCGTCCAAGCTCAGGCCATGGCGCAAGCGTTCGAGTTGGTCCTTTGGAAACACAGATTGCACGTTGTTGGTCACGCGGTCGTGGTCACCGATGGCGCTGAGTTGGTTGGCTCTGCCGCCATAGGTGGCAGATGCGGCGGTGGCCGCGGCCGTGTTTTCTTGGCCGGTGTAAGTCACGCGCACCAAATATTCTTTTTCCATTCCCGAGTCTTCGCCAATCAGCTGGCGTGCAACGCGGCCGTCTTGCGTCATCACCAACAAGCCGGTGGAGTCGATGTCGAGTCGGCCCGAAGGGGCAAGGCTGCGCAACTGTGTGGGCGTGAAACGTCGTTTGGACGAATCGCCCGACCAATGCGTGCGCGGGTTGATCAGCATGATCGCGGGCTCATGCCCGTCTTCGGCTTGCCCGCTCACATAGCCCATGGGTTTGTGCAGCAAGATGGTCACTTGTCCGTCTTGGTGGCCCGTGGCGCGGGGGTCAATATCCACGCGGTCGTTCGGGCCCACTTTCACACCCATTTCAGCAGGGCGGCCGTTGACCAACACCCAGCCTTGTTCTATCCACGCATCGGCCTCGCGGCGAGAGCACAGGCCGAGTTCGGCCATGCGTTTGTTGAGGCGGGTGAGTTCTGGCGTGTCTGACATAAGGGGCGAATTCTAAGTGCCGCTGGCACGCAGCGCGGCAAGGTCAAGCACCCGCATGCCGCCATATTCAATGCGAATGGCACCTTGTTCTTCGAGGCGGTTCAGCGCCACGTTCACACGTTGGCGCGACAAACCAACCAAGTAAGCCAGCTCTTGTTGTGTGATGCGCAAAATTTCACCCACGCCCGGAAACAAAGTGGGGTTGAACAACGCGGCGAGGTTGCGCGCCACACGCACATCGGGATCGGTGGATCGGTCAATTTCACGCGCCTCAATGAACTGCGCCAAGCGCTCGTTGAGTTGGTTCATCACAAAGCGGTTGAAGCCAATGGAGTTGTCGAGCAGCCAATGAAACGTGTCGATCGGCAGTCCCGCCACCACGCTGTTGCGAAGCGCCATGATGTTGTAACGGTAGCTCTCGCGCTTGATGACCGTGCCCTCCCCAAACCAGCCGCCCGGCGGCACGCCCGTGAACGTGATGCTGCGGCCACTGGCGCTGTCTGTGCTCATCTTCAACAAGCCCTCCACCACACCAAACCAATAGGTGGCTGGCCGGCCCACGCGGCACACGTAGTCACCGGGCTTGGGGTCGCTCACCACCAGTTGTGACTCCACGCGCTTGCGTTCACTCTCTTTGAGTAAGCCAAGCCACGGAATCAGCGCGAGCTCTGGCTCGGTCAATGCACGTCGTCTTTGATAAACGCTTGGCTCATTTGCCATCTTGGGGCTCCAGTGAAACGTCAGACTCGGGTAAGTCCTGCTAGGTGTCTTCCCTAAATTGTCGTCCAAACGACAACTTAGCGTCAAACCTACCCATACGATCGCGCCTACATCAATAGCGCGTCGCGCAAGCGTCACGGTATTTAGTCGATACACAAAGCAAGGATCAGGAATGCAAACCACGTTCCCACGACTGTTACTCAAGCATGCCAGCGAGCGCCCAACCGCGCCCGCCATGCGCGAGAAGGAATACGGCATTTGGCAAACCACCACATGGGCCGACATGGCTGCCATGGTGACACACATGGCCTGCGGCTTGCACCAAGCGGGGTTGACACGCGGCGAACACTTGGTGGTGATTGGCTCCAACCGTCCACGCCTCTACGCCACCATGTTGGCCGCGCAATCCATCGGCGCAATTCCCATTCCTTTGTACCAAGACGCCGCGGGTGCCGAGTGCGTGTTTCCACTCAACAACGCCGAGGTGCGGTTTTGCGTGGTGGAAGACCAAGAACAAGTCGACAAGCTGCTCGAGATTCGCGAGCAATGCCCTCAAGTCGCCCACATCTTTTTTGACGACCCGCGTGGCCTGCGCAAGTACGACGAGCCGGGCTTGGCGTCCATCGAAGAGCTGTTGGCAGCGGGCGCCGTGTTTGCCAAACAACACCCCGATTTCTTCACAGGCGAAGTTGACAAAGCGCACACCGATGATGTGGGCGCCATGTTCTTTACCTCTGGCACCACTGGTAACCCAAAAGGCGTGGTGCACACGCACAACTCGCTGATCAACCGCGCCGAAGCGGGCGCCTTGTTTGACAAGCTCACGTCACACGAAGAAGTGTTGGCCTACTTGCCGCCTGCGTGGATTGGCCAAAATATTTTCAGCTACGCCCAGTGGCTGTATTGCGGCTACGTGGTGAACTGCCCCGAGTCGGCGGCCACTGTCACCATCGACTTGAAGGAAGTCGGCCCCACCTACTACTTTGCCCCACCCCGTGTGTTTGAAGGCTTGCTCACCATGGTGATGATTCGCATGGAAGACGCCAGCGCAACCAAGCGCGGCATGTTCCATTTCTTCATGGACGTGGCGCGCAAATACGGTCCCAGCAAAATGTCGGGTCAATCCATCGGCTTGGTCGGCGGTTTGCTTTATGGCTTGGGTGACCTCTTGGTTTACGGCCCCTTGCGTAACAACCTCGGCATGAGCCGTGTGCGCGTGGCCTACACCGCGGGCGAGGCCATTGGGCCAGACCTGTTCAGCTTCTATCGCGCCATTGGCGTGAATTTGAAACAGCTCTACGGTTCTACAGAAACGGCCGTGTTCGTCTGCTTGCAGCCCGACCACGAAGCACGCGCCGACACGGTGGGCGTGCCCTGCGCTGGGGTGGAAATCAAAGTGGCCGACAACGGCGAAATCTTGGTCAAGTCGCCTGGCTTGCTCAAAGGCTATTACAAGAACGACGCTGCCACCGCCGAAGTTCTGACCGCCGATGGTTGGTATCACACCAGCGACGCAGGCTTTTTGGATGCGCAGGGCCACTTGAAGATCATCGACCGCGTCAAAGACGTGGGCCGCATCAAGGGTGGCTCTAACGACGGCGCCATGTTTGCGCCCAAGTACGTCGAGAACAAGCTCAAGTTCTTCCCGCACATCAAAGAAGTGGTGGCTTACGGTGACCAACGTGAAAAAGTGTGCGTGATGATCAACATCGACATGGACGCCGTGGGCAACTGGGCTGAGCGCCGGAACTTGCCTTATGCGGGCTACACCGACTTGGCGCAAAAGCCAGAGGTGTATCAGTTGATCAAAGAATGCGTGGAGAAAGTCAACGCCGACTTGGCCGCTGACGAACTGTTGGCCGGTAGCCAAGTGAGTCGCTTCCTCGTGTTGCACAAAGAGCTCGATGCCGACGACGGCGAACTCACCCGAACCAACAAAGTGCGCCGCGGCTTCATTGCCGAAAAATACGACGCCTTGGTGGGCGCTTTGTACAACGGCGCGACCGAGCAATTCATTGAAACCGTGGTGAAGTTTGAAGACGGCCGCACCGGCAGCGTGAGTGCCACACTCAAACTGGCGGACGCCAAAACCTTCTCGCCTGTGGGGAAAGCAGCATGAGCAAAAAAATAGGCGACGTCATCCTTGACGTCAAAAACATCAGCTTGCGATTTGGCGGCGTCAAGGCGCTGAGCGATATTTCCTTCAACGTCAAAGAGCATGAAGTGCGGGCCATCATTGGCCCCAACGGCGCTGGCAAAAGCTCGATGCTCAACTGCATCAACGGTGTGTACACACCGCAAGAAGGCTCCATCACGTTTCGGGGTCAAACCTTCAGTCACATGGACAGCCACCAAGTGGCCACCATGGGCATAGCCCGCACCTTTCAAAACTTGGCCTTGTTTAAGGGCATGAGCGTGCTCGACAACATCATGACCGGTCGCAACCTGCGCATGAAGAGCAACATCTTGCTGCAAGCCTTGCGCATTGGCCCTGCTGAAAAAGAAGAAATGATGCACCGCGAAAAGGTGGAGCACATCATCGACTTCCTTGAGATACAAGCCTTTCGCAAAACGCCTGTGGGCCAGCTGCCCTATGGTTTGCAAAAGCGTGTGGACTTGGGCCGTGCCTTGGCACTCGAGCCGCAAGTGCTGTTGCTGGACGAACCCATGGCCGGCATGAACGTGGAAGAGAAGCAAGACATGTGTCGCTTCATCTTGGATGTGAACGACGAGTTCGGGACCACCATCGTGTTGATCGAACACGACATGGGTGTGGTGATGGATATTTCTGATCGCGTGGTCGTGCTCGATTACGGCAAAAAGATCGGTGACGGCACCCCCGATGAGGTGCGCAACAACGAGGAAGTCATCAGCGCTTACCTCGGCACCTCGCATTGAGAAAGATTTGTGGGACTGTCCAAGCTTGGCTTCGCCAAGCTTGCTCTGACCCCAACTGATTGGAGTAGACATGGCATTTTTTCTTGAAACCCTTTTCGGCGGCCTCATGGCTGGCATGTTGTATTCGCTCGTGGCCTTGGGCTTCGTGTTGATTTACAAAGCCTCTGGCGTGTTCAACTTTGCGCAAGGCGCGATGGTGTTGTTTGCTGCCTTGGCCATGGCCCGCTTTGGCGAATGGATTCCTCTGTACTTTGGCATCACGCACTTTGTGTTGGTGAACCTGCTGGCCTTTTTAGGTGCTGCAGCTGTGATGTTTGTGGTGGCTTGGATCATCGAGTACTTGGTGTTGCGTCATTTGGTCAACCAAGAAGGCACCACCTTGTTGATGGCCACGTTGGGCATCACCTACTTTTTGGACGGCGTGGGCCAGACCATCTTCGGCAGCGACATTTACAAGATCGATGTGGGCATGCCCAAAGAGCCCTTGATGCTCATGCAGTCCACTTTTGATGGCGGCATCATGATCAACCAAGAAGACTTGGTGGCAGCCTTGATCGCCGCCACTTTGGTCGCTTTGCTCAGCGTGTTCTTCCAAAAAACCACCACCGGTCGTGCGCTGCGTGCCGTGGCGGATGACCACCAAGCGGCCCAGTCCATTGGCATTCCACTCAACCGCATTTGGGTCATTGTGTGGTGCGTCGCCGGGGTGGTGGCTTTGGTGGCCGGCATGATTTGGGGCTCCAAATTGGGCGTGCAGTTCTCACTCTCCACCGTGGCTTTGCGCGCTTTGCCCGTGGTGATTTTGGGCGGCTTGACGTCTGTGCCCGGTGCCATCATCGGCGGCCTCATCATTGGCGTGGGCGAGAAATTGTCTGAAGTGTTCCTCGGCCCTTACGTGGGCGGTGGCATTGAAATTTGGTTTGCCTATGTCTTGGCCTTGGGCTTCTTGTTGGTGCGTCCACAAGGCTTGTTCGGCGAAAAAATCATTGATCGCGTGTAAGGAATAAAAACATGTTTTACAGAGAAAACGGTCAATTCAAAACAACTTACAGCAAAGACCAACAAATCTTCCCCATCACGCAAGACCGTGTGGGTGTGTTGTTGCTGATCGCCTTCGCATTCATCGGCGTGCCCATGCTCGCTGACGAATACATGTTGCGTGCGATTTTGATTCCCTTCCTCATCTTGTCGCTCGCCGCGTTGGGCGTGAACATCTTGGTGGGCTACTGCGGTCAAATTTCTTTGGGTTCTGGCGCGTTCATGGCGGTGGGCGCGTATGCCGCTTACAACTTCATTGTGCGCATTGACGGCATGCCCCTCATCTTGGCCATCTTGCTGGGTGGCTTTTTTGCCACCCTGGTTGGCATGTTCTTTGGCATTCCTAGCTTGCGCGTGAAGGGCTTGTATTTGTCGGTCGCCACCTTGGCCGCACAGTTCTTTTGTGATTGGGCGTTCTTGCGCATCAAGTGGTTCACCAACGACTCGGCCTCTGGCACAGCTTCTGTGTCTGACTTGCAGGTGCTTGGTTTTTCCATCAACACGCCTTTTGAGAAATACACCTTCTGCTTGACCTTTTTGGTGGTGTTTGGTTTGCTCGCCAAAAACTTGGTGCGCAGCGCCATTGGCCGCGAGTGGATGGCCATCCGCGACATGGACGTGGCCGCTGCCGTGATCGGGATTCGCCCCACATACGCCAAGCTCAGTGCGTTTGCCGTGAGCTCATTCATCGTGGGCGTGGCGGGTGCTTTGTGGGCCTTTGTCTATCTGGGCTCATGGGAGCCGGCAGCGTTCTCTGTGGACCGTTCGTTCCAGTTGTTGTTCATGGTCATCTTGGGTGGCATGGGCTCCATCATGGGCAGCTTCTTTGGCGCGGCGTTTATTGTGGTGCTGCCCATCATCATCAACTTGGTGTTGCCATCCATGGGGGCGATGGTGGGTATCCAAGTCAGCACGGCGGCATTGACGCACGCCGAGCAAATCATCTTTGGTGCTTTGATTGTTTGGTTCTTGATCGTCGAGCCGCATGGCTTGGCCAAGTTGTGGAGTGTGGGTAAACAAAAGCTGCGTTTGTGGCCTTTTCCCCACTGAGTTGGTTTTTCCCAGTGTTTGCATTATTTTTCTAAGGAGACTTCAAATGAAAATTCGTTCCCTCATGATGGCGTTGGCCGTTGCAGCGACTGGTTTGACCAGCGCCGTGGTGACCACCTCCGCTCAGGCGCAAGCCAAAGAGCAGTTCTTTCCCGTGTTGCCCTACCGCACGGGCGCCTATGCACCCAACGGTGTGCCATGGGCCAACGGCTACGCCGACTACCTCAAACTCATCAATTCTCGCGACGGTGGCATCAACGGCGTGAAGATTTCATTTGAAGAGTGCGACACCGCCTACGCCACAGATCGCGGCGTGGAGTGTTATGAGCGTCTCAAAGGCAAATCACAAGGCGCGGTGTTCCAACCCCTGTCAACTGGCATTACCTTTGCGCTGACTGAAAAAGCGCCCGCTGACAAAAACTCACTCATCACCGGCGGCTATGGCCGTTCCGAGTCCAGCGATGGTCAAGTGTTCAAGTGGAACTTCCCATTGATGGGCACCTATTGGTCTGGCGCTGACATTCTCATGCAGCACATCACCAAAAAAGAAGGTGGCAACATCAAGGGCAAGAAGTTTGCGCTGGTCTACCACGACAGCCCTTATGGCAAAGAGCCGATTGCACTGCTGCAAGAGCGCGCCAAGATGCAAGGTTTTGAGCTGAGCTTGTTGCCAGTGGCACACCCAGGCGTGGAGCAAAAGGCCACTTGGTTGCAAATTCGCCAAGCCCGTCCTGACTACGTGTTGCTGTGGGGCTGGGGCGTGATGAACTCAGCGGCTTTGAAAGAAGCTGTGGCCACAGGCTACCCTCGCGAAAAAATGTATGGCATTTGGTGGTCCGCTGCTGAGCCAGACGTCAAAGACGTGGGCGAAGCTGCCAAGGGCTACAGCGGTTTGGTGGTCACGGGTGACGGCGGCAAAGTGATTGCCGACATGAAGACCCATGTGCACGGTAAAAAGCTCGGCACAGGACCTATGGAAGAAGTGGGCACCACCCTCTACAACCGCGGCATGGTCAGCGCAGCATTGGCGGTGGAAGGTGTGCGCCAAGCGCAAGCACGTTATGGCAAAGGCAAAGTGATGAATGGCGAGCAAATTCGCTGGGGTCTGGAAAACTTGACCTTGGACCAAAAAGCCCTCGACAAGCTTGGCTTGGGCACGGTCATGCGGCCCATCAGCACGTCTTGCTTGGACCACGAAGGTTCGCGCTCTGCACGCGTGCACACCTGGGACGGCAAAAAGTGGAACTTTGCCTCTGACTGGATCGAGGCCGATGAAGCCATCATCAAGCCTTTGGTCAAGCAGTACGCCGACAAGTACGCCGCTGAGAAAAAACTCACACGCCGCAGCGCGGCAGATTGCCAAGCTTAAGGTGAGGCACCTCAGCCCTCGCGGCTGATGATTTGGCGACTCTCACGAGTCGCCAAACCTCAAAGGGCAAACACCACGTTTGCTTTGAGGTTTGGTCTGGTCCAACAACTTTTATTAGCAAGGTAAGTCATGAGCGCCAACAACATCGTTCTCAACGTCAATGGCATTGAAGTCATTTACAACCACGTCATCTTGGTGCTCAAGGGCGTTTCGCTGCAAGTGCCCCAGGGCGGCATTGTGGCGCTGCTGGGCGGCAACGGCGCTGGCAAAACCACCACCTTGCGCGCCATTTCGAACTTGCTGCAAGGCGAACGTGGTGCGGTGACCAAGGGCAGCATTGAGCTGCGCGGTGAGCGCATTGAAAACCTCACACCCGCTGATCTGGTCAAGCGCGGCGTGGTGCAAGTGATGGAAGGCCGTCACTGTTTTGCCCACTTGACCATCGAAGAAAACTTGCTCACGGGCAGCTACACGCGCACCAGCAAAGGCGAAATCGATGCCAACCTAGAGAAGGTCTACAACTACTTCCCGCGTCTCAAAACACGCCGCACCTCGCAAGCTGCCTACACCTCAGGGGGTGAGCAGCAAATGTGCGCCATTGGTCGTGCCCTCATGGCCAATCCCAACATGGTGTTGCTCGACGAGCCCTCCATGGGCTTGGCCCCGCAAATCGTGGAAGAGGTGTTCAACATCGTCAAAGATTTGAACGACAAAGAAAAAGTCACCTTTTTGTTGGCCGAGCAAAACACCAACATGGCGCTGAAGTATTCCGACTACGGCTACATCATGGAGTCGGGTCGCATCGTCATGGACGGCGCTGCGTCTGACTTGGCCAACAACGAAGACGTGAAAGAGTTCTACCTCGGCATGGGCGGCGGCGAACGCAAGAGCTTCAAAGACGCCAAGAGCTACAAGCGCCGCAAGCGTTGGTTGGCGTAAGGTCTTGACTTCTTGACGGCAAGTTATGACCACCTCTCCCCATTACGACCACCTCGAAATCCGCAACCCTGCTGAGCGCGAAGCCGCCTTAATGGCTGCCTTGCCAGCGCAGGTGGCACACGCACAAAAAAACTCACCTGCCTTCACCGCCTCTTTGGCGGGCGTGGATGCCGCCAGCATCAACAGCCGCAAAGCGCTGGCTCAGCTCCCTGTCATTCGCAAATACGAACTGCTGGCGCAGCAACAAGCCCAACGCGCGACCAACGTGTTTGGCGGTTTTGCCGCCATCGGTTTTGGCAAAGCCATGCCGCGCGTGTTTGCCAGCCCAGGGACCATTTACGAACCGGAAGGTGCTCGTGCAGACTATTGGCGCATGGCACGCGCCATTTACGCTGCGGGTTTTCGCCCGAATGAGTTGATTCACAACTGCTTCAGCTACCACTTCACGCCAGCCGGCTCCATGATGGAGACGGGCGCACACGCCATGGGCTGCACCGTGTTTGCAGGCGGCACAGGCCAAACCGAGCAGCAGGTGGGTGCCATGGCCGAGTTGCAGCCTGCGGGCTACATCGGCACACCCAGCTTTTTGAAAATCATTGTGGAAAAGGCCGCAGAGTTGGGCGTCAAGCTGCCCAGCGTCACCAAAGCCTTGGTGTCGGGCGAAGCCTTTCCACCCAGCTTGCGCGACTGGCTGGCCGAGCGCGGCATTGCCGGCTACCAGTGTTACGCCACCGCCGACCTTGGTTTGATTGCGTATGAAACCCAAGCTCGCGAAGGCTTGGTGCTCGACGAAGGCGTGATCGTGGAAATCGTGCGCCCTGGCACGGGCGACCCAGTGCCCGAAGGTGAAGTGGGCGAGTTGGTGGTGACCAGCCTCAACCCCGATTACCCGCTCATTCGTTTTGGTACGGGCGATTTGTCTGCCGTGCTGCCAGGCCCGTGCCCCACAGGCCGCACCAATGTGCGCATCAAAGGCTGGATGGGCCGCGCTGATCAAACCACCAAAGTGCGCGGCATGTTTGTGCACCCAGGCCAAGTGGCCGAGGTGGTCAAGCGCTTCCCCGACATCAAGCGAGCGCGCTTGGTGGTGACGGGTGAAATGGCCAACGACCAAATGTGCCTGATGGTTGAGGGCAGTGACGCCGAGGGGTTGGTGCAAAAGCTGGGTGATGCGGTGCGCGACATCACCAAGCTACGCGCCGATGTGACCTTGGTGGCCGCTGGTACTTTGCCTAACGATGGCAAGGTCATTGAAGACGCACGCACTTACAAATAAGTCAGTTTTGACGGTTTACCTTGATGTGCGTCAAGGTAAGTCCCTACGTGATTTCCGACATAACAAAACGGTACAAACTGTTTTAGCATTGCACCCTTACTTTGAGGAGATCCCCATGAAAAAACTGTTCACTTTGAGTTTGCTGGCCGTGGCCGCATTGACCGGTGCCAACGCTGCAGACTTTCCCGTCAAGGACAAGCCCATCTCCATCGTGGTGCCGTTCGCTGCAGGCGGTCCCACTGACCGTGTGGCACGTGATTTGGCCGAAGCCATGCGCAAGCCTTTGGGTGCCAATGTGGTGGTTGAAAACGTGGCGGGTGCTGGCGGCACAATTGGCGCCAACAAAGTAGCCAAGGCCTCGCAAGACGGACACACCGTGTTGTTGCATCACATTGGCATGGCCACGTCGCCCGCTTTGTATCGCAAGATGCCCTACAACACCACCGATGATTTTGAATACTTGGGCATGGTCAATGATGTGCCCATGACCTTGATTGGACGCCCCACTTTGCCGGCCAACAACTTCAAAGAGTTGCAAGCGTGGATTGAACAAAACAAGGGCAAGGTCAATTTGGGTAACGCTGGCTTGGGTGCTGCGTCTCATTTGTGCGGTTTGATGTTTCAAAGCGCCATCAAGACCGACATGACGACCGTGCCTTACAAGGGCACTGCGCCGGCCTTGAATGACTTGATGGGTGGCCAGATCGATTTGTTGTGTGACCAAACCACCAACACGACCAGCCAAATTGAAGGCAAGACGGTCAAGGCCTTTGCTGTGACCACCGCCAAGCGTTTGACGACGCCCGCACTCAAGGGCTTGCCCACCATGCAAGAGGCTGGCCTCAAAGGGTTTGAAGTCACCATTTGGCACGGTTTGTATGCACCCAAAGGCACACCTGCTGACGTGACCGCCAAGATCAGCGCTGCCTTGAAAGTTGCTTTGAAAGACCCCGAGTTCATCAAAAAGCAAGAGGCGTTGGGCGCCGTGGTGGTGAGCGATAAACGCGTTGAACCCGCAGAACACAAGAAGTTTGTGACCGCAGAAATCGCCAAGTGGGGCCCTGTCATTCAGGCCGCTGGCGTTTACGCCGACTGAACCAAACACGTGGGTTGTTTGAATCGCAAAAGCCACCTTCGGGTGGCTTTTGTAATGGGGCAATCGACAACTGGGGTGTCAGCGGCTGAGTTGCTCAAACGGCAGCGATTGCTTGACCAGGATGACTGTGCAAGGTGCGTCCATCGCCACTTTGATGGGCACGGTGGCCACCCAGCGTTGCATCTGCAAGCCATGCGTGGCCGCGCCCATGACGATCATGCTCACGTGGTTGCCTTCGGCGTAGCGCACGATGGCGTTGGCCACATCGCTGGCCTCCAGCACATGAAATGAGGTTTGGTGTTGCTCTAAATCCAGCGGCTGCGCCCATTGGTGCAGTTGGGTCAGGTATTGGCGGTGCACCGAGGTTTCGCTCTTGTCGCCCTCCGTTGCGCTCGTTTGGCTGGGCGAGATGACGGTCACCACTGCCAAGCGCGCACCAGGCCGAATGCCCAAGGAACGCGCCACCGCTTGACGCAGCGAGTACAGCGTGGCATCACTCGCATCGTGGTGCGGCACAGCCACCATCACAATGGGCACTTCCTCAATTTGCTGCGACGGCCGTGGGCTGGGCTGGTAGTGCATGCCTGCGGCTTTGAGCCAGCGTTTGAGGTGCGTGAAAAACGGTGTGCCTTGCAGTTGCTTGCCACGGTGGGACACTTTCACCTGCTCGGGATGCTCTAGATCAAACGCCAAATGCGCTGCCGATGGGTAGCGTTTGGCTGCCTCGGGTTCTAGGCAACGCAACACCACTTCTTGCAACCATTCGGGCAAGTCCGCGCGCAAGCGGCGTGGCGGAGTCGGGTCCATCCACAAGCGTTGGCGCATGCCGCCTTGGGTTTGTGGGTTGCCAAAGGGCAGCTCTGCGGTGGCCAATTCGTACAACATGACGCCGATGGCAAAGATGTCGCTGCGCGGGTCGCCACGCACCCCCACCACTTGCTCGGGGGCAATCCACGCGGGAGAGCCCACGGCTTGGCGCAGCTCTTCAGCCAGCAGGTCGGGGTAGTGTGCGTGGCACGACAAACCAAAGTCCAGCAGCACCGCATGGCCGTCGGGGTGCAGCAGCACGTTGGCGGGTTTGATGTCAAGGTGGCAAGTGTTCTGTTGGTGCAGGCTGTGCGCGGCCCGAGCGATGGCGGCGCCTAGGCGTGCAATGTCGGCCACTTCTGCGCGTGTGTGATTTTGCGTGTGTGTGTCCAGCAGCTGTTGCAAGGTCTGGCCCTGCACATGCTCCATCACCAAGTAAGGCAGGTGCACCAAGTCACCTGCTGCGACAAAGCGCGGCACATGCGTGCCGTGCAGCACTTGCAAAATTTGGTGCTCCACTTCGAAGCCCACAATATTTTCAGCTCCGTCGCCTGCGGTCATGCGCGGCACTTTCATCACCATGGCAAACGGCGCGGAGCGCGCGTCGGCATAGGTCACTTGGTAAATGTGCGCCATGCCGCCCGCGTGCAAGCATGCGCCGATGCGGAAGCCGTCTCGCTCGGTGCCTGCCTCTAGCCGCTTCATTGGCCGGTCTCCAAACGTTGCGCAAAGAACTCGGGCAAACCTGCGTCACGCACAGCGCGCGTTGCTGCGCCGTGGTCGTAGGCCACGCGGTGAAAGGTGAGTTTGGCGGCTGTGCTGTCAAACACCGCATACATGGCAAGCGGGCTGCCATCGCGTGGCTGGCCCACCGAGCCAATGGTGGCAATCCACTGGCGGTGTTTGGGTGTGGGAATGGGCACGCCCGCTGTGGGCTTGAAGGCCATCAACTGCCGGCCCGTGCCGCGGTAGTACAGCGACTGCTGGTGCACATGGCCACCAAACACATAGCGCACATCGGGGTGGGCGCAGGCGGCGTCGAGGCTCAGCGCTGCCGTGCGTTCGTCTTCCACATAGCGCCATCGCTCGGGCGCATCGGCACTGGCATGCACCAGCAGCATGTGGTCAGCCTGTGCGGTGAGCGGCAAAGTTACCAACCACAAGCGTTGGGCGGGCGACAGCTGGTCGTGCGTCCAATGCGCCGTCAGGCTGCCCAAAGAGGCGTTGGCATTGGTTTTGGCGTGGGGGATGTTGTGCGTTTGCACCAACTCTTCGTGGTTGCCACGCAGCACGATGGCGCCGTCTTGCTGCAAGGCTTGGCAGCGTGCCACCACATCAGCGGGGAAGGCGCCGTAGCTCACCAAGTCACCCAAGATGGCCACGCGTTCCACGCCTTGGGTTTGCGCATGTGCCAAGCACGCGTTCAGCGCATGCAGGTTGCTGTGGAGGTCAGAGAGCAGGGCGTACTTCATACCAAGGTGTGGGATGCAGCGGCGTCGTGCAGCATAGATTGGGGTGGCGCAGCTCAGTAGGTGTAGACGCCGTGGCCTGTTTTGCGGCCCAGTTGGCCGGCGGCCACCATCTCTTTGAGCAGCGGACACGCGCGGTATTTGCTGTCGCCAAACTCTTGCAAGTACACATCCATCACGGCCAGGCACACATCCAAGCCAATCATGTCGGCCAAGGCCAAGGGGCCGATGGGTTGGTTGCAGCCCAGCATCATGCCGGCGTCAATGTCTTTGGCGGTGGCCACACCCTCGGCCAACACAAAAAAGGCCTCGTTGATCATGGGCACCAAGATGCGGTTCACCACAAAGCCTGGCGCGTTTTTCACAGTGATGGGGCTTTTGCCCAAACGGGTGGACAGGTCGTGCACAGCCGCGTGTGTGGCCTCTGAGGTTTGCAAACCACGGATGATTTCGACCAGCGCCATCATGGGCACGGGGTTGAAAAAGTGCATGCCAATGAAGCGGTCAGCGCGTGTGGTGACAGCGGCCAACTTGGTGATGGAAATCGACGAGGTGTTGGACGCGATGATGGCGTCGGGGGCCAACATGGCGTCAAGTTGTTTGACGATCTTGACCTTGAGGTCGTAGTTCTCGGTGGCGGCTTCGATGACCAACTGTGCACCTTTGAGGTCGTCGTAGTGGGTGCTGGTGGTGATGCGCGACAAGGCGGCGGCTTTGTCGGCTTCGGTGATTTTTTCTTTCTTGATCAAACGGTCCAAGCTGCCCGACACGGTGGCCAAGCCTTTGGCCACGGCGGCGTCAGAGATGTCGACCATCACCACGTTCACGCCAGACACGGCACAGGCTTGTGCGATGCCACTGCCCATGGTGCCTGCACCGATGATGCCTACGGTTTGAATGCTCATTTTGCAGTCCTTGTTTTGTCGGTTGAATCAAT
>JAIXRH010000051.1 GCA_027485285.1 Comamonadaceae bacterium | reverse complement strand
GAGGCCCACGTGGCGGCTGAGGTGATTGCGGGCGAACTGCAAGGTAACAAAGAATTGGCAGCCGCTGCGTTTAATGCTCGCGTCATCCCCAGCGTGGCCTACACAGACCCCGAAGTGGCCTGGGTGGGCTTGACCGAAGACCAAGCACGAGCGCAAGGCATCAAGGTGAAAAAGGGCTTGTTCCCTTGGACGGCTTCTGGCCGCGCCATTGCCAACGGCCGCGACGAAGGCGTGACCAAACTGCTGTTTGACGATTCACCCGAGGCCCACGGCCACGGCAAGATCTTGGGCGGCGGCATGGTGGGCACGCACGCGGGCGACATGATTGGCGAGATCGCTCTGGCTATTGAGATGGGCGCAGACGCTGTGGACATCGGCAAAACCATCCACCCCCACCCCACGCTGGGCGAAAGCATCGGCATGGCGGCAGAAGTGGCGCACGGTAGCTGCACGGACTTGCCGCCTAGCAAAAAGTAAACGCTTCGCGCTTTAAGCAAAGAAGCCGCCAACCTGAAAGGGTTGGCGGCTTCTTTCATTGAAGAATTAAATGGCTTGTTTCATTGCAATGCTTGCAGCACCGCGGTTGGGTTGCGATCAATCACATTGAGCAATACCAGCGAAGCACCGCTGGGTGAACGGTCGCCGCGTTCCCAATGGCGCAATGTGGCCACCGAAAAACCAAAGCGAGCTGCAAACTGCTCTTGCGTCAGGCTGAGGCGTTGGCGCAGGTTTGACACATCAACTGCATGGGGTTGATACAGCTTCACACCAGAGGTTTTGGTGTCTTTGGTTTTGGCGTGCGCAACGGCTTCAGTCAAACCTTGTTTGATGCTGTTGAATGCATTTGTCATGTGTTTTCCTTTCACGATTCAAACCAAATTTGCACCAGCAAATCGACCAGTTCTGCCAACGCATGACGCTCAGCTTTACTGATGTTGGCACGTTCATTTTTTGCAAACAGTGTCAGCAGGTAAAGCGGCATTTGTTCACTGTGAACGTAATAGATCACGCGCACACCACCTGACTTGCCTTGTGCGCCTCGTCCCCAGCGCAGTTTGCGAATACCGCCTGTGCCCTCCATCAAGTCGCCTGCCTTCGGATGCGCAGCCAAGTAGTTAATGATGTCTAAGCGCTCAGACGCACTCATCAGTTTCTCAGCGCGACGTATGTATTCGGGCAGCTCTGCGATGGTGAGCATAGACTCCATTCTAATCCATTGGATTAAATTGACAAGTCTCTATGTTTACCTGATCAGTTCTATTTAGCAGCTCAGTGTGACTCGTGATTAGCGCGATAAAAACTTTCGCCTCTGGTAAAACTACGCATACATGACGAACTGTTGCGCGATTCCATAGGGACAAATTGTCC
This sequence comes from Comamonadaceae bacterium, assembly GCA_027485285.1. Taxonomy (GTDB): domain Bacteria; phylum Pseudomonadota; class Gammaproteobacteria; order Burkholderiales; family Burkholderiaceae_C; genus Limnohabitans. The sequence continues at coordinate 1,199 of JAIXRH010000051.1, read as the reverse complement.
CGACTAATCTTGGCTAATCGCCGCAATTCATGCGGTGATTGAGCGGCGTATTCACCGCATTCAGTGCGCTCCGAGGTAACAGCCCTCAACGCCTTCTGCCTCATCCCCTTCTTCACTGCACAGCGCAGCAATCAAGGCTTGGTCCACCACTTGGCCGGGAAGCAGCAGTTCTTCATTCGGCCAGCGTTTGACCAAGTGGCCATTCGCCACGCCGCCGGTGTGCGGGGCTTGGTAGGCGCGGCGGTGTTGCATGGTGACGCCGCTGTTGGCGTTGGCAATGAAGCGGCTTTCGCCCAAGGCCCAAGGTTCAAAGTAGGCGTTGGCGGCGGCATCCACTTGGCGGAAGTAGCTGCGTGCGCCCTCGGCGTTGAGCTTTTTACGCACGGTGCGGGTGATGAGGCCTTGCAGGTGGTCGAGCGCGGCATCGTCCATCTGGCTGATGGCTTCTACGCTCATATCAAGTCCAGCCAACGCGGGTGATGCGGCCAACTCGGCGGACAAAACTTGCACCATGGCTTGCACCACATCGCGGTGTGGTGCCACGCCCGTGGCCACGCCACGGGTTTGCGGCTGGATGGGGCAGCGGATTTCCACAAAGCGGGGCTTGACGGGGCCCGTGCAGCCGTCGTGGTGGTAGTACTCGCCTTGGCTCAGCCGCCCTTTGCTAGAGCGCCCGCGCACGTCGCGGTAGGTCGGGTGTTGGGTGTGCACATTCAGGCACACCACCAAGCCCGTGGCATCGACCAGTTGGTAAAAAGCTTCGCGCCATTCGGGCAACAGCAATTTGTCGTGCAGGTAGTCGGTGGGCTCTGTGCCTTCGTGGCCCACTTCGCCTTCGATGACCAACACAAACGGGCGTGGCCTGCGCACGCGCCACTGGGTGTTGGCAAAGCTCAGCACCGAGGTGCAGAAGTTGGATGGATGGCTAGCGCTTTGGTCCGCGGTGTCGGGCATGTTGCAAATTAGTTTGAGTTTGGACACGAGCATCGCGCCCAAGGTCTCACCAATTTTAGGTCTTCTGAGTCAATCCACCGGTTCACCACGCCACTCATCACATGTGGCGTAGGGTGGGGTGTTGTCAAATCTTGGTGTTTTCTGCACCCTTGAGCTGCAGCATGGCGCGGGCTTCATCAGGGGTGGCGACCTCATGACCCAAACCTTCGATGATTTGTCGTGCTTGGCGTACTTGCTGCGCGTTG
>JAIXRH010000007.1 GCA_027485285.1 Comamonadaceae bacterium | reverse complement strand
TTGAGTGTGGACATCGACGACAAAGACGAAGTGCTGCTTGACATCACGCCTTTGCCCAAGAAGGACAAGAGCGCGAAGGGCGAGCACACGGCTTCTGAGGAGCCTGCGGCGAGCTAAGCCAGTGACAAATTAACCTCTAAACCATGGCAAATGAGATTGACCTTCAAACGCAAAGCGCAGCCAATGCGTTCAAGGTCAAGCTCGCTGCTCACTTTGATGTGCAAGAGACGTTGCTGTTTGGCAGCCGAGCGCGTCACACGCAACATACAGAAAGCGATGCCGATGTGGCCGTTTTGCTGCGTGGTGAAGTGGGTAAGTTCGTCGACACGAAGTTTGCGATGGACGATTTGGCTTATGAGGTGTTGCTTGAAACAGGTGTTCGTATTCAACCATTGCCAATTTGGCAAACGGAGTGGTCCAACCCCGAGCAATACTCAAACCCTGGTTTGTTGCTGAATATTCAGAGAGAAGGTATTCCGTTTTGAAGCCCGAGGAGCTTTTCCACAAAGCCAGCGTTGCGGTGGCTTCGTCGGAGTTGCTGCTGAAATCGGGGGACTTTGATGGTGCTTGCAATCGTGCTTATTACGCCATGTTTGATGCTGCCCGCGCTGTCTTGCTTGTCACGGGTGCCGTGGGCGATTTGTCGACGATCAAAACGCACAATGGTTTGATTTCAGCGTTCAGTTTGCATTTGGTGAAACCTGGCTTGGTTTCGATTGAGCTGGGTAAAGCCATCAACAAAGTTGAAGACTTGCGCTTGTTGGCTGACTACAAGGGTGAGGAAGTCGAAATCGACAAGGCCCAATGGGCGTTGAAGCAGGCTCAAGAGTTTGTCGAGGCGATGAGGTGGGTGAGACCTCTCGCCACATAGTAGCGTTCAGCGCTTGCGCCCACCCAAGATGCTGCCCATCACCCCACGCACAATCTCGCGACCCACCGCCGAACCGATGTTGCGCACGGCGGACTTGACCATCATCTGCGCCAGGCCTTGGCGTTGACCGCCGCGCGGGCCAGTGGAGCCAAACAGGGCGTCGCCCAAGCCTGACAGCACTTGGTCGGTTACGTTGGCTTGTGCGGGCGCTTGGGCCTCAGCCCCTTTGGCTGAATTGGCAGGCGCGGAGCCAGCAGTTGTGTTGGCGACTGAATTGCCCGTCGCAGCGGCAGAGCCTTTGAGGCGCTCATAAGCCGACTCACGGTCCAAAGTCTGCTCATACACCCCAGCCACCAGCGAATTGGTCAGCAAAGCTTGGCGTTGCTCAGGCGTGATGGGCCCGAGTTGGCTCCCGGGCAGCAACACGTAGACCTGTTCGGTCTCAGAGGGGCGGCCTTTGGCGTCGAGCAAGCTGACCAGCGCTTCGCCCACGCCCAGCTCCGTGATGGCTTTTTCAATGTCGAGGCCCGCTTTGCCGCGCATGGTCTGCGCCGTGGCTTTGACCGCTTTTTGGTCGCGCGGCGTGAACGCCCGCAAGGCGTGCTGCACGCGGTTACCCAGTTGGCCCAACACGGTCTCGGGCACGTCCAGCGGATTTTGGGTGACAAAGTACACGCCCACGCCCTTGGAGCGAATCAGGCGCACCAGCAGCTCAATGCGTTCCAACAAGACTTTGGGCGCTTCATTGAACAGCAAATGCGCTTCGTCAAAAAAGAACACCATCTTGGGCTTCTCCGCATCGCCAATCTCGGGCAGTTGCTCAAACATCTCCGAGAGCATCCACAGCAAGAATGTGCCGTAAAGGCGAGGGGCGTTCATCAGTTTGTCAGCGGCCAAGAGGTTGATCACGCCCATGCCACGTGAATCGGTTTGCATGAAGTCTTGGATGTTGAGCATGGGCTCACCAAAGAACGAGTCGCCGCCTTGGGATTCAATTTCTAGCAAAGCACGCTGAATGGCGCCTATGCTGGCGGCGCTGACGTTGCCGTATTGGGTGGTGAAGTCGCGTGCGTTTTCGCCCACATGTTGCAACATGGCCCGCAAGTCTTTGAGGTCGAGCAGCAACAAGCCTTGGTCGTCCGCAATTTTGAACACCATGTTGAGCACGCCGGCTTGGGTGTCGTTCAAGTTGAGCATGCGGCCTAACAGCAGCGGCCCCATGTCGGTGATGGTGGCGCGCACGGGGTGCCCAGACTTGCCAAACACATCCCACAGCGTGGTGGGGCAGCCAATAGGCGCTGGCATGGGCAAGCCGCGCTCTTGAATGGCGGCTGCGAGTTTGGGCGGGATGTGGCCAGCTTGGCTGATGCCCGCCAAGTCGCCTTTGACGTCTGCCATGAACACGGGCACGCCGATTTTGGAGAAGCCTTCGGCCAGCGTTTGCAGCGTGACCGTTTTGCCTGTGCCTGTGGCGCCTGTGATGAGGCCATGACGGTTGGCCAGGGCTGGCAGCATGTGGCATTCGGTAGTCTTATGCAAGGCAATCAGCATCGGTTCGGCCATCGAAAGTTCTCCATCACTTGAAAAGTAAAATAACCAGATAAGGTTAATTCAAATCACGAGGATTTTTGATGGCAGGCCATAGCAAATGGGCGAATATTCAACACCGCAAAGGGCGGCAAGACGAGAAACGCGGCAAGATTTGGACACGCATCACGCGTGAAATCATTGTCTCAGCCCGCCTAGGTGGCGGCGACTTGAGCCTCAACCCCCGATTGCGCTTGGCGATTGAGAAAGCCAAGGCGGCCAACATGCCTGCCGACAACATCAAACGCAACGTTGACAAAGCCACGGGCAACCTTGACGGTGTGGTTTACGAAGAAATTCGCTACGAAGGCTACGGTGTGGGCGGCGCCGCCATCATTGTGGACACCATGACCGACAACCGCGTGCGCACCGTGGCTGAAGTCCGCTTTGCCTTCAGCAAAAACGGCGGCAACATGGGCACCGAGGGTTCGGTGGCGTTTCAATTCAAACATTGCGGCCAACTGGTGTTTGCACCTGGCAGCAGTGAAGACCAAATCATGGAAATTGCGCTCGAAGCGGGTGCTGACGATGTGATCACCGACGACGACGGCGCGATTGAAGTGCTGACGCCACCTGCCCACTTTGAGGCTGTCAAAAATGCGTTGGACGCTGCGGGCTTCAAGCCTGAAGTGGCCGAAGTGACTTACCGTGCAGACAACACCATCGACGTCGAGGGTGATGACGCTGCGAAAATGCAAAAACTTTTGGACGCGCTAGAAGACCTTGACGACGTGCAAGAGGTCTATCACAACGCAGCCCTATGAACATACTCGTCATTGGCGGCGGTGGCCGCGAGCACGCTTTGGCGTGGAAGATTGCCCAATCCAACAAGGTGCAAAAAGTGTTTGTGGCCCCTGGCAACGGCGGCACAGCAAGCGACAAACGTTTGGACAACATCGACATCACCGATGTCAAAGCTTTGCGCGAGTTTGCGCAAAGCCACAGTGTGGAGCTGACCGTGGTTGGCCCTGAAACGCCTTTGGCGGCGGGTGTGGTGGACGAGTTCCGCGATCACGGCCTGCGTATTTTTGGCCCCACCAAAGCTGCGGCGCAGCTGGAAAGCTCCAAAGCTTTCAGCAAGGCGTTTATGAAACGCCACAACATTCCCACCGCGCAATACGACACCTTCACCGATGCGCAAGCCGCCCACGATTATGTGAATGCCAAAGGCGCGCCGATTGTGGTGAAGGCCGATGGTTTGGCAGCAGGCAAGGGCGTGGTGGTGGCGATGACCGCCGCCGAGGCCCATGAAGCGATTGACTTCATGTTGCTCGACAACCAGCTGGGTGTGAGCCACAACGAAGGCGGCGCAAGGGTTGTGATTGAAGAGTTTTTGCAAGGCGAAGAGGCCAGCTTCATCGTCATGTGCGATGGCAAAACCGTGTTGCCTTTGGCCACCAGTCAAGACCACAAGCGCTTGCTAGACGCAGACCTTGGCCCCAACACAGGCGGCATGGGGGCGTATTCGCCAGCGCCCGTGGTCACGCCCGAGGTGCATGCCCGTGCGATGCGCGAAATCATTTTGCCCACCATCAAGGGCATGGAAAAAGATGGCATCCCGTTCACCGGCTTCTTGTACGCTGGTTTGATGATTGACCCACAAGGCCAAGTCAAAACCCTCGAGTTCAATTGCCGCATGGGCGACCCCGAAACCCAACCCATCATGGCGCGCCTGAAAACCGATTTGGTCGATGTTTTGTTGGCGGCAACTGCCACCCATGCCGAAGCACGCTTTGACGACTTCGCGCTGGAGTGGGACCGCCGCACCGCCATTGGCGTGGTGTTGGCCGCCCATGGCTATCCCATGAACCCACGCAAGGGCGATGTCATCACAGGCTTGCCGCAAGACACCGAAGATGTGGTGGTGTTCCACGCAGGCACGCAAATGACCGACGGCCAAGTCGTCACCAGCGGTGGCCGCGTGTTGTGCGTGACGGCATTGGGCGGCACTTTGAAGCTGGCGCAACAGCTGGCGTACGACACCATCCAGGGCATTCACTTCGATGGCGTGCAGTACCGCACCGACATTGGCTACCGCGCGTTGTCACGCTGACTGTTTCAATCACGCCCTCGCCAGTCCTCGTTCAACCGATTGCTCATAAACACAGATGACCGATTCCACCAAAGCCATGCCCGTGCAATGCAAACCTCAAGCGTGGGCGGCATGGCTGGTCAAGCTCATGGGTTGGAAGATTGAGTTTGATGGGCTGCCCGCCCAACAAGGCGTGCTCATTGGCTACCCCCACACCAGCAACTGGGACTTCATCACCATGATGCCGGTCAAGTGGGCGGTGGGGTTGCCGGTTCAGTTCTTTGCCAAAGAAAGCTTGTTTCGCATCCCTCTGTTTGGCCGCTGGATTCGCTTCATTGGCGCTGTGCCGATTGATCGGTCTTCCCCCAAAGGTGTGGTGGGCGAGATGGTGGACGCGCTCAAGCAGCACAAAGAAACCGACGCGATGCTGTGGATAGGCCTGTCACCCGAAGGCACGCGCAAGATGACCGATGGCTGGCGCAGTGGTTTTTACCAATTGGCTTTGGGTGCTGACGTGCCCTTGTGCATGTTGCGGATTGACTACGGTCAAAAAGTGGCGAAGATCACCGACTTCATGCGTTTGACAGGCGATGTGCAAGCCGATTACGCTCACATCTCCAAAGTGTATGCGGGCGTCAAGGGCTTTCATGTGAACCAAGCTGCGCCGATTCGCCCTTTGCCGCCCCGTCGCGATGCGCATGCCAATCCCAAGCCACCGAGCCACACTTCTTTGAGTTAAAAACACGATGAACACCCCTCCCAACGATCAAGGCCACGAACACGTGGTGACTGCGGCGCGTGACTATTTACTGGACTTGCAGCGCCGCATCACCCACGCCATTGAAGCCAAAGACGGTCAGGCCAAGTTCTTGGTGGACGCCTGGGAAAAAGGCCCAGGTGAGCAACTGCAGGGCCAGGGCATCACACAAATTTTAGAAAACGGCCCTGTGTTTGAGCGTGCAGGTTGCGGTTTTTCGCACGTGCGTGGCCCCAAGTTACCCCCCTCCGCCACGCAGCACCGACCTGAGTTGGCTGGCGCACCGTTTGAAGCCATGGGCATGTCGCTGGTGTTTCACCCCCGCAACCCCTACGTGCCCACCGTGCACATGAATGTGCGCATGATTGCAGCCACGCCGGCCAACGGCAAAACCGTGGCGTGGTTTGGCGGGGGAATGGATCTGACCCCTTACTACGGCTTTGAGGAAGACGCCAAGCACTTCCATCAGGTGTGCCACGACGCCTTGCAACCGTTTGGCGAGGCCCTCTACCCACGTTTTAAAACCTGGTGCGACGACTACTTTTGCAACAAACACCGCCACGAACAACGCGGCATTGGCGGCATCTTCTTTGATGATTTCTCTGAGCTGGGGTTTGCGCGCAGTTTCGAAATGCTGCAAAGCGTGGGCGATGCCTTGCTCGACGCCTATTTGCCCATCGTCGACCGCCGCATGAACATGCCTTATGGCGAGCGCGAGCGCAACCACCAGTTGTACCGTCGTGGCCGCTATGTGGAGTTCAACCTCGTGTGGGACCGTGGCACCCACTTTGGCTTGCAGTCGGGCGGACGCACCGAATCTATTTTGTTGTCCATGCCGCCTTTGGTGAGCTGGGCCTACCAGCATCAGCCCGAGGTAGGCACACCCGAGCATGCCTTGCTGCATGATTTTTTGGTGCCGCGCGATTGGCTGAAGTGAGCCACGCCCCATGAATCAAGCCAAGCGCCTGGGCGTTTATGGCGGTTCGTTTGACCCGCCGCACACCGCGCACATCGCGCTGGCCAAGCACGCGGTGGCTCAGTTTGTACTGGATGAGCTGCGCATCATTCCCACCGGCGACTCATGGCACAAGGCCCGCGCGCTAACGCCGTCGCCACACCGGCTGGCCATGACGCGCTTGGCCTTTGCCGATGTGCCGCAAGCGGTGGTGGACCCACGCGAAATTGATCGCCAAGGCGCCACCTACACCGTGGACACGCTTGAAGAACTCAAGGCCGAACAGCCCGAGGCCGATCTGTACCTGTTCATTGGTGCAGACCAAGCCCATGCCTTCCAAACTTGGCACCGTTGGCAAGACATTGTGGGGCTCGCCACCTTGGTGGTGGCCGACCGACGGCAAAGCCACCCAGGCGGGCGGGTCAGTCAGTGGCACAATGGGGTATCCCCCGACGCACAACGCTTGGACATGCCAAGCCTGGATGTGAGTGCCACCGAAATTCGTGCGCACCTTGCACAAGGCCAGTATCCAGCGGCTCCTATGCTCGCGTGGTTGCCTGCCGCTGTGCAGCACTACATTGAAAAACACAGCCTTTACCGATAGAACAGATGACCGAAACCTCCGCCAAAAAAGATGTCCAAAAACTGCAACGCACCATCGTGGATGCGCTGGAGGACGTCAAAGCCCAAGAGCTCGTGGTGTTTGACACTGAGCACTTGTCCTCGCTGTTTGAGCGCGTCATCGTGGCCTCGGGCACATCGAACCGTCAAACCAAAGCCTTGGCCGCCAGTGTGCGTGACAAAGTGCGCGACGCTGGTTTTGGCAAGCCCCGCATTGAAGGTGAAGACAACGGCGAGTGGATCATTGTGGATTGCGGCGCCGTGGTCGTCCACGTCATGCAGCCCACCATCCGCAGCTACTACAACCTAGAAGAAATTTGGGGCGAAAAGCCCGTGCGCTTGAAGTTTGGTGCGCCCAAGCCCGCCAAAGCGTTTGAACCTGAAGAGGCACCCGTCAAGAAGTCGGCCGCTAAAAAAACAGCTGCCAAGAAAACAACAGCCAGCGACAAGAAGCCAGCGGCACGCGCTGCCTCTGGCTCACGCAGCGATGTAGGCAAGCCAGCCTCGCGCAGCACCTCGACGCGCGGCCCAGTCAAGGCAGCACCTGCTAAAAGTGCACCCGTCAAAACTGCAGCAGCCAAAAGGCCCGCCGCAGCGCCCGCCAAGTTGCCTGTCAAGACCGTGGGCCTCAAAGGCGCCAAGTCAACCGCCAAAGCGGCAGCACGCAGCGCTTCGACCACAGCTGGTAAGCCAACGGGCAAGCGTCCACCCGCCGCTAAAAAGACCCCTGCTCGCAAAGCATGAAGCTGTGGGTCGTCGCAGTCGGCCAACGTGTGCCCGACTGGGCGCAAGCGGCTTGGGACGATTACGCCAAGCGGTTTCCGCCTGAGCTGAAGGTCGAGCTCAAAGCCGTTAAAACGGAACCGCGCAGCTCTAAAACCCTAGACACCATCTACGCCGCTGAGCGCGAGCGCATCGAAGCGGCCATCCCGCGCGGCTGCCGCATCGTGGCCTTGGACGAGCGCGGCACCCACCTCACCACCGTGGCCTTGGCCGCCAAGCTCAAACACTGGCAACTCGAAGCCGACGATGTGGCCTTGGTCATTGGCGGGCCCGACGGCTTGTGTCCAGAATTTAAAAAACAAGCGCACGAGCGCATTCGCATCTCAGACCTGACGCTGCCGCACGCCATGGTGCGCGTGCTGTTGGTCGAGCAGCTGTACCGCGCGTGGTCGATCAACGCCAACCATCCTTATCACCGCGAGTGATGTATGAAATTCATCTACCTTGCCTCCCAAAGCCCACGCCGTCGCCAATTGCTCGAACAGCTGGGCATTCGTCATGAGCTGCTTTTGGCTGACGACACAGAAGATGCCGAAGCGCTAGAAGTGATGCTGCCCAATGAAGCACCACGCGCCTATGTTCAGCGCGTGACCTCGCTGAAGCTGGCGGCCGCACTGGATCGCATGCAGCGCCGTGGCTTGCCATTCGCGCCCGTGCTTTGCAGCGACACCACGGTGGCCTTGGGCACAACCATTTTGGGCAAGCCAGATGACGCCAAGCATGCCGCCCGTATCCTCGGCTCCTTGAGTGGTCAAACACACCGCGTTTTGACCTCCGTGGCCGTGGGGACGCTGTCTCAAGCGGGCAAGCCTCTCAAAACCGAGCAAGCACTGAGCGTGTCCAAGGTGCGTTTCGCACCGTTGACCCGCACACAAATTCAAAGCTACGTGGCCAGTGGCGAGCCCATGGGCAAAGCTGGTGCGTATGCGGTGCAGGGCACGGCGGCGGCGTATATTGAGCACATCAGCGGCAGCTACTCTGGCATCATGGGGCTGCCCATGTTTGAAACCGCGCAGCTGTTGCGCGCGTTTGGATTCAAGGTCTAACTTCCTTTCACTGGCGGACCTTCTCATGCAACAAGACATCCTCATCAATTGGTCACCCCAAGAAACCCGCGTCGCGGTGGTGGAGAGCGGCGCGGTGCAAGAGCTGCACGTCGAGCGCACGCTTGAGCGTGGTTTGGTGGGCAATGTGTACTTGGGCAAAGTGGCGCGTGTGTTGCCGGGCATGCAGTCGGCTTTCATCGACATTGGCCTTGACCGTGCCGCGTTTTTGCATGTCGCCGATTTGATGAGCAGCGTCGCGGCGCGTCATGCCGATGACAAGGGCGAGCCAGCGCCGGTCGTGCCGATTGAGAAGCAAGTGTTTGAAGGCCAGTCGCTGTTGGTGCAGGTCATCAAAGACCCGATTGGCACCAAAGGTGCACGCTTGTCCTCGCAAATCAGCATTGCAGGACGCTTGCTGGTGTTCTTGCCGCAAGACCAGCACATAGGCGTGTCGCAAAAAATCCCGTTGGAGCAACGCGAGGCTTTGCGCCGACGCTTGCTGGCCTTGGCCGAAGCCGCCGCGCAAGACGGCAAAACAGGCAACCAAAGCGGTGGCTTCATTCTGCGCACCAACGGCGAAGACGCCAGTGATGCCGAACTGGGCGAAGACATTGCCTATTTGCGCAAAACATGGGCACGCATCAAAGAAGCGTCCACCCGTTTGCCCCCTAAATCACTCTTGCACCAAGACCTGAGCCTGCTGCAACGCGTGTTGCGTGACTTGGTGAGCGAGACCACACACACCATTCGCATCGATTCGTCTGAGCAGCATCAACAGCTGCAAACTTTCGGTCAAGAGTTCATGCCCAGCGCGGTGGACAAGCTGCAGCTCTACAAAGGTGAGCGCCCAATTTTTGACCTCTTCAACATCGATGAAGAAGTGGGCAAGGCCTTGGGTCGCCGCGTGGACTTGAAGTCTGGCGGTTACCTGATCGTGGACCAAACCGAGGCCTTGACCACGGTGGACGTGAACACGGGCGGCTTTGTGGGTGCGCGTAACTTTGACGAAACCATTTTCAAAACCAACCTCGAAGCCGCAGGCGCGATTGCCCGCCAGCTTCGCCTGCGCAACCTAGGCGGCATCGTGATTGCCGACTTCATCGACATGACGCGTGAAGACCACCGCGAGGCGGTGTTGGCCGAGTTCCGCAAACAATTGGCCCGTGACCGCGTGAAGACCATGGTGAGTGGCTATTCGGCGTTGGGCTTGGTTGAAATGACGCGCAAGCGCACCCGCGAGTCGCTGGCCCACATGCTGTGCGAGCCATGCCCTGTGTGTGATGGCAAAGGCAGCGTGAAAACCGCACGCACCGTGACGTATGACATCTTGCGCGAGATCTTGCGCGAGGCCCGTCAGTTCAACCCACGCGAGTTCCGTGTGATTGCGTCGCCTGATGTGATTGATGTGTTGCTGGATGAAGAAAGCCAACATTTGGCGGGCTTGAGTGACTTCATTGGCAAGCCTATTTCGTTGCAGGCTGAAGGGGCGATGTCGCAAGAGCAGTACGACATTGTGTTGCTCTGACGCTTGTGTGTTGGGTGAATTTCACGTCGTTGGCTGAGAGCGCCCAGAGCTTGGGGTGCCAGGTGCTGGCAGCGGCGTAGGCGTGCGAGAGCCGTGACTTAAAAACAGAAACTCAAGCCACCAGCTTGAAGTGCTTGCGGCTGAAGTCCAACCCAAACGCCTTCTCAAGCTTCATCAACCAACGGTGACGCTGCTCGCGCTTGCTCAGCTTGTAATCGGGGTCGATGGTGAAGCTCTTTTCAGCGGAGCTCTCAAGCCAAGGCTTGATCAACTCTGGATGCGTGCCCGTGAACGGCTGCAACACCTGCGCATCAAACTGGCTGTAGCGAATGGTGGGTGCGCCGTGTGACCAAAACTTGCTCACTTGTTCCATCTTCTTTTGCATGGCCTCGTTGCTGCGCACCCAGCCGTAGTGGTAGATGTGCGCATTGGCCAGCGCTGCCTGCGGGTTGCGGCCTTGTTTGTGGTTGGCCGTGATCAGCCAATACTGGCCATCGGGCGCGTACGAGCGGATGGTGTTGCGAATCAGGCGGCATTCGCGGCGGTACCACGCGGGGCTGTTGGCCACAAAGTCAGGCGTGCCGTAAAAGTGAAAGTAGTCAAACACCAAGGCTTCCACCTCGGGGTTGGCGTGGTGTTGGTCGACGCTGGCGCGGATGTTGGCCAGCTCTGCTTGGTGCACCAGCTCGTCGCCTTCCAGGTAGAACGCCCAGTCGCCAGTGCAGGCGTATTGCGCGATCATTTTTTGCTGGGCATACACAAAGCCGCGGTCGGCCATGCGTTCGTTCCAGATGGTCTCGATCACGCGAATTTTGGCTGAGCCGATGGCGTGAATGCGCGCCAAGGTGTCGTCGTTGCTTTGGCCCACGACCACCACAAACTCGTCGACCAAGGGCAAGAGTGAGCGAATGGAGGCTTCAAACGGGAAGCCCAGCTCCACGCCATTGCGAATGAAGGTGAAACCGCTGATGGATGCTTGGCTCATAGAGGGGCTGCTTCAGGAAAATGGTTGTCTGTGCTTTGTGCGGCCACTTTGTACAACGCCGCATAAGCGCCGTCTTTGGCCATGAGTTCGCTGTGTGTGCCGGTTTCCACAATGCCGCCCGTTTGCATGACCACAATCAGGTCGGCGTGCTCAATGGTGGACAAACGGTGGGCGATGACCAGCGACGTGCGGCCTTGCATCAACACCTGCAGCGCATCTTTGACGGCTTGTTCAGAGGTCGTGTCCAAGGCTGAGGTGGCTTCGTCCAAGATGAGAATGGGCGCGTCTTTGTAGATGGCGCGGGCGATGGCCAAACGTTGGCGCTGGCCGCCTGAGAGCTGTGTGGCGTTGTGGCCGACCCTGGTGTTTTCTTGGTTGGGTAGGCTGCGCACAAAGTCGCCCAAGTTGGCGGCTTCTAGGGCGCTCCACACGCGGGCGGTGTCCACGGCGTGGCCCAAGGCGATGTTTTGCGCCACCGTGTCGTTGAACATCACCACGTCTTGGCTCACATAGGCCACTTGGCTGCGCAGGCTGAGCAGTGACCAGTCTTTCAGCGGCACACCGTCCAAGCGAACTTGGCCCGACGTGGGTTCCAGAAAGCGCGGCAGCAAGTTGGCCAAGGTGGTTTTGCCCGAGCCCGACGGCCCGACCAGCGCCACAGTTTGCCCGGGCTGGATGGTCAGGCTCACGCCGTTTAAGGCGGGGGAGGACGCAGAAGGGTATTGCAGGGTGACGTGGTCAAAACAAATTTCGCCCAAGGCATGCGCCACGCTGTGCTTGCCTTGGGTTTCATCGGCCACGAGGTCCAGCAGGTTGAGGCCGCGCTCGAGCGAGGTGACGCCGCGTGTGAGCGTGCCCGCCACTTCAGACAGATGCTTGATGGGCGAAATCAGCATCAACATGGCGGTGATGAAGGCGGCAAAGCTGCCCACCGTCACGTTTTGCGAGGCGCCCAAGCCCGAGCTTTGGTAGAGGGCCATCATGATGACGGCGGACAAGGCCAGCGCAGCCAGCATTTGAATCAGCGGGGTCATGACCGAGTTGGCCACCACGGCTTTGAGGGCCAATTGGCGCAGCTTGAGGTTAGATTTGGCAAATTTTTGCGTTTGGCTGCCTTGCGCATTGTGCAAACGCACCATGCGGTAGGCCAGCACGTTTTCTTCCACCACATAGGCCAGCTCGTCGGTGGCGTCTTGGCTGGCTCGGGTCAGGTTGTCGAGGCGGCGAGACAGGGTTTTGACCACCCACGCAATGGGCGGGAAGATGGCAAACACAATCAGGGTGAGTTTCCAGTTGAGCACCAACAAATAGCCCAGCAAGGCGAACACAGTGACCAAGTCTTTGGCAAACGCCAGCAGGGTGGACACCAACACAGACGCACCGTTGTTGACTTCGTACACCATGGTGTTGGTCAAGCCACTGGTGTGTTTGTCGCTGAACAGCTTGGGGTCTGCGCTCAGCAGCTTTTCAAACAAGCGTTGGCGCAACTTCTCCATGGCGCTGTTGGAGACGCGGGCCAAACAGTAGGCGGCCACAAAGCCCGCCAAGCCGCGCACACCAAACAACAGCAGCAAGACCACAGGAATCATCCACAGCTCTAAAGTGCCGCGGTCAAAGCCGTTGTCCAGCAGCGGCTTCATCAGCGCAGGAATGGCAGGCTCGGTGGCGGCCCCCACAAAAATGCCCACAATCCCCAAGGCCAAGGCCGCTGGTTGGCCCGCAAACCACGGGGCCACGCGTTTGAGCCTTTGAATCAAGGAATCAGACGGCGCGGATGGGGTGGTGGTGGTCATAAATGAGGAGAGTGGCAAGAATCGCAATAAGGGCCATTATCGCCACTGGTTCGCTACTAAAATCACCCGTATTCTTCGGCTCTCCATCACACCATGACACGTCAGTTTTTGCGCTTCTTACTTGGGTTTTTGACCGCGGGTTTGTTGGCCTTGCCTTCTTGGGCGCAGTTTCGTGTGGAAGTGTCGGGTGTGGGCCTGACCCAAGTGCCGATTGCCTTTGCCCCCTTGCGCGGTGAAGAGGCGTCACCCCAAAAGATTGCCACCATCGTGCAGGCCGACCTCGAGCGCAGCGGCCAGTTTCGTGGCGTCAGCGCGGGCGTGGTGGTGGATGAGACCCAGCGCCCCGACATCAGTGCCATGCGCCAAAAGGGCGCAGACGCGCTGTTGACTGGCAGCATCAGCCGCATGGCTGACGGCCGCTACGACGTGCGCGTGCGCTTGTGGGATGTGGTGCGCGCCCAAGACCTGGGTGCCATGAGCTACACCGTGGTCACGGGCGATCTGCGCCTGGCCTCGCACCGTATTTCTGACTTTGTGTACGAAAAACTCACCGGTGACAAAGGTGTGTTTTCCACCCGCATTGCCTACGTCACCAAGGCGGGTGCCCGCTACAACCTGTGGGTGGCAGACTCTGACGGCGAAAACGCGCAGTCAGCCTTGGCCAGCCCTGAGCCCATCATTTCACCGAGCTGGTCGCCCTCTGGCGGTCAGCTGGCCTATGTGTCGTTTGAATCCCGCAAGCCTGTGGTGTATGTGCACGACGTGTCCACGGGCAAGCGCCGCGTGGTGGCCAACTTCCGTGGCTCTAACAGCTCCCCCACCTGGTCGCCCGATGGCCGCAGCTTGGCGGTGACGCTGAGCCGCGATGGCGGCTCGCAGCTGTTTGTGATTGACGCCAACGGCGGTGAGCCCCGCCGTTTGACCCAGTCGTCGGGCATCGACACCGAGCCTGTGTTCTCGCCCGATGGCACGGCCATTTACTTTGTCAGCGACCGCGGCGGTGCGCCCCAGATTTACCGCATGCCCGCCATGGGCGGCCCCGCCAACCGGGTGACCTTCAACGGCACCTACAACATTTCGCCTGCTCTCAGCCCCGATGGCCGATGGCTGGCCTTCATCTCTCGCGTTGGGGGGGCGTTCAAGCTGCATGTGATGGACCTTGCCAGTGGCAACGTGGCTGCCATCACCGACTCCAGCCGCGACGAGCGCCCGAGCTTTGCGCCCAACAGCCGCCTCATTTCTTATGCCACGCAACAAGATGGCCGCGAGGCCTTGATGATCACCACCTTGGACGGCCGCATCAAAGCCCGTTTGTCTAGCCAAACCGGTGATTTGCGCGAGCCTCATTGGGGCCCGTTCATCAAAGTGCAACCCTAATTTCTTTTCTTCTTTTAAAGTGTTCTTATGAAAAAACTCCTGTTACTCCTCTCCATTGCCGCTGTTCTGTCCGGTTGCGCCTCTGGCGTCAAGCTTGATGATGTGCAAGTGGAAGACCGCGCTGGCAGCAACAACGCCAGCGCCATGTCCAACGTCCCAAGCACTGCGATCGCCATGAACTCTCGCAACCTCGGTGCCATGCAAGGCATCAAGGTGGGCCCCGTTGGCGTGGAGCACATCATTTACTTTGAGCTGGACAGCTACACCGTCAAGTCTGAATACCAAGCCGTGCTGGACGCACACGCCCGCTACCTGCGTGCGGACCGCAACCGCCGCGTGAACTTAGAGGGTCACACCGACGAGCGCGGTGGCAGCGAATACAACTTGGCGCTCGGACAAAAGCGCTCTGACGCCGTGCGCCGTGCTTTGACCGCCTTGGGCGTTCCCGAAAGTCAAATGGAAGCGGTCAGCTTTGGCAAAGAAAAGCCAGTGGCCCAAGGCTCTGACGAGTCGGCCTACACACAAAACCGTCGTGCGGCGCTGAACTACCAATGACACGCCAGCCTTCTTTTGTCATCCGCGCTGTGGCCCTGGCTGCAGGTGTGTTGCTGAACGTGAGCGCGCAAGCTGCCTTGTTTGAGGACACCGATGCACGTCGGGCCATTTTGGATTTGCGCCAGCGCATGGAGCGCCAAGCCGAAGAAATTCAAAACGTCCAGCGGTCTTTGCTGGAGCAACAAAACCAGCTTGAAGCCTTGCGTGGTGAAACCGCCCGCTTGCGTGGTGAAAAAGAAGTGCTCAGTCAAGAGTTAAGCCAAGAGCTTCGTCGTGCCAAAGAACAGTCGCAAGGTGTGGAGGAGCGCCTGAAAAAGTTTGAGCCCACGGCCGTCAAAGTCGATGGTGTGGAGTTCATGGCCGACCCCGCCGAAACCAAAGCCTATGAAGAGGCCTTGTCCGCCTTTCGCAAAGGCGATTTTGTGGGCGCTGCTGCCTCTTTCACGGAGTTCGTCAAACGCTACCCCAGCAGCGGGTATGTGGTGCCTTCGCTGTTTTGGCTAGGCAATGCCCAATACGCCAACCGCGCCTACGCCATTGCCATTGGCCACTTCAACGCCTTGTTGGCCAAAGCACCGCAACATGCGCGCGCACCAGAGTCCATGCTCTCGGTGGCCAACTGTCAGCTGGAGCTCAAAGACCTCAAGGCCGCCCGCAAAACCCTGGCCGAAGTGGCCAAAACGTATCCCCAAACTGAGGCTGCGGTGGCTGCCTCTGAACGCTTGGCCAAACTCAAATGACGGAATTAGCCACGCTCACCCAACAGGTCCTCGGGGCCTTTTTTTTAGGCGGCTTGCTGTTGGGGGCGATCAGCCAACGCACCCACTTTTGCACCATGGGCGCCATTGCAGATGTGGTGCACATGGGCAGCTGGACGCGCGCCCGTCAATGGATTTTTGCCATTGGCCTGGCCATGGTGGGCTTTGCGGCTTTGTCTGACCTTGGGCTCATTGACCCCAGCAAAACCTTGTACGCCAGCACCCGTTTGATGTGGCTGTCCAACTTGGTGGGCGGCGTGATGTTTGGCTACGGCATGGTCATCGCGTCCGGTTGCGGCAACAAAACCCTGGTGCGCATCGGTGGCGGCAACCTCAAATCGGTGGTGGTGATGGTGGTGATGGGCGTCAGCGCCTTTGCCACGCTCAAAGGCATCACCGCGGTGCTGCGTGTCAGCACAGTGGATACCGTTTTGATCGACCTGCCTTCGGGTGCCAGCCTCAACGCCTTGGGTGTTCCTCAGTTGGGCTACATCTTGGGCGTGGTGCTGCTGCTGTTGGTGCTGCGTCACAAAGACTTTTGGACCTTCGACAGCCTACTGGCAGGCGTGGGCGTGGGCGGTTTGGTGGTGGCCATGTGGTGGGTTAGCGGGCATATGGGCTTTGTGCCAGAACACCCCGAAACTTTAGAGGCCGTGTACCTGGCCACCAACTCAGGCCGCATGGAGGCCCTGAACTTTGTGGCTCCCGTGGCCTACACCTTGGACTGGCTGATGTTTTACAGCGACGCGTCCAAAGTGCTGAGCGCGGGCATTGCGGCCGTGGCGGGCGTCGTGTTGGGCTCCGCCGCCTCGGCCCTGCAAAGCAAGAGCTTTCGCTGGGAAGGTTTTGCCAACCCCCGCGATTTGGGCCAACACCTGATCGGCAGCGTGTTGATGGGCGTGGGCGGCGTGACCGCCATGGGCTGCACTTTTGGCCAAGGCCTGAGCGGCATCTCGACTTTGAGCCTCAACGCTTGCGTGGCCGTGGTCGCCATTGTGTTGGGCGCGGTGGTGGCACTGCGCCAGCAGGCCGCACGCCAGGAGCGCACCGCTTGTGCTTGAAGTTGGCTTGCCAGCCGCTTCAGTGACCGAGCGCCGATTTGGCGGTCTAGAACGTTTGTACGGCGTCAGCGGCGCGGCCCGCATACGCGCTGCCCATGTGGTGGTGGCGGGCGTGGGCGGTGTGGGCTCGTGGACCGTGGAGGCCTTGGCGCGCAGCGGGGTAGGGCAATTGACCCTGATTGACCTCGACCACGTGTCAGAGTCCAACATCAACCGACAAATCCATGCGCTCGATGACACCGTGGGCATGGCCAAAGTTGAAGCCATGCGCCAGCGCATTGCCCACATCAACCCCGACTGCGTGGTGACCTGCATCGAAGACTTTGTCGAGCCCAGCAACTGGCCCAGTCTTTTGAACGGCTCAGATGTGGATGCGGTCATCGATGCGTGTGACCAAATCAAAGCCAAAACCGCCATGGCTGCGTGGGCCTTGCAGCAACGCGTGGTTTTCATCACTGTGGGCGCCGCTGGTGGCAAGCGACAAGCCCATCAAGTAGACATTGACGACTTGTGCCAGACCAGCCACGACCCGCTCTTAGCCAAGCTGCGCTACAACCTGCGCCGCGCGCACGGCGCACCCCGTGAGGGCAAAAAAATAGGCGTTGCCTGTGTGTTCAGCCGCGAGGCTGTCGCGCCTCCAGATGCAAGCTGCGACATCCCTCACCACGGGCAAGGCGATGGCTCGTTGAACTGCAGCGGTTATGGCTCGGTGGTGAGCGTCACAGCCACGTTTGGGCAGTGCGCAGCAGGCTGGGTGATGGACCAAATTTCTTCGCGGCCATTGCCAAGCTTGTAAAAAATGCGTTATACTTGCAGGCTTCGCAGGGTGCGAGACACACGTCAAATACCCTACGTGATGGGACCATAGCTCAGTTGGTAGAGCAGCGGACTTTTAATCCGTTTGTCGTGGGTTCGACCCCCGCTGGTCCCACCAAAAACACCTAAAAAGGACTTAGAGCGATCTAAGTCCTTTTTTATTTGTCAACTTACATTTAATTTGTCGTTTCTGATAAAAATACGATTAATCTTATGTAAATAATAAAATCAATAAAAAAAAGAACGCATAAAAGCAGGGCCTAGCTTTCGCTAGGTCCTGACAGTTGAATCTTGTTTAGGTGTGAGGCGGTTAAGCCATTGCGTTGTTGCCAGACAAATAGCTGGCGTAGTTGTCGGTCAGCTCGTTGTAGGCGCTGGCGGCTTCGTCAAACTTGTTTTGCTTTTGAAGCAACCAGCCGTAGTTGAACCACGCCACATGTTTGCACTCGTCTTTACCGTACTTCAGCCACTGACGGTACAACTCAATCGCTTCTTGGTCTTGACCCGCGGCTTGCAGCATGTCTGCTGCTTGCGTGAGTTCGCCCAAGGTGAAGCTGGTGAGGTGGGCACCTGATAAGTGATGGTTTGTCATGTCGTTCTCCTAAAGT
This sequence comes from Comamonadaceae bacterium, assembly GCA_027485285.1. GTDB lineage: Bacteria > Pseudomonadota > Gammaproteobacteria > Burkholderiales > Burkholderiaceae_C > Limnohabitans. The sequence continues at coordinate 6,890 of JAIXRH010000007.1, read as the reverse complement.
CAAAGATTTGACGACTAACATGCATAATCTGTGCCAACAGAATATTGACAGTAGTGCTTACAAATATGAAAAGTTCAATTTTGCTTGTGGTGTCATTCCTGGCGTTTTTGCCGCTGACTCAGGCGGCTCAGCTGTCCACGTTTGACGAGGTTCGCACCCAGTACAAAAACTACCGCGATCCCACGCGTCTGTCCTACCTTTACAACCGCTGCGCCGCTCTGCAGCTGAATGTTTCGGCACTTTTGCAGCGCAAGGGAGAGAAAAAAGGAGCGCAGGATTTTGAGGCCTTGGCCCAGCACTACATGGTTTTGTCCGAAGCCAATGAGCGCGACACCGACAAAAAACGCGGCCTCAAAAGCAAAGACACCATGAAAACCGTGCAGCGCAACGTCGCCACCGTGTCGGAGGTCTACAGCAAGCGTCTCAAAGAGAACTACGCCAAACGCGGCGAGTTCATCGTGGGTGATGGCCAGTTAGAGGCGGAACTGACCGAATGCAACTTGCCCGAAGTATTTAAGAAAAAAGCATTGGCGGATTAGCCGCTGCAACAGGCTTAATCGGCGGGGCGTTGTGCGTTGTGTAGGAAAAAACACCAGCCCACGCTATGCTTGGGTTGTCTGAAAAGCTCGATTTATTGGAGTATGTATGCATCTCACCCCCTACACCTTAGCCGCCTCGGCCTTGCTTTTGGGTGCCAGCGCGGGGGCGCAAACCATGCCGGATGCGGGCGCGTTGATGCGCCAAAGCGAGCAAATGTTCAAGCAAAGCCAGCAGCAGCAAATCCAGCCACAGCGGGCCTCGTTGCCACCCGAGATGGTGTTGAACGACACCACCGTGGTCACCGCGCAGCGCTTTAAATTCAACGGCAACCAGCTGTTGACCGCGGGTCAGCTGCAGGCGGTGGCCTTGCCTTTTGCCAATCGGCCGTTGAAACAGCAAGATTTGCAGCAGCTCATGCATGCCGTGTCTGAAGCCTATCGCCAAGCCGGCTGGCTGGTGCAGGCCTACATTCCGCGCCAGACGCTCACTGGTGTGGAACTCACCCTGCAAGTCATTGAAAGTATTCCCCCAAGTAAACCAGGCCAATGAACTGATTTGCATCCCCAAGCGCTCGTCGCCTGGACAACTGGCGTGCGATAGTTCTCAAATCGCCCAGAAAACCCGTCAATTAAGCGGCAAGGCATGAAACTTGCATTGATACATCCCCTATGGTTGTATTTCTACTCGTTTTGTGAAGTTAACTCGGTCGCGAATCATTGCTGCGATTGCCTTCCTGTGCCTTTTGGCCTGGTCGTGGGATGTCTACGACCCTGTGATGCCAAAAACCACAGGCACGGTGCTGCGCGCGATTGAGGACAAAACCGACCTGCCCGTCACCCGATGGGTCGAGGCCATCACAGGCCAAACCATCGCCAAACCCGCGCCAAACAAGGCTGAACCCAAAACCATGGTGGACGCCGCCATGGAGAAAATGCTTGAGCAGCAAGAGGTCGAAGAGGCCGCCAAAGCGCTCATGACCCTCAAAAACATCAAGTTCACAGGCGTCACCATTTTGGGCGACATGGAGCTCAGGGGCATGGTCGAGCCCTTCCTCAACACCCCCATGACCTACGAGCAAATGCTTGAAATCGGCATGGTGGTGGAGCAGTACTACCGCAAAAACAACTATCTGGCCCGTGCCATTTTGCCGCCGCAAGACCTGACTGACGGGGTTTTGACGGTCGAGGTGATCGAATCTGTGTTCTCCAAAGTCGAAATCGAGCAAGAGCTGGCCGACCTGCCCAACACCCAAGCCCACGTGGAGGCCATCATTGAGGCTCAGCAAAAAACGGGCGCGCCTTTGAACACCAAGTCGCTGGACCGCGCTTTGGCCCTGGCCAACGACCTGCCGGGCATGAGCGTTCAGGGCTCGTTGCGCCAAGGCCGCGAGGCGGGCGAGACCGAACTGCTGCTCAAGATGTACCAAGGCCGCACCCGCCAAGCCGAGCTGACCGTGGACAACGCGGGCTCGCGCTCCACCGGCTTTATGCGGGTCATGGCCAGCGTGACCTGGTTTAACCCCAACGATTTGGCTGATCTGCTGAACGTGGTGGCCGTGCACACCCGTGGCAGCGACTACGCCCGCCTGGCCTACAGCCTGCCCGTGGGCTTTGATGGCTGGCGCATGGGCCTGAACACATCGATCATGAACTACGAAGTGGTGGTGGGCGAGCAGGGCATGGTCGGCGCCGTGGGCCGGGCTCTGACCAAGGGCATGGAATGGATTTACCCGCTGCTGCGTGCGGATGACCGCAGCGCCACAGTGACCTTGGCAGCCGATGCCAAACAGTTTCAAAACACATCTGCCCAAGGCCTGGTGATGTCCGACTACAAAGCCCAAGTCATGTCCGCGCAAGTGGCGGGCTTTTACCGCGACCTCAGCCCAGGGGGCGGCACGGGCACTTACTCAGCGCAGCTGACCAACGGCTACATCAACCTAGACGGCTCGCTCAGCCAACAAACCGACCTCAATGGCCCGCAAACCGCTGGCGCTTTCAACAAAATCCGCCTGAACGGCACCTGGCAACAAGCCCTCAGCACCCAAACCTCGGCCTTTGTGTCTTTCACCGGCCAGCTGGCCGACAAAAACCTAGACACCTCAGAAAAAATGCAGCTGGGCGGCATGAACGGTGTGCGCGCCTATCCCACGGGCGAGGGTTCTGGCTCGGACGGGCAACTCTTACAGTTTGAGTTACGGCATCAGCTAGAAAGCGGCATCAACCTGTCTACCTTTTATGACTGGGGCCAAGTTTGGATACAGCACGACCCCAACTTTCCTGGTGGACCCACCAACAACCGAAACACTTACAAAGGTTTTGGCGCCAGCCTGGGCTACACCACCAACGACGGCGTGAGCATCAAAGCCACTTGGGCGCGTAAAAGCGGCCAAAACCCCAACCCCACGCAAACTGGCAACGACCAAGACGGCACGCGCGACCGCAACCGCTATTGGCTGCAACTCACGTTGCCTTTCTGACATTTTTGTCACAAATTTGCTAAAGAAGAACATGGTCGTTCCGATACTGAATGGCTATGTCACGCACGGTTCACACACGCCCCTTTGATGCAGACGCGCTCAAGCGTCTGGGCACGGGTGCGTGTGCTTGGCTTCTGGGGGCGGTTGGGCTGTTTTCAGCGCCTGTGTTGGCCCAAACCACTGGCCCAGTCACCACGCCGCCGGCTGTTGCCGCCACCCAGCTGCCCACCGGCGGGCAGGTGAACGCGGGCCAAGCCACCATCAGCCAATCTGGCAGCACGCTCCAGATCAACCAAACCAGCCAACGCGCGGTGGTGGACTGGAACACCTTCAACGTGGGCAAAGACGCCACGGTCAACTTTCAGCAGCCCAACGCTCAGTCGTCCACGCTCAACCGTGTGGCCGACACCCAGCCCAGCCAGATCTTGGGGCGCATCACGGCACCGGGCGCGGTGGTTCTGGTTAACCCTGAGGGTGTGTACTTTGGCAAGTCCTCCAGCGTCGATGTGGGCGGCTTGGTCGCCACCACGCACAACACCACCAACAAAGACTTCATGGATGGGCAGCTCAAACTCACCCGCCATGGCGCCACGGGCAAAGTACAAAACGATGGCGAGCTGCGCGCCGCGCTGGGCGGCTACATCGCCTTGCTCGCGCCCGAGGTGCGTAACCAAGGCGTCATCGTGGCCAACCTGGGCGCCGTGGCCATGGCGGCGGGCGAATCCTTTGAGTTGAAGTTTGACGGTGGCGGGGCGCTGAGCCGCGTCATCGTGACGGCGGCCAGCATCAACACTTTGGTGGAAAACAAAAACGCCATCCGCGCACCGGGCGGCCTGATCATTTTGTCGGCCCAAGCGGCCAGCCGCTTGCAAAGCGGCGTGGTCAACAACAGCGGCACCCTGGAAGCCTCGGGCTTGGTACGCCGCGCAGGCCGCATTGTGTTAGAGGCCAGCAGCAGCATCTTCAACAGCGGAGCCATCAAAGCCGACGCCTCCGCTGGCCTGAACGCGGGGCCCGCTGGCTCCATCAGCTTGCAAGCGCCTGATGTTCAAAACAGCGGCGCGATAACGGCTAACAACTTACTGGCCACTAACTTAGCGGCAACTTCTTTCCCCGACAGCGGCAATTTGGCGGCAGAAAATGGCCGCATCAGCATTCAGGCTGTGACCTTCACCCAAACCAGCGCGGGGTTGTTAGATGTGTCGGCCATTGCCACGCAAGCAGGCACGATTGACATTGCAGCGGCACAGGCCATGTCGGTCAGTGGCCGCCTTTTTGCCAATGGCGTGGTGAGCGACCCCACGCACATCGTGGCCAAAGCCTTGGGCGGCAGCATCCACCTGCAAGCCACGCGCCGTGTGGACCTGACCACCGCCGTGCTGGACGCCTCGGGCGAGGGCGGGGCGGGACGCATCCACATTCAGGCCGATGGCGTGCCCACACCTTCTGACAATCCTGCCCAAGCGCCAGTGAAGGGCGCGGTGCTGCTGAGCACCCACACCGTGCTGCGCGCCAACAGCGCCCGCGCCCAAGCGGGCCGCGTGGCGGTGGAGGGCGACGACATCACCCTTGAGTCAGGCACCTTGATCGAAGCCACAGGCGCCACAAAAGGCGGCACCGTGTGGATAGGCGGCGGTTGGCAAGGCAGCGGCCCACTGCGCCAGGCCACCACCGTCGCCATGAGCGCCGACAGCCGCATTGACGCCAGTGCCACCGACAACGGGGATGGGGGCGAGGTGGTGTTGTGGAGTGATGTTCATAACGCCAACTCGGTCACTGCGGTCAATGGCAGCATTTATGCCAAAGGTGGCATGAATGGCGGTAACGGTGGGTGGGTTGAAACCTCGGGCAAATGGCTGCAGTTGGGCGACAAGGTATTTGTGTCAACCCAAGCACCCAACGGACTCGCTGGTGAGTGGCTGCTTGACCCCGATAACTTGTGGATTCGTGACGGCTCTTGGTCTGGTTACAACTATTCCACCTCAGGAACCACCACATACACCGCACAAGCAGCCAATAGCAGTGCCCCAATTTTGGCTGTAGGCGGTGTCGACACGAGGGGCGCTGGCTATTCCAATGGCACCACGGTTGTTCTCGCAGGCACCATCAATACCGCACTTGGCAACGGCAACGTCAAAATCATCGCGTCTGGTGCCATTGATGCAAGTGGTTGGGAACTTGCGGGTTACCCGAACTATTACATCAATTCGACCACTAGCAACAAACTGACGATGCAAGCGGGTTCATCGATCAATATCTACTCCGCCAGGATCAATTTGCCCAACGGTAGTTTGGAGCTTTTGGCAGGGACGACCATCTCTCAATCTGGACCAACGACAACAGGTGCCATTTACGCCAACACTTTAATTTTGGGTTCTTCCGATGGCGGAATCAGCAAACCTGCCGTCACACTGACTACAGCAGACAACTACATCAACAACCTTGAAGCCAGCAACATCAGCTCGCTGAGTTTGAAAAACGCCCAAGCCCTCACCGTTAACGCTTCGGGTTTGTCGGTCACTGTTGGCATTACGCTTTCCTCTGTCGGTAACTTAGTACTTAATGGCGCTGTAACACTGGGTAATACGAGTGCATTAAGTTGTACCGCTACAGGAGTCAACATATGTGATCTTCAGGTCAATGCTGCCATCAGCAAGTCCATGGGTGCTGATGCCAGCCTGACATTGAGCGCAAAAAACAATGTGGTTGTCAGTTCCAGCGTCTCAAGTACTTCCAATAAGTTGAATATCAATCTGCTTGCAGACTCGGACAAAAATGGGGCTGGTGTTGTCATCATCAACAGCAACCTCAGCTCTAACGGTGGCAATATTGCTTTTGGTGACGGCAGCACGATTAACTTTGGTGGGGTGACTACACAAGTCGGGGGCGATGTTTATGTCAACGGCTCAACTGGCGTGACATGGGCAACGAACGGAGGTAATTTGTCCGTCTATGGGCAGACGCTAATCGGTAACCTCGGTGGTCTTGCCGTCAGTACTTCAGGCGGTCCTGTTTTATTTAACGGCAGCATTGACTCAGCAAACCAGTATCTTGGCGTGGCTTTGACGTCTGACTGGACTGCCGCAAAAACTGCTGCAGCATCAGGCACAGGTGCAAATACCGGTGACACCTATTTAGCAACCATCACCACGAGACTAGAAAACGCAATCGCCAGCCAGGCGGTGAGTTACACCCCCGCATGGCTGGGCGCTCGTCGTGTTGAGGGACTCGGGACAAACTCAGCTTGGAGGTGGATCACTGGTCCTGAAGGCTTCAAAGACAGTGGCAATGGTTTGATCTTTTTCTATCAAGGTGGTTCAACCGTCAGTGGCTACTTTTCAAATTGGAACAGCGGCGAACCTAACGGTGGTGCTGGCGAGGGCGAGTCAGTCTTACAACTCGTCGGAAACATTGGTCAATGGAATGATTTGCCCAAAACGGTTACCAACCTCAATTACTACGTTAAAGAAACGAATGCCACCCCAAGTGCACTCACGATTAACTCGGGCGCTGGCGCGGTCACACTCAACGGTGCGGTCGGTTCAAGTAAAACTCTTTCATCTTTGACAGTAAACAGCAGTAGTTTGACGGCAAGCGCCATCAATACAACAACCAACCTCAGCATCACGAACAGTGCCGCCGGATCCATCACTGGCGCAATCATGGGGACGGGGTCGTTGACCAAAGCAGGGGCAGGTACTTTGACACTCAGTGGGTTGAGTGACTACAGAGGTAGCACCACCCTGAACGCGGGTACCTTGAAGATCAGCCCTGCGGGCCAGATCTACCAAACCGACATCACCATCCCTTTGAATGTCAATTCGGGCGCTGTTTTGGAAGTTGACACGTGGTCTTGGCAAGGCAGTCTGGGTAA
>JAIXRH010000044.1 GCA_027485285.1 Comamonadaceae bacterium | reverse complement strand
GGGTCATCTGGGTGTAGCCCAGCTGCGTCAGGTTATCGAGAGAAGAGGCCGCGAGGCTCAGTGAGGCAAAGGCTGTGGCGGTATTTTTTGTGTCGGTCATGCACCGATTATCGTGATGGAGATGGCTACGAAGCCGTCGTTGACTAAATGCAGCAATTGGGCTTGCGCCATCACGCGGTCAAGGTCACACGCGCAAATTTGCGCTTGCCCACTTGCACCACAAACGTGCCCACTTCCAGCTTCAAGCCTTTGTCGCTGACCACGCTGGAATCCACACGCACACCGCCCCCCTCGATCAAGCGGTTGGCTTCGCTGCTAGAAGGTGCCAAGCCTGCGGCTTTGAGCAAAGCACTAATGCCCAGGGGTGCGCCGCTGAGCGACACCTCTGAAATTTCATCTGGCACGCCGCCTTTGCTGCGGTTGATGAAGTCTTGCTCTGCGGCTTCGGCTGCCGCAGTGCCGTGAAAGCGTGCAGTGATTTCCTTGGCCAACGCCACCTTGGCGTCTTTTGGATTGCGACCGCCTTCGATTTCTTTTTTCAATGCCTCGATGTCGGCCATCGATTTGAACGACAACAAGGTGTACCAGCGCCACATGAGCACGTCAGAAATGGACAACACTTTGGCGAACATGGTGTTGGGCACTTCGCAGATGCCGATGTAGTTATTCTTGGACTTGGACATTTTCTCGACGCCGTCCAAGCCTTCGAGCAAGGGCATGGTCAAAACACATTGCGCTTCTTGGCCGTATTCGGCTTGCAAATGGCGGCCCATGAGCAAATTGAACTTTTGATCGGTCCCGCCCAGCTCCAAATCCGACTTCAAAGCCACCGAGTCATAGCCCTGCATGAGCGGGTATAAAAACTCGTGCACGCTGATGGGCGTGTTGGCATGAAAACGGTCATGAAAGTCGTTGCGCTCCATCATGCGTGCCACGGTGTATTTGGACGCGAGCTCAATCATGCCCATCGAACCCAACGGAATGCTCCATTCGCTGTTGTAGCGAATTTCGGTTTTTGCAGGGTCGAGCACCAACGAAGCTTGCTTGTAGTAGGTCTCAGCATTCAACTTGATTTGCTCAGGCGTGAGCGGCGGACGCGTGCTGTTGCGGCCCGAGGGGTCGCCGATCAAGCTGGTGAAGTCGCCAATCAAAAAGATGACTTGATGCCCCAAGTCTTGCAACTGGCGCATTTTGTTGAGCACAACGGTGTGGCCAATGTGGATGTCGGGCGCTGTGGGATCAAGGCCGAGCTTGATGCGCAACGGCTGGCCTGTGGCTTCTGACCGTGCGAGCTTTTTCACCCATGCGTCTTCAGGTATCAGCTCTTCACAGCCGCGCTTGGTGACAGCCAAAGATTCGAGGACACGGTCAGTGACTGGATGTGTCACGGCGTGGGCAGGGGGCTGATTGTTGAGAGAGGCTTGATTCATAAGGCGTTTTTGCCGTCAAAGGTATACTCACCGACTTGGTGTTTGGGCCTGATTTTAGAGGCCCAAACTTTGAGGTCTTGGGCGGGTCCCAGGCCATCGACCAGCTGCTGGAGATCAACCCTTGCAGACATCGTTTTCTTTGTGGGCTTCGCGCCTGCAAAATAGCCTTCACACACACCACCGCCGGGTCTTGGCGGCTGTGGCTTTGACGCTCACAGTCTTGGGTGGTGGTGCGTTTGCCGTGGCCAACTTGGACGACGGCGCTTCCAAACTTCCCTTGCGCCAAGTGGTGGAAAGCGTCAACACCTTGTCGTTGCCGAATTTGTGGACGCAGAAATCTCTGCAACTGTTTCGCTCGGACGTCACCCGCTCCAGCGACTCGGCCGACAGCTTGCTGTCACGCCTTGGCTTGAGCGATCCTGAGGCCGCGGCCTATTTGCGTACCGCAGGCACGGCTCGCCAGTTTGTGGGCCGTGCTGGCCGCTTGGTGAGCGTGGAAGGCGATGCCGAACACCGCCTCACACGCCTGACCGCGCGTTGGGCCAACGACGATGGCGAGACCTTCACTCGCTGGGTGATGGAACGTAAAGCCGAAGGTTTTGTGGAGCGCCAAGACACTGCGCCACTCGCCATCAGCACTCGTATGGGCAACGGCACGATTCATAGCTCGTTGTTTGCAGCCACCGACGAAGCCAATATTCCTGACAGCGTGGCCACCCAGTTAGCCGACATCTTTGCGGGCGACATCGACTTTCACCGCGCCCTGCGCAAGGGTGACCGCTTTGCGGTGGTTTACGAATCGTTAGAAGCGGACGGCGAAGTGCTGCGCACAGGCCGCGTCATCTCGGCTGAGTTTGTGAACAACGGCAAAACACACCAAGCGTTTTGGTTCAAAGAAACCAACGCCAAACAAGGCGGCTATTTCAACGCCGATGGCGTGAGTCTGCGCCGTGCTTACCTGGCATCGCCCCTCGCCTTTTCGCGCGTGACCAGCGGCTTCAAGATGCGCTTTCACCCGATTCTGCAAACGTGGCGCGCGCACTTGGGCGTGGACTATGCGGCACCCGCTGGCACACCTGTTCGCAGCGTGGGTCAAGGCATTGTGGATGTGGCTGGCTCGCAAGGCGGCTTTGGCAATGTGGTCATGGTCAAACACGCCAGCGGACAAACCACCGTGTACGCGCACCTGAGCCGCATCCATGTCAAACGCGGCCAATCGGTCATGCAAGGCCAAACACTGGGTTTGGTTGGCTCAACTGGCTGGGCGACTGGCCCGCACTTGCACTTTGAGTTCCGCGTGAACGGCCAACACAAAGATCCGATCACCATGGCTCGCCAAAGCGTGGCGGTAGAGGTGTCTGCCGCTGCACGCGAGCAGTTCAAGCAACATGCAGCCTTAGCCAAAGTTGACCTCGCCGCAGCTGCCAGCTCACAAATGAGCCGCGCTGAATAAATGCCTGCAACAGCAGCCACGCAACAGCTTTTCATTGGTTTGATGTCGGGCACCTCGCTCGACGGTGTTGACGGTGTGTTGGCAGATTTCAGTGGCGCTCAGCCACGCGTGTTGGCGCACCACGCCATGCCTTTGGCACCCGCACTCAAACAAGAGCTGCTCGCACTCAACACCCCGTCTGACAACGAACTCCATCGTGCCACGTTAGCAGCCAACGGCCTTGTGCGCGTGTATGCCCAAACCGTGCAAGCCTTGCTGGCAGACACACACACCTCAGCCATCGATGTATGCGCCATTGGCGCCCACGGCCAAACCGTGCGTCACCAACCGGGTGCGTTTGATGGCACGGGCTACACGCTGCAACTCAACAACCCTGCGCTCTTGGCCGAGCTGACCCGCATTGATGTGGTGGCAGATTTCCGCAGCCGCGATGTCGCCGCTGGAGGCCAAGGCGCGCCTCTGGTACCCGTTTTTCACCAAGGCATTTTTGCTCAAGCACAGCGCACGGTTGGCGTCCTGAACATTGGCGGCATTGCCAACCTCAGCGTGCTGCATGCGAATGGCGATGTGCTGGGTTTTGATTGCGGCCCTGGCAACGCGCTGCTCGACCACTGGTGCCAAGTGCACACCGGCGACGCGTTTGACAACAACGGCGCTTGGGGCGCAAGCGGCACAGTGCTTGATCCTTTGCTGCAAACCATGTTGGCCGAGCCTTATCTCCACCAAGCCCCTCCCAAAAGCACGGGTCGCGATTTGTTTCACCCCACGTGGTTGGCGCACCAACTCAGCGGCCATACCCACATCAATGCTGCCGATGTACAAGCCACACTCACCGAATTCACCGCACGCGCGTGCGTGAACGATGTGCTGCGCCATGCGGCAGACGCCTCTGAGCTCATCGTGTGTGGTGGCGGCGCATTGAATGGCCTGCTGATGCAACGCTTGCAGGCAGGCTTGCCGAAGTTGGGCGTGCTGTCATCTGCTGAGCGCGGCATGCCACCTCTGCAAGTCGAAGCCGCTGCCTTTGCCTGGCTCGCCCGCCAAACCATGCTGGGCCTGCCGGGCAACCTACCAAAAGTAACGGGCGCTCGAGGCGCCCGCATACTGGGTGGAATTTTTAAAGCTTGAGCTTGAGTGGCCTGTCGATCAAGCGGAGAACGATGAACCGCAGCCGCACGTTGATGTCGCGTTGGGGTTTTTGATCACGAACTGCGCGCCCTGCAAGTCTTCTTTGTAGTCAATCTCAGCGCCTACCAAATATTGATAACTCATCGCGTCAACCAACAAAGACACGCCGTTTTTGTGGATGGTGGTGTCGTCTTCGTTCACGATTTCATCAAAGGTGAAACCGTATTGGAAACCTGAACAGCCGCCGCCCTGCACGAACACGCGCAGCTTCAACTCAGGGTTGCCTTCTTCCGCAATCAGGTCAGCCACTTTGGCAGCTGCGCTGTCGGTGAAGACGAAAGGGGATGGCATTTCTGTTTGGATGTTTTCTGCAACCGCGCTCATGTGAGGACTCCTAAATCAATGCATAAAAGTATATCGCTTTACTCGGGTATTGCATCAGCCCGCAGCCAGAGACGCTGTTTGCAGCATGGGCATTGCCCGATCCACGCGCACCAAAAGCGCCAATAAAAAAGCCGCAGAGGCGAACCCATGCGGCTTTTGGCAAAACAGGAAGCGGATTAACGCTTGCTGAACTGCTTGCGGCGGCGAGCAGAGTGCAAGCCCACCTTTTTACGTTCGACTTCACGTGCATCGCGAGTCACGTAACCGGCTTGCGACAAGACGGGCTTCAAAGCTGCGTCGTAGTCAATCAAAGCGCGGGTAATGCCGTGACGCACTGCACCCGCTTGGCCAGACTCACCACCGCCGTGCACGTTGACTTGAATGTCAAACGCTTCGCCGTTGTTGGTCAGCATCAAGGGTTGCTTGGAAATCATGATCGAGGTTTGACGGCCGAAGTATGCGGCGATGTCTTTACCATTGATCGTGATTTTGCCGGAGCCTTTTTTCAGAAACACGCGAGCGACGCTTGATTTGCGACGGCCGGTGCCGTTGTTCCATTCACCAATCATTTCAGCTCCTTAGATGTCCAGCACTTTAGGCTGTTGTGCAGTGTGTGGGTGCTCAGCACCGCCATACACCTTGAGCTTTTTGATCATGGCGTAGCCGAGTGGGCCTTTAGGCAACATGCCTTTGACGGCCTTCTCGAATGCGCGGCCAGGGTGCTTGGCTTGCATGTCACGGAAGTTTGTTGCAGTGATACCGCCGGGGTAACCCGAGTGACGGTAGTACACCTTGTCCAAAGACTTGGTACCCGTGACCTTGAGTTTGGATGCGTTGATGATGACGATGAAATCACCTGTATCGACGTGGGGTGTGTAAATGGCTTTGTGTTTGCCGCGTAAACGGAGAGCAACTTCGCTGGCTACTCGTCCGAGCACCTTATCGGTGGCGTCAATCACAAACCACTCATGCACCACGTCAGCGGGTTTTGCGCTGAAAGTAGACATAGTTAAATCCTAAAAGGAGAGTTGGTTTGCAGGGTCCTTTTCCACGGTCGGCGTTCTTCTGTTGAGAACCTCTTAGGTGGGAAGTGCTTTTTGCAAAGCCTCTGCCGCGGGACCACTCAAACGCTGCAGAGCCAAAGATTATAAGCAAAATCAAGCGCTTAGCGCAAACCGACCCAAAACAAGGCAGTTTGGCGGGTTACCATGCGGCCCATGTTCAGTTATCGCCACGCTTTTCACGCCGGAAACCACGCCGACGCCCTCAAACACCTCACTTTGATTGCCACTTTGAAGCATTTGATGCAAAAAGATGCTGGCATTCAGTTCGTAGACACCCACGCAGGCGCTGGCCTGTACCGACTGGACGGCGACTATGCCGAAAAAAGCGGCGAAGCCGCCGAAGGCGTGCTCAAGCTGCTCGACCTCAAAGGCCCTGCCGCCTTGACCGACTACCTTGAGATGGTGGCCAGTTTCAACGCCAAAGGCAGCCACAAAATTTACCCGGGCTCACCGTTCATCATTCACAAGCTGTTGCGCCACGAGGCGCGCGACCGTTTGAAGCTGTTTGAGCTCCACCCGACCGACCACAAGTCATTGGTGGGCAATGTCCAACAGCTGGAAGCCGGTCGCACGGTCAGCGTCACGCGCGCAGATGGGTTTGAGTCGCTCAAGGCTTTGCTGCCGCCGCCTGTGTCGAGCAGCGGCTCACGCCGCACCTGTGTGCTGATTGACCCGAGCTATGAAATCAAAAACGACTACTACCGTGTGCTGGATTGCATTCAAGACAGCTTGAAGCGCTTTGCCACCGGCACCTACATCGTCTGGTACCCCATCATTCCTCGCCCAGAAGCCCATGATTTGCCCCGCAAGCTCAAAGGCCTGTGCAGCCAAGTCAAAAAACCATGGTTGCACGCCACCTTGGCGATTGGCCGCGAAACAGGCAGCAAAGACGCTGGCCTCAGCGCCAGCGGCATGTTCATCGTCAACCCGCCTTTCACCTTGAAACCCTTGTTGAACGACGCATTACCCGTTGTCGAAGAAGCCTTGGCTCGCGGCCCGGGTCGGGGCTGGGCCTTGGAGTCGGGCGGTTAAGCCTGTTTAAGCCACAACTTGTCAGCAGCAAAGACCAATAATCCACTGCCTCTTGGAGGCAGCGGATTTTTTAGAAAACTGATGTGCGTTTTGAATTTGAATCGACAGCATTAAAAACGTTGCAAGTCTTCCCAACATCCTGAATTGATCTACGCTCAATGCGGCGTTTGATGTGCTGGTTGAATAAACCGAGTTGAACTTGGGTTTTCTGCAGCAAACAGAGACTGGTTATCAACAAACCAAAAAATAAGGGAAATACTCCACAGTATTTTCCCTAAATGACAGTCCTTAAAAATATTCCCAACCGCACAAACTTTTTGAAGTTTTTTTGCTAGAAAACGTCTTTCCTCCAATGAGAGCGGCGGAATAAACGAACAAAAAACAATTTACCCCTAATAAAAAAAGGGGGTTTTTCTGATTTGTAAGCAACAAGTAATTTTGTAAGAATTTAAGTACCGAAGATTTAGGTTATGAAAGTTCTATGTTGCTTGCTGTCGTTATTGCTAAGAGTCTGATTGAGCTTTCTCTCATGTTCATTGTTGGGCGATTCTTGCTGGGAATGTTGGCTGGCCCCAATCGCGACAGCAATGTTTTCTGGCAATTGCTGGATGTGGCTTCCAAACCCGCACTTTGGATCACTCGCAGAATTAGCCCCAAATTAATACTTGACCAGCACATCCCCCTAGCCGCGAGCAGTTGGCTCATCATTGCTTGGGTTGTGGTGGTGCAAATGAAAGTTGAAATGTGCCTCGAATTGGGAATCGCAACATGTCAGTGAACACCCATATTCCCTCAGCTCTCTCTAACTCCGCCATTCGCAACAGATGCCTGTGGTTGAAATTCAAGGCCAAGACTTTTTTGGTGTTTGGTATGCGAGCCAAAGCCCATGATATTTTCCAAGAAATTCTCGCGATCAATCCAGCAGACTCTTTAGCGCTCAACAGCCTTGGATACCAAGAACTGAGTCACAAACGTTTTATTCAGGCCTTGGGCTATTTTGAACGCGCACTGGTTCAAACACCCAATAACGCCAATGCCCATTTCAATGTGGGGTTTGTATTTGAAGAGATAGGGCGAAGCCAGCAGGCTGAGCTGGCATTCAAAGCCGCCATTCAGATCGATGAAAAATTAGACCGCGCCTGGTATGGCTTGGGGTTGGTACTGGTGCGGCAGCAACGATTTGAAGAATCCTTAGCGGCCTTCAAGCGCAACACTGAGCTTCAATCGATGAGCCCCTTCGCCTGGTACCAAATGGCACGCGTTCACATGGAAATGGGTCAACCCGAGGAAGCTCTAGCGGTGATGCGCCATTTAAATGGTTTTGAGCCCAAAGTGGCCGCCCAACTCGAGAGGGAAACAGGGCTGAAATTAGGCGGCCCTTCAAGAGGATAAATGCCATAAATGGGTAGCTAAAAATTCAAGTTTGTCAGTCGGTTTTTTAAACAATAAGGAGATCAAGATGCAGCTCACCGCAAGGCACCAGGAATACTGGAGCAAAAACTTAAGAATTACTGGGCTTTTGCTGGCCTTGTGGTTCTTTGTGACCTTTGTACTTTTGTACTTTTCGCGTGACTTGACGTTCAGCTTTTTTGGCTGGCCTTTCTCGTTTTGGGTCGCAGCCCAGGGCGCATTGATCGTGTACTGCCTGATCATTTGGTACTACGCGCGCTATATGAACAACCTCGACAAGGAATATGGCGTTGCAGAAGGAGAAGAAGCATGAGTGTATTTGGAGGGGAAGGCCAAACCCAAGGCCAGTTTCAGCAATCTCTGAACAAAGTTTTTATCATGTACGGTGGAGGCTTCGCGGCCTTCGTCATTGCGCTTGCCGTGCTTGAGCAAATTGGCCTGCCTAAAGACTACATTGGCTACGCCTTCTTGGCGGCCACCGTGCTCTTGTATGCGGGCATTGGTGTGATGAGTCGCACCAACGACGCGGCCGAATACTATGTGGCCGGCCGCCGCGTGCCCGCCATCTACAACGGCATGGCCACCGGCTCTGACTGGATGTCTGCGGCGTCCTTCATCGGTATGGCCGGTACGCTGTACCTGACCGGTTACGGCGGTCTGGCCTTCATATTGGGTTGGACTGGCGGTTACTGTTTGGTGGCCTTGTTCTTGGCGCCTTACTTGCGCAAGTTTGGTCAGTTCACCATTCCCGACTTTTTGGGCGCGCGCTACGGCGGCAATATGGCACGCCTCATTGGTATCTTTGCAGCCATCTTGGTGTCCTTTGTGTATGTGGTTGCGCAAATCTTTGGCGTGGGCTTGATCACAGCCCGCATGACGGGTTTGTCTTTTGATGTGGGTGTTTATGTGGGCTTGGCCGGTATCTTGGTCTGTTCATTCCTGGGCGGTATGCGCGCTGTGACCTGGACCCAGGTGGCGCAGTACCTGATCTTGATCGTCGCTTACATGATCCCCGTGGTTTGGTTGTCGGTCAAACACACCAGCAATCCAGTGCCCCAGATCTCTTATGGCTACTTGCTTGAAAAAGTCACGGCCAAAGAAGAGCAGTTGCTGAAAGACCCCAAAGAACTCGAAGTTCGCGGCATCTTTAAAGCACGTGCTGATGCAGCCGTTGAAAAGCTGAAAGATGTGCCTGCATCCATGGCCGCTGACAGAGAAGCCGCCACGAAAAAGCTGGATGATCTGAAGGCCGCCAACGCACCAGCAGCTGAGATCAAGGCCGCTGAAACTGCTTTGAATGGACTACCCAAAGATGAAGCGGCTGCCAAAGCGGCTTATACCGCTGCACGCACCACCAACACGGCACGTGCAGCCCCACCCCTGCGCCATGCTGAGCCATTCCCTGGCAAAGATGAACCCGCCAGAGATATTGCACGCAAGAACTTCTTGGCCTTGGTGTTCTGTTTGATGATTGGTACAGCTGCATTGCCGCACATTCTGATGCGCTTTTACACCGTTCCCTCGGTGCGTGAAGCGCGTGAGTCGGTGGCCTGGTCGCTGTTCTTCATCTCTTTGTTGTACTTCACTGCACCCGCCTTGGCGGTCTTGGTCAAGTTTGACATCTACACACTGTTGGTCGGCACGCCGATGGACCAGTTGCCGGGATGGATTGCACGCTGGAACGTGGTGGATCCCACGCTGATGGCGGTGTCTGACATCAACAAAGACGGCATTTTGCAATTGGCAGAGATCCGCTTGGGTGGTGACATCGTGGTCTTGGCCACACCTGAAATCGGCGGCTTGCCGTTCGTGATTTCGGGTCTGGTGGCGGCGGGTGGTTTGGCTGCGGCCTTGTCCACGGCCGATGGCCTGCTGCTGACCATTGCCAACGCCATGTCGCACGACCTGTACTACAAAGTGATTGACCCCAATGCCTCGGCCAGCCGTCGGGTGGCGATCTCCAAAGTTATTTTGGTGTTCGTAGCCTTGGCCGCTGCTTATGTCGCATCTTTGCGGATGGCGGACATTCTGTTCTTGGTGTCTGCGGCTTTCTCGTTTGCAGCAGCAGCCTTCTTCCCTGCGTTGACCCTGGGCATCTTCTGGAAGCGTGCCAACAAATGGGGCGCTTCGTTGGGTATGGTGGCTGGTTTGGGCATCTCGTTCTACTACATGGTCAAGACCCATCCCTGGATGTACGGCTTGTTCCATGAGGGATCACTGACACCTGAAATCTTGAAGGCCAACACCTGGTGGGACATTGCCCCCATCTCGGCCGGTATCTTTGGTGTGCCACTGGGTTTTGCAGTGATCATCATTGTGTCTCTGCT
>JAIXRH010000106.1 GCA_027485285.1 Comamonadaceae bacterium | reverse complement strand
CATCGCATGACCTATGGCTTTGGTGCAGAGATTCAAACCAGCGAACGAACGATGCTGATCGCCGAAACCTTTGGTGACCACAAGGCCAAGCCTTTCTGGCAAACGGGTGCGCGTTACGCCTTGATTCCCAACCTGTTACAAATCGACACCACGATTGGCCAGCAGTACAACGGCACCCGCAACACGCGCTGGATTTCGTTTGGCCTGCGCTACATTCCGGAATCTCTTTTCTAAAGTGTTGTTATGAATTTTTCTGAGCGCGGGCTCGACTCGGAAATTTCGGAATCAGATGCTAAGTCACGTGCGCAAGCAGGTTCGCGCTGCACCTGGGTCAGCGTTGGCGTCAACTTGGTGCTGACCTGTGTGCAAATCGCAGCGGGTATTTTTTCTAAATCCCAAGGTTTGATCGCAGACGGCATCCATTCCTTGTCGGATTTGGTGGCCGATTTCGTGGTGCTGATCGCCAACCATCACAGCCAAAAAGATGCCGATCAAGAACACCCGTATGGCCATCAACGGTTTGAAACCGCGGCCTCTTTGGTCTTGGGCTTGCTGCTTTTGGCAGTGGGTGTTGGCATGCTGTTTTCAGCCGTTGACAAAGTTCAACACCCCGAGTCCTTGCAACAAGTTCATGTGCTGGCAATTTACGTGGCGGCGGGGGCCTTGGTGGCCAAGGAGCTGTTGTTTCGCTACATGTTGACGGTTGCCAAGGAGGTCAAATCCAGCATGTTGGTGGCCAATGCTTGGCATGCAAGGTCTGATGCTGCATCGTCCTTGGTGGTGGGCGTTGGCATTGCAGGCAACCTCTTGGGCTACCCTATTCTTGACCCCATTGCCGCCTTGGTGGTGGGTCTGATGGTCACCCAAATGGGCTGGCAGTTTGGGTGGGATGCCTTGCACGACTTGATGGATCGATCAGCCGATGAAGCTGAGGTGATGGCCATTCGACACACCCTGCTTGAAACCCCGGGCGTGAAAAATGTCCATGACATCAAAACCCGCAAAATGGGCGACATGATCGTGGTGGACGCCCACATTGAAGTCGATGCCGCCATCACCGTGGAGGCGGGTCACGACATTGCCGTTGACGCGAGGCGGCGTGTCATGCAGCGTCACCGCGTGCTGAACTTGATGGCCCACATTGACCCCTGGCAAAAGCCAGATGCCGATCACTTTTAACGCACTTGACGCCAAAGCAGCCAACACAGCGGGGCTATGCCCGCGATCAGCACGGTGGCAAACATCAGCATGATCCAGGACAGTGACACACCAAAGGCCAACAAGCCGCTGTAGACGCCCAACATCACCAGCACGCTCATGTTTTCGTTAAAGCCCTGCACGGCAATGGACCGGCCAGAGCTCAGCACCTGCATGCCACGGTGTTGCAACAAAGAATTCATAGGCACCAACAACATGCCACCGGCCAGACCCGCGCACAGCAGCAAGGGAATGGCCAACCAAACCTCTGTGACCCACACCATCACCGGCAGCAGCACGGCCAGCAGCAAACCCCAAGGCAGGGATTGACGCGCAGAGTGCAACTTGAAGCTTCTGCCCGCCAAAAAAGCGCCCATGATCACACCCAGCGCCACCAGTGCTTGCAAGTAAGCGCCTGACTTCAAGGTCAATTCCAAGGTTTGCTCTGCCCACAACAACACCGCAAATTGCATCACTGCGCCCACCCCCCAATACAAGGTGGTGACGTACAACGAGACGCCCCCTAGCGGGTCACGCCAAAGCCTCAGGTTGGTTTTCCAAAAAGCGTTCCAGCGCACCGAATGCCAGGTCAAGGGAACCATGGCCACACGGCGTTGCATAGGTCTGAGGCCAAAGTTCAAGGCCGCAGCCGTCACATAGACACACAACACCAAGGCCATGGCCGGCAAGGTCTGGGTCTCGACCAACACACCTGAGGCAAACGAAAACAACTTGGCAAATTCAGTGCCAACGCCAGACTCCGTCAAACCCGTCAAAGCCCCACCCAAGGCAATGCCAAACACCGCTGACAGCACCACAGACGCCTCCAGCCAGCCATTGGCGCGCACCAGCAGGCGGGGTTCGACTGACTCGGTGGCGAGTCCATATTTGGAGGGTGCATAGACCGAAGCAGCCAGACCGATCAACGCAAAAGCAAACATGGGCTGGACGCCCAAGAGCAACAGCAACACACCCACCATCTTGAGTGCGTTCATGTAGGCCATCAAACGGTTCTTTGGAAAGGCATCCGAAAACGGCCCCACCAAAGAGGCCAACAGCACATAGGCCAAGGTCAAAGAAAACTTCAACAAAGGCGCCCACCAGCCCGGATAGCCTTGCTCGTTGAGAAAGTAGATGCCTAGGATGAGGAGCGCGTTGTCAGCGAGACCGGATGCAAACTGAGCACCGATCAGAAAATAAAAACCTTTAGGCATTCAGCGCAGGGAGGTATGTTCAAGCCACGTTGACCAATTTAGGATTGGTGACCATGACCGGCTCAGTTTCCCAAAAGATCAACGACAACTCGCCAGATTCGTTTTCCACCAAGGCACTGCGGCTTTCCACCCAATCGCCATCGTTGCAATACAAAATACCATCCACATCACGAATCTCTGCCCGGTGAATGTGACCGCACACCACGCCTTGATAGCCGTGTTTGGCTGCCTCATGCGCGACAGCTTTTTCAAAATCAGTGACGTAATTCAAGGCTTTTTTCACCTTGTGCTTGAGGTAAGCCGAGAGTGACCAATACGGCAAGCCCAGACGACCGCGCATATTGTTCAAGTAACGGTTGAGCTTGAGGGTGAACTCATACAAATAGTCGCCCACATAGGCCAACCATTTGGCTTGCTGCACCACGGCATCAAAGTAGTCGCCGTGGATGACCCACAGCTTGCGACCGTCGGCCGTTTGATGCACCGTCTCTTCCAACACTTCAATGCCACCGAAATGGTGGTCTAAGAAATGGCGCGCAAACTCATCGTGGTTGCCCGGCACATAAATCACACGCGTGCCTTTGCGCGCTTTGCGCAAAAGCTTTTGAATCACGTCGTTGTGAGCTTGCGGCCAGTACCAACGGCGGCGCAATTGCCAGCCATCGATGATGTCGCCGACCAAATACAGATAGTCGCTGTCATGTTCTTTCAAGAAGTCCAGCAAAGCTTCAGCTTGGCAACCGGGCGTACCTAGGTGCAAATCGGAGATGAAGATGGCTCTGTAATGCATCATGCGCCCAAGAAATGTTTGCGATAGCGCGGAGGCATGTCATTGATTTTCATCAACATGGGCAAGTCGGCTGTGTTGAAGTCTGGGTCCCAAGCGGGTGCGCCCAATACTTTGGCGCCCAAGCGCAAGTAGCCTTTGATCAGCGCAGGCGGCTCAAACGCGGGGTTCACTTCCCACTGCTCCACAGGCAATGCCAAGCGCGGCGTCACTTGGTTTTCAATTTCCGTCAAATGTGTTTTCTTGAGTTGGTGCCAAATGCTGGCAGCCACTTCGCCACTCACCACGCCTTGGTGCAACATGGGGATGCTGGCACAACCAATCATCACGTCCAATTTGTTACGCACCATAAATTCGGCCAAAGCACCCCACAAAGCCATGATCACGCCGCCGTGGCGGTGCTCTGGGTGCACGCAGCTGCGACCCAGCTCTACCATGCGTTCGCGGTACTGACGCAGACGCGTCAGATCAAATTCGAGGTCTGAGTAGGTGCTACCAATGCGCTTCGCTTGGGCCGGTGTCAACACACGGTAAGTGCCGATGACTTGCTCGGTCGCATCGTCGCGGATGATCAGGTGTTCACAAAAGTCATCAAATAAATCAATGTCGTGACCGGGAATGCTGTCTTTCAAACGTGCGCCCATCTCGGTGGCAAACACGTCGTAGCGCAAACGCTGAGCCTCACGCACCTCGTCTTGGTGCTTGGCCCATTCAACGATCAGGGCTGGGCGTGCTTGGGTTTTTTGGGTAGAGACAGAAACTTCTTGAGTGTCATGATCGTTTCGATGAAGTGACCCCCGGGGCACATCGATGAACGACAAAGGCATCGTTGGATTTGGAAGTTCTTTCATGGTCTGTCCTTAGTGAATCAATAACGATGATTCTTAACAAGCCATGTGAATTCATTGCGAAGGTTGTGTGAAATATTCGTGACAAACTGAATTTAGAGCTTCACCAAACTGTCACACACCAACACTAAAATTTTTAACCTTATATGTTCGTTAAATACTTACGCCTGCTACATACCTTTGGCGATGCCTTTTGGATTTTATGGATCAAGTTCCCTCGCCTGAGCCAAGAGAGAAAGCTTGAAGAGATTCGAAACTGGTCTCAAAGAACCCTGGATGTGCTGGGCGTCCAAGTGGTGCATGACACCCCCTTTTCCATCACACCTCCCGATGCGCCCCCCCGCTTGCTGGTGGCCAACCATGTGTCATGGGTCGATGCGCTGATCATTCAAACCATCCAACCCAGCGTGTTTGTGGCCAAAGCAGAGGTCAAGCGCTGGCCCATCGTGGGCAGCATTGCTACCGGGTGTGGCGTGGTGTTTGTCAACCGTGGCTCGCCAGCCTCTGCACGCAACATGGTGGACGAGTTGTCCAGCGCACTGCACCAAGGTTATTGCGTGGCGGGTTTTCCTGAGGGCACCAGCAGCGAAGGCAGCGACGTCAAGCTGTTCCATGGCAATTTGTTTGAAGCGGCCATCAGCCACAACATTCCCGTGCAGCCCTTGGCGATTCGCTACACCAACCCACACACGGGTGCGTTGTGTTTGAAAGCTGCCTTCATAGGTGACATTGGTTTTGTGCAATCTCTGCACCAAGTGCTGAGCGCAACAGGCATCCATGCCAAAGTTCATGTGGGCGACATGCTCTCACCTGAAGGCCATTCACGCAGAACCTTGGCGCACTTGGCACAACGCACCGTGAGCAGCCAACTGGCGCTGCTCAACGCTTAAGCCACCGCCACGGTTTGGGCTTTACTTGGCGAGCGACATCACCAAGTCGGGCAAGCCAGTGGCCAGCAATGGCAACCAAGAAATGAACAAAGTGCCCACAAAGATGGCCAGCAAAGCGGGCGCCACCGAGACGGCCACGGTGCGAATCGGCTGCTTGAACACCGCAGAGGCAAAGTAAATATTCATGCCTGCGGGCGGACACAAAAAGCCCATTTCCATGTTGGCCAAAAAGATGATGCCAAAGTGCACGGGATCAATGCCATAGCTGATGGCCAAGGGCAAGAGCAAAGGCACCAGCACCACAATGGCGGCGTAGATTTCCATCAGCGCACCTGCGGCAAACAAGAACACATTGAGTGCCAGCAAAAACAGCCATTTGTTTTGCGTGACGCCTTGCACCCAATCGGTGGCCAAGTCAGGGATGCCGGCATCCACCAAATAATTGGTCAGGCCCAAAGCCATGCCCAGAATCAACATCACACCACCAATGATTTGGGTGCACTGGGACAAGCAGTCCAGCAGTTTTTTGACATCCAATTCACGGTGCGCAAACGCTTGGGTCAGAACCGCATAAATGGCGGTGAGGGCCGCACTCTCAGTTGGCGTGGCCAGGCCGCTGGCCAAAGAACCAATGGCCACCACAGGGGCCAACAGCTCCCACTTGGCCTGCCATGCGGCCTCACGCAAGGCAGACAGGCTGAACTTGGAAGAAGCGCTTGACGCTGAACGCACCACGTCTTGACGCAAGTAGCCACCAAAAATGAGCAAGCACACCACCATCACCACGGCAGGCACGAGGCCCGCCAAAAACATGGTGTTGATGGGCACACGCGCAATGATGGCGTACATGATGAGGGGCACCGAGGGTGCCAACAAGACACCCAAGGCACTGGCACTGGTCACCAAGCTGATGCCCTTGCGCTCGGGGTAGCCCACGCCTTGCAACAGCGGCAACAGCAAACCACCCAAAGCCAAAATCGTGACGCCACTGCCACCAGTGAAAGCAGTGAAGCAAGAACACAAGACCGTCGCAGCAATCACGGTGCCAATTTTTCCGCCACCAAACAAGGCCACAAACACCGCACCCAAACGCTGCGCGGCACCCGTGCCCGCCAATATCAATCCCGCCAAAGTAAACAAGGGCAAGGCGGGCAAAGAAGGGTTGACCGTGATTTGGTAATGCGACAAGGCAATCGACGCCAGAGGCAAACCCTCGTTCCAAAACAACGCCAGCGCCAAACCACCCAACACCACAAAAATAGGGGCACCAAACGCCAGCATCAACACCAGACCTAACAACCCAGGCCACAAAGGCAACATTTGCCCATCCAAGCTATAGGCCAGCCACGCACCCAACACAGGCGCTGACACCACACACAACCACTTCACGCCCAAGTGCTGCGAACAACGCGCCCCCAGCTTGAGCCCCAGCAGCGCAAAACCTATCGGCATGGCCGATTGAAACCACCACACAGGCACGCCATATGCCAGCACTTGCTCGGCCGTCATTTCACTCAGCACCAGTTGGCCGCTGGCCCACGCCAACACACCGCACACGGCAGCGGCCCCAAACTGACCCACTGCATAAAAGCGCGGCACCAGCACACCCAAACTGCTGAGGTGGCCAAAGCGCTCAGCCGCGAGGGCGCCGGCCATGGCCATGAGCAAGCCCAAGTGCTGCACCACCACGGGCGCGTTTTCTACGCCCTTGCCCATCATGGGGCGCGCCAAAATTTCAACCAAGGGGATCAAGGCCATCAAAACCAAGGCCAACGCGGCCAACCCAATGTCGGCCTGCGTCAGGCCTTTGAGAAGCCTTGCCATCATTTGGCCTTGCCTGCGCGGTAAACCTTCAAATGACGAAACACCTCGTCAAAGGTTTCAGCAGGCACCAAAGTGCCACGGATGCGGGGGTAGAGCTTGTCTGCCAATTCGTTCCAAGCGCGCATTTGTTCGGCGTTGGGTTTGTTGACAATCAGACCGCGCTTTTTCATGGCATCCACCGCCTCATCGACTTCCAGACGCGCTTTGGCGCGCAACTGGACGCCCGCCTTCTCGCCCGCAGCACGCACCGCCACTTGGGTCTCGGGGCTCATGTCGTCCCAAGCCTTTTTGGTCACCACCAAAGCGCCGACGATGGGTGCCCAGTTGATCTCCAACATATTGGGTGCCATGGTGTAGACCTGACTGGCCAAAGCAAAGTAAGGTGTGGACGGCACCACGTTGATCATGCCGGTTTGCACCGACGGCAAAATGTCGCTGGTCTCGAGTGGCACAGGGGTGTAGCCCATGCTCTTCATGATTTCTTGCTGGTCGGCCTCGCCGCCCCATGCAAAAAACTTCATCTTTTGGTAGTCCTCAGGCTTGAAAGCAGGCTCTTTCGAGAAGAAGCGCACCCAGCCTGCATCGCCCCATGCCAACACCACAAAGCCTTTATCGAGAAACTTTTTCTCCATGGCCGGGCGCATTTTTTCGCGCACGTAATCGACTTCTTCCCATGTTTTGAACAACAAGGGCATCGATTGCAAAGCAGCAATCGAAGGCTCAATTTCACGCAAACCCACCACCGACAACAGCGCCCCTTGCAGCTGGCCTATGCGCATGCGTCGTGCCAACTCAGTCTCGCCGCCTTGGCTGCCATCGGGATACACCACAAACTTGGCATTGGCGCCTTGGGCATTGCGCCAGACCTCGCCCACTTCCATCAACTGGCGGTGGTAGAGAGAGTTTTTAGGGGCCAGGGTACCCAAGCGCAACTGATTGGCAGGCGCAGACCAAGACACAGTTTGCGCGCACAGCAAACCGACGGCCAAACAAACTTGCCAACATGATTTCAATAATTCAGACATTCACAGCTTTCAAAAAAGATCATCCACTGAGGAGAGCAACCACTGGGCACGCTCACGCATCACCTCATTTTGCAGGCTGCGGTGTTGTTGGCTGATGTCGATGGCTTGTTTCAACAGCTGCTCAAACTGTTTGCGGTCCTCAGCGGGCAAGGCCACGCCTTCTGCTTTGGCCACAAATGGCCCTGCTTCTTGGCCCTTGCCAAAAGCAATCGCTTGGTCGTAATAAGCCAGCGCTTTTTGGCGCGAGCCACCCACCTTGGCGCCTTCCAAGGTGCCCATCAAACTGGCCAAAGCACCTTGCCCATAACGGGGTTCCACCCGCCAAGCCAACTCAGCCAAACGCATGGACAGGGGTAAATCAGCCACCACCTCGGGGTCGTCTTTGGACATGGAAACCCAGCCACCCAATGATGCAGCAGCCCAATACGCCAAGGGCACTTGGGCGGGCGTCAAGCGGGGTTGCTTGTGAGGGTCAGCCTGTCGCAACGACGCTGCAAAACCCGGCTGGCTGCGCTCGAGCGCCGTCATGGCATGGCGGTGGGCACGTGCATACATGCGACCCGCCCGCAGGCGCATATCGGCGGCGACTTGGGGGCTTTGGGCATCCATTTTTTCAGCATCAAACGCCACAAAAGCGTAAGCATATTGCGTGAAACCGGCCGACACCGACTCGGCCAGCTTCAAATGGCCTGGCGTTTCTTTGAGCACCGACTCAGAGAACTTCAAATAAAAGGCACTGGCCTCCCGCGCGAGCTGAAGGTCATCTTCATTCGACATCCCCTGCCCTGACAAGGCTTGCGCCGTCTGGTCCATCACAAAGGGTCGCACGGCACAGCCCGACAGGATCAGACTCAGAACCAAACAAGACATGAAACGATAAGTAATAAGGTCACCTCTTAGGTATGCAACGCATCAATCAATTGAAAAATGTAAGTCAGTCATGTGAATATTCAGTGACAAACCGTCATGAAGTTGAAACAGTCACTGACCATAATTAAACCAAAGGAAATTGCCATGACGGACCAACACAAACTTGACGAAGAACAAATCCAGCGCCTGCGCGACGACCTCTTGGACACGCTCGATGAAGAGCTGGAAATGTCGATTGATGAAGAAGGCAACAACGCCGACCGTGTCCAATATTTCCGTGAATTGCTGCGCTTGCAAGGTGAGTTGGTCAAGTTGCAAGACTGGGTGGTCGCCACCAAACAAAAAGTGGTGATCCTTTTTGAAGGCCGCGATGCGGCGGGTAAAGGCGGTGTGATCAAGCGCATCACCCAACGCTTGAACCCCCGCGTGTGTCGCGTGGCCGCCCTGCCCGCCCCCAACGACCGCGAACGTACCCAGTGGTACTTTCAGCGCTACGTGGCCCACCTGCCTGCAGCGGGCGAAATTGTGTTGTTTGACCGCAGCTGGTACAACCGCGCGGGCGTCGAGCGCGTGATGGGCTTTTGCAACGACGACGAGTACGAAGAGTTCTTCCGCACCGTGCCCGAGTTTGAAAAAATGTTGGCGCGCAGCGGCATCACCCTCATCAAGTATTGGTTCTCCATCACCGACGACGAGCAACATGCCCGTTTCTTAGGCCGCATCCACGACCCATTGAAACAGTGGAAGCTCAGCCCCATGGACCTCGAAAGCCGTCGCCGCTGGGAAGACTACACCGTGGCCAAAGAAACCATGATTGAGCGCACCCACACACCAGAATCACCCTGGTGGGTGGTGCAAGCGGTGGACAAGAAAAGTGCACGCTTGAATTGCATCCGACACCTGTTGGACCACTTCCAGTACCACGAAATCGCGCATCCAGAAATACAACTGCCTGCCCGCGTGCGTAACCCTGACTACATTCGCCACCCCGTGCCAGAAAGCATGATCGTGCCTGACAAGTACTGAACCCTCGTCAGCACATTGGCGTCACACACCCTGGGTAATTGATGAGCACGCGATGAACGACATTCATGAGAACCTGCAAAAGCAAAGACGTGGGCTCAACCGAGTCATTCATGCATTGGGGTATTCATTGCAGGGTCTGCAAGCGGCCATGCATGAAACAGCATTCAAACAAGAAGCCTATTTGGCCTACGCATTGATCCCGTTGTCTTTTTTCTTGGGCAACAACTGGGTTGAAATTTCACTTCTTTCAGGATCGGTTATTTTTGTTTTGACAGTCGAACTCTTAAACACGGGCCTTGAGTCCGCCATTGACCGTGTGGGCCCCCAGTGGCACGATCTCTCGAAACGCTGCAAAGACTTGGGCAGCGCCGCCGTGCTGCTGAGCATTGTGTTGTGCATGGGCATTTGGCTGTCAGCTCTGTTTGTCAAGTTCTCTCATCACCTCTGACGTCCACGTGCATCAGAATTGGACGATCTTCATCGTCTACTGGTCAATGCCATGTCACTGAAAAATCTCACCGAGATGCTCAACAAACAAAAACTGGTGGATGGCATGGTTCACAGCCAGCAGATGCACAAGCACGACGTGGTGTCGTCTCTGTTGCAAAAGCAGCACGACGCAGAACTGCTCAACTTCATCGCCAAGCAAAGTGCTGCCGAGCTGGGCGGCTATCTGGATGCGCTGCCGCTCGAAGATGCAAAGAAGTTGTGGCGCAAGCTGCCCAGTGAACGCGAAAACGATGTGCTGTGGGAACTCTCAGACGCGCGACGCACCGACTTGGCGGGCGACCGCCAGCCCGGCTTTGAAGACAGCAAAATCAATGTGTACGAACTGATCGAGGGCCGCCTTAAAAGTATTCCTATTTCAGGCCGTAAAGATCTAGAGGGTGCCAAGCCCATTTGGGTGGACTTGATCAACTCCACCAAAGCTGAACGCGCATTTTTGGGTTCACACTTTGGCGTCGCCTTGCCTGACCCGATTGAAGCCACCGACCTTGAGGTGAGTGCCCGTTTTCATGTGGAAGAAAACGACGACATCCACCTGCACTCCAACTTTTTGCTTGACCGCGAGGGCAGCTCCAAAAGCGTGCCAGTGGCCTTCATCTTGCACGGTGGCATTTTGTTTTCGTTGCGCAATGAAGAACTCTCCGTCTTTCGCTTGCAACGCCGTCGCGCCCTCACACAACCAGGCTACGTGACAGACAGCGTGGACTTGCTGCTCGACCTCTACGGCGCAGATGTGGAAGTGTCGGCAGATTCACTGGAAAACATTTATGCCAAGCTCGGCGTGGTGGGCCGCCATGTGCTGAGTGAAGCCATCACCGACCAAGAAGCCGCTGGCATCTTGGCCGACATCGCCGAAGAGGAAGACCAAAACGGTCGCATCCGCAGCAATATCTTGGACACCCAACGCGCGTTGAGTTTTTTGATGCGCGGCCGTTTGCTCACACCTGATCAAATTTCGGATTCAAAACAAATCCTGCGCAACATCGATTCGCTCAACAGCCACACCGCTTTCTTGTTTGACAAGATCAACTTTTTGATGGACGCCACCATTGGTTTCATCAACATCAACCAGAACAAACGCGTGAACCAGCTGACCGTGTTCAGTGTGGTGTTCATGCCCATCAACATCTTGGCCGGCATAGGCGGCATGTCTGAGTTTTCAATGATGACCGAGGGCACGCCTTGGCCTCTGGCATTTGGCGGCTTCATCCTGGGCTCTGCAGGGATCGGCTTGGTCACTTATGTGTTGCTGAAACATTTTGAGAAGAAACGTCTGAAAAAATCCATTTGATTGAACACCATGTCACACCACAAACACGAAACAACCCAAATCAGCGGCGATGGTCTGCGCTACAGCAGCAAAAAAAATGGTTCGCCCTTTGAAGGCACGGGCAGAACTGGCGAAATGATGAGCTGCATCAAATGCGGGATTCACAAGCCACGCGCCACGGGCTCGTTTCGCCGCTTCCTGAATGCCAGCCACTTCTTTTGCGGCGACTGCCGTGTGGTCCCTGCGGTCAGCGCTTAAGCGGCGATGCGCCAACGGTTGGCGGGAAACGTCAACTTGAAGCACGAGCCCTTGTCAAGTTCGCTGCTGATGGACAGGCTGCCACCGTGGCGCTGCATCACATGCTTGACGATGGCAAGACCCAAGCCCGTGCCACCCGAGTCGCGTGAACGGCTGCGGTCCACGCGGTAAAAACGCTCGGTCAAGCGAGGCAGGTGTTCGGCGGCAATGCCAGCGCCCGTGTCACGCACCGCAATCGACAAACTGGCGTCTGCGGCTTGTTCCACCGTCACGTCGATGCGCCCGCCGACTGGCGTGTAGCGCACCGCATTGCTCACCAAGTTGGACAACGCGCTTTGCAACTCACGCTGCTCGCCCAAGAGCCATGCTTGCGCAAGCGATGGGGGGGTTTCAAAGGCAATCCTATGGGGCGGCGCACCGTTGGCCAGGGTGTGCGACAAACCACGGGCTTCTGACTCACACGCAGCCAACAAACCAGTCAGCCCGACACTTTTGGCAAAGTTGGGCACGGGGCTACCTTCGATGCGCGAGAGGGTGAGCAAATCTTCCACCAAGCCTTGCATGCGCATGGCCTGCTTGGCCATCAAACTCAAATAACGGTTTTGCTCGTGAGCGTCCAAGTCGAGGGTCTGCAGTGTTTCTACGAAACCAGACATGACCGTGAGCGGGGTGCGAATTTCATGCGACACGTTGGCCACAAAATCGCGACGCATGGCCTCGGCCTGTTCAAGCAACGTGACATCACGGGTCAACAACAGCTGTTTACCTTCCCCGTAACGATGACGCTGCACAGAGATGCGCACAGGGCTGGAGACACGGTGTCTGTGACCCGCCATCACCACGGGCTCAATCGGATGCTCAACCGCCATATAAGCCGTGAAGACAGGGTCGCGCAACAAGTTGCCCACACGCTGCATGAGATCTCGCTCAGGATGAATGCCCAGATGGGTGGCTGCAGTTTGGTTGGACCACTCAATTTGTGCATTGGCATCAAGCATCACCACGCCGTTGGGCGAGGCTTGAAT
>JAIXRH010000033.1 GCA_027485285.1 Comamonadaceae bacterium | reverse complement strand
CTGGCACGATCGGTTTGGCGACGGCTCAAGCGTTGATCCAGCGTGGGCATGAGGTGGTTTGTTTCGTGCGTCCTCGCCAAGGGGCAACAGGGCAGGAGTCCGACAACTTGAAGTCATCTCTCTTGGCGGGCGCAACGTTTCGTTATGGCGACCCGACTCAGCTTGATTCTTTGATGCGAGATGCTTTTGCAGGTGAGCCATTCGATGCGGTGATTTCTTGCATGGCCTCAAGAACGGGCAGTCCACAAGATGCATGGCGGGTTGACCATCAAGCCCATGTCTATGCACTTGAAGCTGCGAAAGCTGCGGGGGTCAAGCACTTCGTATTGCTCTCGGCGATGTGTGTACAAAAACCATTGCTGGCCTTTCAGCATGCCAAGCTGGCTTTTGAAAAGGCTTTGATTGAGTCTGGACTGACCTACGCCATCGTGCGCCCGACCGCCTTTTTTAAATCCTTGTCTGGTCAGCTGGCGCGCGTGAAAAAAGGTAAGCCTTTTTTAATTTTTGGTGACGGTCAGCGCACGGCTTGCAAGCCGATCAGCGACAGCGATTTGGGTGACTTCATCGCAGGCTGTTTGGATGACCCAGATCGACGCAACCAAATCTTGCCGATTGGCGGCCCTGGCCCCGCCATCACGCCCCGTCAGCAAGGCGAGTACCTGTTTCAACTGATGGGCAAAGAGCCCCGTTTCAAAAGCGTGCCGGTGGGTTTTCTGGATGTCATCATCCTCGCTTTGAGCTGGATGGGCAAACTGGTTCCCGCAGCGGCGGACAAAGCGGAGCTGGCGCGAATTGGTCGTTATTACGCCACCGAGTCCATGCTGGTTTGGGATGCGCAGGCCCAACGCTACGACGCAGAGCTCACGCCCTCTCACGGCAACCAAACTTTATTTGAGGCGTATGACAAGTGGGTCAACGGCCAAGCCGCGCCAGACAGAGGCGAGCATGCGGTTTTTTGAGTCTTACCCCCCCAACCACTCCATCCGAAGCAGCATCTATAACGGTCAGGCCTGCTACCACCTCATGTGAAAGCTCAATTTTTTGAGCGCATTCTTTGTTCCTGTGAATAACGATGAACTGCCTCCACCAAAACAGCCACATTTTCAGGGGGTGTGAACTGGCTGATGCCATGGCCTAGGTTAAAAATATGCGTGGGGCCTGCCGTGTCAGGGTCTGTGTGGGGTGTGCCAAAGTCATCCAGCACTTTGTGCACTTCTTGTTCAATCGCCGCTGGATGGGCAAACAACACATTGGGATCTAAATTGCCCTGAAGTGCTTTGCCAGATTGACCTGCTACACCGCCGACAGCCAATCGTGCCTTGGCAAGGTTGACAGTCCAGTCGAGGCCCAAGACCTCGCAGTCCAGCGTGCTCATGTCATCTAGCCACAGTCCGCCACCTTTGGTGAACACAAGGCGGGGAATGGTCTGACCGTCATGGCTGCGAATCAGCTGTTCGAGCACCCGTCGGGTGTAGGCCAAGCTGAAGTTTTGGAATGCGCCATCGGCCAGCACGCCGCCCCAGCTGTCAAACACCATCACGGCTTGCGCACCCGCTTGAATTTGAGTGTTCAAGTAAAGCGCCACGGCATCGGCATTGATCTGCAAGATGCGATGCATCAGATCTGGCCTGCTGTACATCAGACTTTTGACATGGCGGTAGTCGTCTGAGCCCGCGCCCTCCACCATGTAGCAAGCCAACGTCCACGGACTGCCTGAAAAGCCGATCAAAGGCACACGGCCGTTCAAAGCTTGGCGAATGGATGTGACGGCGTCAAAAACATAACGCAGTTTGCTCATGTCAGGCACGGCCAATTCAGCCACAGCGGCTTCATGGCGTACGTTTTTGGCAAAGCGTGGGCCTTCACCTTGTTCAAAGCTCAATCCGAGGCCCATGGCATCTGGCACGGTCAAGATGTCACTGAACAAAATGGCGGCGTCCAGTGGATAGCGGTCGAGAGGCTGCAAGGTCACTTCGGTGGCAAAGTCGACGTTGGTGGCCAGCCCCATGAAACTGCCTGCCTTGGCGCGGGTGGCGCAGTATTCAGGCAAGTAGCGTCCCGCTTGTCGCATCAGCCAAACGGGCGTGTGTTCGGTGGCCTGGCGCATGCAGGCCTGTAAGAAGCTGTTGTTTTGAAGTGGAGCGAACATGCGATTTGAAAAATTAAAGAGGGAGGGCGTGAGGCGATGCGCTGGGCGGCTGGCTTGGAACCGCCCCTTGCGAGATCAATTTGCGAGCGACCGATTCACCCAAGGCGCTCGCAACATGGAGCACCTCTGGGTCTTGCAAATCAATGGTGGCCTGGTCGTGCGCATGAATCAAAGGGGCGCCAGGGTGGAGGTGATCACCCCAAGCCGCATGGATGGACAAGGTGGACTCAGCAATGGTGGCGTGGGCGGCCAATGGCATGGAACAACTTCCCCCCATCGCCCGGCTCACGCCTCGCTCTGCATAGACCGCAGCGGCCGTGGTGATGTCGTTCAAACCCGCCAGCGTTTGCACCAAGTCCATGCGGTCTGCGCTGATTTCGATGCCAATCGCGCCTTGACCTGCAGCCGGGATCATGTGTTGGAGATCAAAGATGTGTCTGATCTGATCTTTCAAACCGAGTCTTTTCAAACCTGCGGATGCAAGGACGATGCCCGCGTAATGCCCGTCTTGTAGTTTCTTCAACCTTGTATCTAGGTTGCCGCGCAGCGGCTCGATTTGCAAATCGGGTCGCAGCGCTTTCAACAAGACGGTTCTTCTCAGGCTCGATGTGCCCACCACGGCGCCTTGGGGCAGGCTATCCAAGCTCTCGAATTGCGGTGATACCCAGGCATCGCGCGGGTCTTCGCGTTTCAAGATGCAGGCCAGATGAAAGCCTTGTGGCAAATCCATGGGCACATCTTTGAGGGAATGCACAGCGATGTGTGCGGCGCCATTGGCCAGCGCCACTTCCAACTCTTTGATGAACAAGCCTTTGCCTCCAATTTTGCTGAGAGGTTGGTCAAGGATTTGGTCACCCAGTGTGGTCATGCCCATGAGCAACACCGAATGCCCGTTTGCCTCGAGCAGCTGCTTGACGTGATTGGCTTGCCACAAAGCAAGACGGCTCTCACGCGTGGCGATGGTCAGTTGTGTGGTCATGGCAATGGCTTGGCTGTTCTTTGTCGTTGATCAATGGGCAAAGTGGGCCCGTCATCGCTTCAATTCTTTGGCAGCGTCCATCGCGAAGTAAGTCAGCACGCCGTCCGCACCTGCGCGTTTGAAGGCGAGCAAGCTCTCCATCATGACCGCGTCGTGGTCGAGCCAGCCGTTTTGGGCGGCGGCTT
>JAIXRH010000009.1 GCA_027485285.1 Comamonadaceae bacterium | reverse complement strand
ATGTAGTCGTGGTGTTCGATTTGAATGCTGTAGGGCTGGAAGCTCAGGCCCAGGCCCAGAGGTGCAGGCGTCTCAACGACTTGACGGCTGAAGGATTCCCAGTCGAAGTCGGGCCAAGCACTCAGGTGCGCGTTGTAGTTGCCCACGGCACCGTTCATCTTGGCCATGATGTGGACGCCCGCTATGCGCTCGCGCACGTGTTTCAAACGCACCACCACGTTGGCCACTTCTTTGCCCACCGTGGTGGGGCTGGCGGTTTGGCCGTGCGTGCGGCTGAGCATGGGCACGTCGGCATACGCGTGGGCCATCTCGCGCAGCTTGGCAATCAGGCCGTCGAGGCCAGGCAAGATCACGTCATCACGGCCCGCTTTGAGTTGCAAGGCGTGGCTGGTGTTGTTGATGTCTTCGCTGGTGCAGGCAAAGTGCACAAATTCAGCCGCTGCTTCCAGCTCGGGGTGGCCTTTGAATTTCTTCTTGATCCAATACTCCACCGCTTTCACGTCGTGGTTGGTGACCTTCTCTTCGTCCTTGATGGCCAAGGCGTCTTCGGTGCTGAAGTTCGTCACCAAGCTGATCAAATACGTGCGTGAGGCAGCGCTCAAAGGTTTGAATTCGGCAAAGCCCGCATCGCTCAAGGCGATGAACCACGCAACCTCCACTTGAACGCGGCGGTGCATATAGCCCTGCTCGCTCATCAAGGGGCGCAGGTGGGCGACTTTGCCTGCGTAGCGGCCATCGAGTGGCGACAAAGCCATGATTTGTGAAATGCTCTGGGATGTTGGGGTGGGATTGCTCATCACTTAATTTTAGGTGCAGGGCTCAAGTGCCATGGCCACGCAAGCCAGATAAACTACAGCGCTAACAAAACTGTGAAAAGCTTATGAAACTGATTGGTTCAATCACCAGCCCCTATGTGCGCAAAGTTCGCATCGTCATGGCCGAAAAAAAACTGGACTATCAGTTTGTGACCGAAGACGTGTGGGCAGCAGACACCAGCATCTCAGCTTCCAACCCGTTGGGCAAAGTGCCTTGCCTCATCATGGAGGGCGGCGAAGCACTGTTTGATTCGCGCGTCATCGTCGAATACGTGGACACTTTGTCGCCTGTGGGCAAGCTGATTCCCGGCAGCGGCCGCGAGCGCGCCGAAGTCAAAACTTGGGAAGCCCTGGCCGATGGCTTGTTGGACGCCGCCATTTTGGCCCGCCTCGAAGCGTCATGGCCTGGTCGCAAGAAAGGCGAACGTAGCCAAGCATGGATTGACCGTCAAATGAAAAAAATTGACGACAGCTTGATGGCCCTGGACCAAGCCTTGGCCGAGCGCAGCCACTGCGTGGGCATCCAAGTCAGCTTGGCCGACATTGCGGTTGGCGTGGCGGTGAGTTATTTGGATTTCCGTTTCCCCGCCATCGATTGGCGTGGCCAACACCCCAACCTGGGCGGTTTGTACGAACGCTTGTCTCAGCGCCCAAGCTTCAAAGACACGCTGCCTGAATAAGGCCAGCCTGTCAGATGAAAAAAGCCCTTCACTGAAGGGCTTTTTTCATGGGTGCAGCCAACAAAAGCAGGCTCAACTGTTGGCGCGTTTTTTCAGCCAGCGCATCAAACTGCCCACGACGGGCAGCTTCTCGTACAACTCTTCCGCCGCATCCCAATAATCGCGGTGCACGGCCACGCGCCACAGCCCGGCCTCTTCACGCAGCACAAAGTGGGTGGCCCCGCGAATGGTTTGGGTTTGGCCGCTGTCCATGCGCGGCATGGCAAATAAAAAATCCCACGTCACAAAACACTGTGACCCTTGCAGCACTTGGGTGGTGATCACAAAGCGTGGCGCTTGTAGCGCTTCAAACATGTGGGCAAAGATCTGTTCAATCGCGGGCAAGCCCTGCACCGCGTTGAATGGGTCTTTGAATTGCGCATCGGGGGTGTAGATCTCGGCCATGCGCGAGACATCCGCAGGCTGCAACTGCTCAAAGAAATGCACGACACGCTGCAGGGCGGCTTCGGGTGTGTCTGTCATCACATGCCCGTCCCACCGCGCACCAAGGCAAAGTACCAACGGTAGGGCAGCAAGCGAAGGAGAAGCAACACACGCGTGAAACGCTTGGGAAAGTGGATGTGAAAGTCCCCTTTGCGCCAACCCTTGAGGATTTCAGTCGCCGCCGTCTCAGGCGAGATGAGGGCCGGCATGGGAAAGTCATTGCCTGCGACCAAGGGTGTTTCCACAAAGCCAGGGTTGATCAAGCTCACACCCACGCCGTGCGGCGTCAAATCGTAATACAAGGCCTCCGCCAAGTTGATGAGGGCGGCTTTGGTGGGGCCATACGCCAAGCTCTGTGGCAAGCCACGAAAGCCAGCCACGCTGGAGATGAAGCTGAGGTGACCCACGCCATTGGCAATGAGGGTGGGCATCACGGCATCCAACACACGCAGAGCGCCGGTGTAGTTGATGTCGAGGTGGCGCTGCATTTCAAGCAGTGAATAGTCGCTCGCTCGCATGGCTTGGTAGTAGCCCGCGCAGTACATCACCACATCCAAGCCCTGATGCGTTTGCACGTACTTGGCGGCTTCGGCAATGGCGGCGGCATCGCTCACATCCATCACCACGGCTTGTGCGCCGGGATGCGTGTCTACAAACTGTTGCAGCAACTCGGCTTTGCGGGCCGACACCACCACACGTGCACCAGCGGCGTGCAGGGCTTTGGCCGTGGCCAACCCAATGCCGCTGGAGGCCCCAATCAGCCACACGCTGCGGCCGTGCCAATCGGCGATGGGTGGGTTGAATGGTTTTAAAAAGTGCATATCAAAAACCCCGTGCGAACTTGATCAGGCTTCACCATACCATTCACCAAGGCCCCTACAAACGCGCTTCATGGCTGAGCGCCAGCCAAGAGGCTTTGGCGGAGTTTGCGTTGCGAAGTTTCGGTGGCCAGCCAAATGCCTAAAAACCGTTGGGCCAATTCGGTGTCGCGCAACTCGCCCAACACGCGGTCTTGGTGCAACAGCTGCATGCCTTTGTCTGGTGTGTAAATGCCGGTGATTTGTTCACCCGCCCGCACATTGGGGATGAGGGCTTGCAGCGTGGCCGACCAGCTTTGCAGTTGGGCAGCGCTCAGCGGGCGTTGGCCTTGCATCTCGTCGATGGAGCGTTGCGCAATGTCTGCGCCCTTGAAGTCGCGCAAATAGCGCAGCTCAAGCACCAACATTTGCTTGGCCCAATCCAGTGCAGCAAACGGGGCGCTCGCCCACAGGCTGGCGTCGTACACCTCAAAGCCCCAGTAGGTGAAGCGGTGTTGGCCCACCAAGCGCGGTGTGCGCAACGCGGCTTGCAAAGCGGGCCTGGGCTGAGGGGGCTCGCGGTTGACGTCGGCCTGCGCCAGGCCAATGGGCCAAACGCTCACGCCTGCCAAGGCCGTGCGCAAGCCGAGGGTCAAAGCAGCGCGGCGTGTGGTCATGGTTTGACCAAGGTGAACTGCACCACGTCGGTGCTGTGCTGATCAAATGCGGCTTCGCAGTAAGCCAAGTAGAACTCCCAAATGCGCATGAAGCGCTCGTCAAAGCCCAGCTGCAACACCTGCGTCTTGTCGGCCATGAATTGGTGACGCCAGCGGCGCAGCGTTTCGGCGTAGTCCAAACCAAAGGCCAACTCGTCCACCACGTTCAAGCCTGCGCGTTCGGCGTGCGCACGGAATTCTCGCGGGCAAGGCAAGCAGCCGCCGGGGAAGATGTATTGCTGAATGAAGTCGGTGCTCTTCACATAGCGGTCAAACAGCGCGTCATCAATGACGATGGTTTGAATGCACGCTTTGCCGCCGGATTTGAGCAAGCGCGCCACGCTCTCAAAATATGTGGCCCAATATTCTTGGCCCACAGCTTCCAACATTTCGATGGAGCAAATGGCGTCATACGGGCCATCGTCAATGTCGCGGTAATCTTGCAAGCGCAGGTTGCTGGTGCTCTCCAAACCCAAGCGCTGCATGCGCTGGTTGGCAAAGGCCAGCTGTTCGTGGCTCAGGGTCACGCCGTTCATGTGTGCGCCAAACTCTGTGCCGCCCAGTTCGGCCAAAGCGCCCCAGCCGCAGCCGATTTCAAGAATGCGGTCACCCGCTTTGGCGTCCACCATGCGCAGGGCGCGGCGTACTTTGGCGGTTTGCGCTTCGGCCATGGGTTTGGATCGGTCGTTGTCAAACCAAGCCGATGAGTAGTTCATCGTGGGGTCTAGCCACAGCTCGTAAAACGCGTTGCCCAAGTCGTAATGCGCGTGGATGTTTTTCTTGCTGTTGCTGCGCGTGTTGCGATGCAACAGGTGGCGCACGCGGTAATACAAGCGGCCCAGCCAGCTGCCAAAAATCAGCGCGTCCATGTCGCGGCGGTTGGCCAGCAAGAGTTGAAGCAGCTCAGACAAATTGTTGGTGGTCCATTCACCCGCGATGTAGCTTTCGGCAAAACCAATGTCGCCCGACTTCAGCGCTTGTGTGAGTGGCGCGTAGCTGTGCAAATGCAAGGTGGCGTTGAGCGACTTGCCCGACGCGGGCGCTGAACCAAATTGCTCCACGCGGCCATCGGGCCACTGCACATGCAGCGTGCCGTGTTGCAAGCGTTGCAGCAGGCTCAGCACGCGGCGTGCGGCTGCGGGCATGGGCTCTGCTTGGGTGGAGCGGGTGGAGGTGGTGCTATTCATGGGCAGGTCTCAACATCAACGGGTCACAAAATCTTGCGGAGGTGCGGGTTTGGAAAAAAACGGCACGCGCTTGAGCCACAGCTTCAAGGCTTGCCAATGGATGCGCGCCATCACCATCAAAGTCATCAGTGGGTAACCCCACAAAGCGTGGCGCAACTCGGCGGGGGTGATGGGCTTGAGTTGGCCGCTCACGCTGGTTTCAATCAAGGGGCCGTTCGCATCGTCGTGGTCCACACGGGCGACGGTGTGGTCTGCTGTGCGCATGAAGCGAAAGCGGTAGTCGCCCTGCACCGCACAAAACGGTGACACATGAAACACCTTGCTGGCGCGTTGCTCCACGCCGAACTGCGGGCGGTCTAACAAATAGCAATGGCGCTCACCAAAGGTGTTGTTCACCTCCACCACGATGGCTCGCAGTGTGTGGTCTGCGGCGTGGCAATACCAAAAGCTCACGGGCTTGAAGGTGTAGCCCAGCACGCGCGGGTAGCAGTGCAGCCAGACTTCGCCCGTGGCGTCATCGATGCCGTGTTGGTGCAGCACCTCGTCTAGCCATCCGAGTGCGCCACCGTCTTGCGTGCTGCGGCCATCGCCGTGGTCGACATCATGAAAGCTGATGGCCCCCGCGCGGTTGATGGGCAGCGCTGCATCGCCAGTGGTCTGCAGTGTGCGCATGGGCAGCATCAAAAAGAAAGTGCTGTAGTGGAACGCGTGCGGCGTGGGCCGCAATCGCGTGTGGCGCACTTGCCCAAAACCAATCATGGCTTGCGTCATGGGGTTCATTGGGCCAAGCTGGCGAGCAGGCTTTGGGCGGCGTTGCGCCCAGCCTTGAAACCGTCTTCATGAAAACCGTAGCCCATCCACGCACCGGCAAACCAGGTGTGGTGCTGGCCTTGGAGTTGTGGCATTTGGGTTTGGGCTTGGATGGCGGCCAAGTCAAACACGGGGTGGGCGTAGTCGTATTCGCCCAGGATGTGTGCGGGGTCAATCTCGTGCAAGGGGTTGAGCGAGACGATCACGTTTTGCGTGAACGGCAGCGGTTGCAACAGGTTGAGCCAGTAGTGCAAGCACACACGGGCCGACTCGGTGTTGCTGTGCGCGGCACGTTCGTAGTTCCACGCGGCCCAAGCGAGCTTTTTCTGGGGCATCACCGACGTGTCGGTGTGCAGCACGGCGCGGTTGGGGTGGTAGCGAATGGCGCTCAAGGTGGCGTGTTCTTGAGCCGTGGGTTCGGCCAACATGGCCAGCGATTGGTCGGCGTGGGTGGCCAAAATCACTTGGTCAAACCGTTCAGAGCCTTGGTGTGTTTGCAGTGTCACGCTGTGGGCGTCGCGCGCGATGCGCAGCACCGGCGTGTTCAAACGTTGGTCTGGCACGTTTGCCAAAATCTTCTCGACGTAGTGGCGTGCGCCGCCAGCCACCGTGTACCACTGTGGCCGGTTGTTGACTTGGATCAGGCCGTGGTTGTGGCAAAACCGAATCATGGTGGCCACAGGAAACTTCAGCATTTGGTCGGTGGGGCAACTCCAAATGCAGCCGAGCATGGGCAACAAATACCAATCGCGAAACACGTCGCTGAACTTGTGCGAGAACAAAAAGCCGCTCAAAGGTTGTGCCAGCTCCTCGTCTTGGTTGCGCTCGGCCAACTCGGTGGCGAGGGTGTTGAAGCGCACCACATCACGCAACATGCGCAAAAAGCTGGGCTTGAACAAATTGCGGCGCTGGGCAAACACGGTGTTGAGGTTGGCGCCGTTCCATTCCAAAGCGCTTTTGCCGTTTTTGTGGGGCACTTGCACTGAAAACGACATGTCCGACTTGGCGGTGGTCACGTGCAAGGCTTCAAACAAAGCAATCAAGCCAGGGTATGTTCGCTCGTTGTAAACCAAAAAACCGGTGTCCACGCCGTGCGTCTGTAGGCCTGTGGCGGTGGGCAAGGTCACATCTACCGTGTGGGTGTGGCCGCCAAAATAGTCACCCGCCTCAAACAAGGTGACCTCGGCCTTGCCGTGCAAATGGTGCGCGGCAGACAGGCCCGAAATGCCCGAGCCCACAATGGCGATGCGTGGCTTCATAGCGCAGCGCCTTTGGTAGGCATCTGTTTGTCTGCCAATTGCTTTTCAATCTCTTGCACAAAACTCTTGTCTTGGGGGCCGGTCATGCTGCTGAAGCTCTTGATGGCTTTGCCGTCGCGGCTGATGATGTATTTGTAAAAATTCCACTTCGGCGCTGTGCCAGTTTGTTCTGCCAGTTGCTTGAACAAGGGCGATGCCTCCGACCCACGCACCGTGGTTTTCACAAACATGGGGAACTTCACGCCAAAGGTGTTGTCGCAAAAGTCGGCAATCTTGGCGTTGCTGTCGGGCTCTTGGGAGAAGTCGTTGCTGGGAAAGCCCAACACCACCAAGCCACGGTCTTTGTATTTGGCGTGCAAGGCTTCCAAGCCTTTGTACTGCGGCGTGAAGCCGCAAAAACTAGCGGTGTTGACCACCACCACCACTTGGCCGGCGTATTGGCAAAGCGCTTGTGGTTTTTCATCTTGCAGACGCGCCACCGTGTGTTGCAACACGCGTGGGCAATTGGCCGAAGTGGCGGCGCTTTCTGTTGCACTGTGTGCGGAGCCAAGCCCCAAAAACAAGCCGAACAAAACGAATACGAAACGGTACATCACGGGAAAGCCCTTCTTTAGAAGCAGGTCGATCATGTCAAACTCCAGACAAACTGTCTTGGACGGAAACATTCTCCACGATCAATGACGGGGATTCCTATCAATGAACTCACGTGAAGAACACGCACACATGACGCTGTCAATTGCAGCCGTCGAACGCGACACAGGCATTGGCAAAGACACCTTGCGCGTGTGGGAGCGCCGCTATGGTTTCCCCACACCCGGGCGTGATGCCAACGACGAGCGCACTTACCCCATGGCGCAGGTCGAACAGCTGCGCGTCATCAAACGGTTGATGGACCAAGGCCACCGCCCAGGGCGTGTGGTGTCACAACCCCTGGCGGTGTTGCAGCAACTGAGCCGAGGCGCGGCTGGTGTGCAGGCGGCACACCCCACCCAAGTGATAACAGCGAAGCAAGTGCCCGCCGAGTTGCAGCGCTACCTGACCCTGTTGCAGTCACAAGATGACGAGGGCATTCGTGTGGCCTTGCACCAAGCCTTGTCAACGCTTGGCTTGCAAGGTTTTGTGACGGAAGTGGTGTCGCCTCTCACCCATTGGGTGGGGGAGTTTTGGGCCCAAGGCGATTTGGCGGTGCACCAAGAGCACCTGTACACCGAGTGTGTGGGCACCTTGATGCGCCAAGCCATCTCGGCCATTCCAAGAGTGGCGCAGGGTGCAGGACCCAAAGTGCTGTTGACGACCTTTCCGCAAGAGGCCCATGGTTTGGGTTTGCTGATGGTTGAAAGTGTGTTGGCTTTGCAGGGCTGCCGCTGCCTCTCTTTAGGAACCCAAACCCCAGTGCGCGACATTGCACAAGCGGCAGCGGCCCATAAGGTGGAGGTGGTGGCGTTGAGCTTCAGCGCCAACATGAACCCCAACCATGTGGTGGATGGCTTGGCCGAGTTGAAAGCCCTGTTGCCAAATGAGGTGGCCATCTGGGCCGGTGGCAGCGCGCCTGCGTTGCGTCGGCGGCACATCGAGGGCGTGAGGGTGTTGCACGATCTGGCAGCCATTT
Organism: Comamonadaceae bacterium; assembly: GCA_027485285.1. Lineage (GTDB taxonomy): Bacteria > Pseudomonadota > Gammaproteobacteria > Burkholderiales > Burkholderiaceae_C > Limnohabitans. The sequence continues at coordinate 28,028 of JAIXRH010000009.1, read as the reverse complement.
CAGACGCTGTCAGCCAACACCGCCGCTCACCCAAACCAGTGGCCAACCCGCCAGCGCCAGGCTTGCTGGCCTGAGGTGCTGGGGGCGTGCCGCCTAGAATGGCTGGACCATGACCGATACCACCCTGCTGCCCCCTGTCTTTCTGTCCAAACTGGCCTCGCGCCAAGACGCGGTGCAATGCATGGCTGGCTTGCGTGCGCTGGGCCCCGTGGTGTTTACCAATGGCGTGTTTGATGTGTTGCACCGTGGCCATGCCTCGTATTTGGCGCAAGCCCGCAGCCTGGGTGGCAGTTTGGTGGTGGCCCTGAACAGCGATGCCTCCGCACGCCGCTTGGGCAAGGGCCCAGACCGCCCCCTCAACAACGAGATGGACCGTGCGGCCTTGATGGCCGCTTTAGAGTCGGTCAGCTTGGTGACGTGGTTTGACGAAGACACACCGCTCGCGCTCATCACCGAGCTGCGGCCCGATGTGTTGGTCAAAGGCGGTGATTACGACATGAGCCAGCTGGCGGAGACGCAGGTGGTGCTGGGCTACGGTGGCCGCGCCCAAGCCATTCCGTTTGTCGAGGGTTACTCCACCACGGCGCTGGTGAAGAAGATTCGTCAAGGCTGAAGCAGCGGACGCCAACAGCGTGGCGCTAAATGCGCGCCGCCTCGTTTTTTCAGATCGCGCATGCGTTTCAAGGTGCGCCGAACACGGCATGCCAAAGCAACTGAATGGCGGCACACGCTTTTTCCAGCTCGGCTTCAGGCACTTGGGTCGGCTGCTCATCGAGACGCGCCCGGTGTTGCACGCGCCGCAGTTCACGGTAAGCGCTGCCCGCTGCTTCGCCCACCCCTGGGGCCAACAAGCCTGCGCGCTCAGCGTTCAGTAACAACGCAATGTTGCCCACGTTGGCCAACAGCGATGGGTGGTGTTGTGCATGGGCCAGCACCAAAAATTGCACGGCAAACTCCACATCCACCATGCCACCCGGGCTGTGTTTGACGTCAAACAAATGGGGCTTCACAGGATGGGCGCTGCGCATCTTGTCACGCATGGCCACAATTTCTTGGCGCAAAGCAGCCAGGTCGCGTTTGGCGTTGATCACCTGGGCACGCACGCTGTCAAAGCGTGCTTTGAGATCGGTCGCGCCCAGGCAAAAGCGTGCCCGCGTCATGGCTTGGTGTTCCCAGGTCCACGCCGTGTTGTCGCCACGTTGGCCTTGGTAGTCGGCGTAGGCGTCAAAGGTGGAGACCAGCAAACCTGAGCTGCCGTTGGGTCGCAATGCGGTGTCAATCTCGTACAAATCGCCGTCGCCGGTTTTCACGGTCAGCCAGTTGATCAGCTTGCGCACATAGGCGGCGTAGATTTCGCCTGCGCGTTCATGCCCGTCTTCGTACACAAACACAATGTCCAGGTCGCTGCCGTAGCCCAGCTCCTTGCCGCCCAATTTGCCGTAGGCGAGGATGGCAAATTGCGGCGCGTCGCGGTGGCGTTGCTTGAAGTGTTGCCACACCCAGCGGCTGGTGATCTTCAACAGGCTGTCGGCCAAGGCGCTGAGATCGTCGGCCACTTGCTCTACCGTGATGCGGCCTTCCACGTCACGCGCCAAGGTGCGAAACACCTCGGCGTGGTGGGCGCGGCGCAACAGGTTGAGCAAGGTTTCTTCGTCGGCTTGGCCGGTGGATTGCAAAGAGGCCAAGCGGCGCTCCAGCTCTTGTTCAAACTCGTCAGGCACAAAGCGTTCGGCCAACAAGGCATCACCCGCCAGCTCGTCAATCACCCCGGGGTGTTGTTGCAAATACTTGGCGGGCCATCGCGCCAGACCCAGCAAACGCATGAGCTGCTCATGCACACGCGGGCGCTCAATCAACAAGGCCAAGTAGCTTTCGCGGCGCAGCAGCGGTTCTACCCAATCGCTCCAGCGCACCGCCGCCTCTTCGGTGATGCGCCCGTCTGCGATCCACGCATTGGTGCGTTGCAACAGCTTGAGCAGGCGCTGCAAGCTGTCGTCGCGCAGGGCAAGGATGACGGGCTGTTCGCACCAGGGCTTCACGCGCTCGCGCAGGCGCGCATTCAAGTCGGGCAGCAGCGAGATCAGGTCCACATACCCGCTGGTCGCTGCGCTGCTTTTGCCGTCGCCGCTGGGCTGGGTCTGTGTTTTGTCGTCCAAGCCCAACAAGCGGTCAAACTCTTGGGCCACCAGTTCGCGGTGGGCATCCAGTTGCCTTAAAAAATCGCAGCGCTCGCCAAAACCCATGGTCAACGCCAGCCAATTCAAGTCTTCGTCGTGGGTGGGCAGCACATGGGTTTGTTGGTCGTCCAAATACTGAATGCGGTGCTCGACTTGGCGCAAAAACACATAGGCCTGGGCCAGTGCCTCGGCGGTGGCGGCGGGCATGAGGCTGGCTTGGCTCAAGCGTGGCAAGGCCGCCAGCGTGGGCCGTGTGCGCAGTTCGGGAAACTGCCCGCCGCGCACCACTTGCAGCAGCTGCACGATGAACTCAATTTCTCGAATGCCACCGCGTGACAGCTTGACATCGTTGGCACGCTCGGGTCGCCCTGCGCTCTGAGCGCTGGCGTGTTTGCGAATTTGCTGGTGCAAGCTGCGCAGCGATTCAAAAACGCGGTAGTCCAGATAACGCCGAAACACAAAAGGCAGCACGGTGTCGCGCAGCTCAAACGCATTCGCTTTGGCGCTCAAAGGCGCGACCACGCGGCTTTTGAGCCACGCGAAGCGCTCCCACTCGCGGCCTTGCACCAGAAAATATTCTTCCAGTGCTTGGCGCGACACCACACTCGGCCCCGAGTTGCCGTTGGGGCGCAGGGCCAAGTCCATGCGAAACACAAAGCCGTGGTCGGTGGTGTCGCCGATCAAGCTGTAAATCAGTTTGACCGCTTTGGCAAAGTAGTCGTGGTTGCTGATGCGTCCGCGTCCATCGGGCAAGCCGGTGGTCTCGCCGTCTTCGTCGTACACATAAATCAGGTCAATGTCGCTGGACACATTCAATTCGCGTGCGCCAAATTTGCCCATGCCAATGATCCACAGCGTGGCGCGTGTGCCGCTGGGGGTGGTGGGCATGCCGTAGCTGGCGTCGAGTTGGGCCTGGGCTTCATGAAAAGCGATGTCGAGGGTGAATTCACCCAGCTTGGTCATGGCGCGGGTGATCACGTTCAAGTCAGCGCCTTGTTCGCAGTCCAGCACCACCAAACGCTCCATCACCAGCTGGCGCAACACGCGCAGGGCATCGGCGCAGGGGTGGGTGAGGCGCAGCGCTTCAAAACAGGCCTGCAGCGTGACCCACTCTGGCGCGCCCTCGGGCAACACCTGCAGCTCATTCGCATAACGACGGCGCAGGCGCTGGACGAAGCGTGAATAAGTACTCAGATCAGGCACAGAGGAGGGGATAATTCCGGTCACGTTGCAAGCACCATGAAACATTTGTCAGACCCCGTCAATCCCACCCCTCAAAGCTTCACGGCTGGCTTGAAAACCAAGTCTGCTTGGCGACGCGCGTTTCACTGGGCTTTGGGTGTGTTGGCATTGGCTGGGGTAGCGGTATGCCTAGCTTGGAGCGCTTTGCACGTTTTCATTGTGCCGCGAATTGGTGACTACCGCGAAGGTTTGCAGGCGCAGGCCACGCGCGCTTTGGGCTTGCGTGTAGAAGTCGGCAGCATCAGCGGCCAAGGTGGCTGGTGGGTGCCCAGCTTTGAGCTCATGCAAGTGCAACTCTTTGACCGCGAAGGCCGCGAGGCCTTGCTTTTGCCGCGTGTGAAGGTGGCGGTGTCGCCCCGTTCGCTGTTGTTGGGTCAGTTTGAGCAGCTGGAGATTGAACAACCCGAATTAGAAATCCGCCGCGACACCACCGGCCATGTGTGGGTGGCGGGCATAGACACCGGCGCGGCAGGCGATGGCCTGGTCGCTGATTGGTTTTTTTCGCAGCCCGAATTTGTGGTGCGTGGTGGCCTGATTCATTGGCGGGACGAAAGCCGTCCCAGCGTTGCGCAAGACAGCGCCCCCGTGTTGACGCTGCAAGGCGTTGACCTGACGGTCAAGAACCACTTGTACCAACACGAGATGCGTGCCGACCTCACACCGCCCGAGGGTTTGGGCCAGCGTTTGTCTGTGCGTGGCAAGTTTCACCATCCGCCGTGGCAGCGCGCGGGCGACACCGCGCAATGGTCGGGTGAGTTGTTTTCGGAGTTGCCTTATGTCAATCTCGCCACGCTGCGGCTGTGGGTGCCGATGGACAAAGGCTTGTCTTTGCAAGAAGGCCGAGGGGCCTTGCGCGTGTGGGCCGATGTCAAAAAAGGTGCACCGGTCGGGGTCACGGCGGATGTGGCTTTGGACACAATGGATGCACGTTTGGGCGCCGATCTGTTGCCATTGGCCTTGCGCCGCGTCAACGGCCGAGTTGGCGTGCAGTGGCACAACGGGAACGTAGAAATCAGCAGCCAAGACTTGGTGTTTGATACCCAAGAGGGCGAGCACTGGCCAGGCGGTGTGGTGCGCGCAAGTTGGCGTGGCGATGCGTTTGAAGCGGGCACTTTGAATGCCGACCGTTTGGACTTAGAGGCCCTCGCCCAAGTCAGCCAGCGTTTGCCCTTGCCCCAGGCGTGGCGCGCCCTGTTGTCGCGCGTCCAACCGCAAGGTCAAGTCAACCAACTCCAAGCCACATGGCAACACGCCGCAGATGCTTCGTTGAGCTTCAGCGCCAAAGGCCAAGTGCGCCAGTTGGCGATGCGACGCGACAACCAGCCCGACAGCCCCTTGGCCGACATGCCCGGCTTGCAAGGCGCGCAGCTTGATTTTGACCTGACGCAAAAAGGCGGCAAAGCAAGTGTGCGCGTTCTCAACGGCAGCCTGACTTTGCCTGTGGGGCTGGACGAGCCGCTCGTGGCCTTAGATGATGCGTCTGCGCAACTGGTGTGGCAAAACAAGGGGGATGCGTTGGCGGTGCAGTTCACCCAAGGCCGCATGGCGAATGCTGACTTGGCCGCTGAATTCAGCGGCAATTGGAAAACAGGCGAAGCCCAAGCACGCTTGCCCGGTGTGTTGGATCTCTCAGCCACGCTGAGCCGCGTGAAGATGGCGCAAGTTCACCGCTACTTGCCCAACGCCTTGTCTGGCGATGTCCGTGCCTATGTGCGCGCTGCGGTGCAAGCGGGCGAGGCCAGCCGAGTCACGCTGCGTCTGAGGGGCGACTTGAACGACATGCCCTTTGACAACCCCGCCTTGGGGGAGTTCCGCATCGTTGCGCCTGTGACGCAAGTCAAATACGCCTATGTGGCCCCTGAGCCATCCAAGGGCAAACCTGTGCCCACGGCCACGTGGCCTGCGCTGACCGAATTGACGGGGGAGTTGGTGTTTGAGCGCAACACCTTGCAGTTCAAAGGCAGCACGCAGTTGGCGGGTGCGCCCCAGTTGAGATGGCAGAAAGTGGTGGCGACGATTCCAAAACTCGACGCGCCCGTGGTCCGAGTGACGGGTGAAGCCCGCGGGCCCATGACGCAGATGTTGGATCTGATTGCCAAGTCGGCCCTCCATGATGTAACGGGCGCGATGTTGAGTAAAAGCCAAGCCACAGGAGACGCCACTTACAAACTGGCCCTGACCTTGCCGATTGACCATCTGGACAAATCCAAGGTGGAAGGCAGCGTGGTGTTTGCCGACAACGCCTTGCAAGTGTTGCCAGGCACGCCAGTGCTCAACCGCCTGCGAGGCACCTTGCAGTTCAGTGACCAAGGCTTGCAACTCTCATCCGTTCAAGCCCAGCTGCTGGGCGGCGACGCGGTGTTGGAGGGCGGCTTGTCGTTTGCGGTGAGCGAGGGGCCATCGCCCTTGCAGCTCAAACTGCGGGGCACGGCGACCGCCGAGGGCTTGCGACAGGCGCGTGAACTTGGCTTTGTTTCGCGCCTGGCACAACGCGCATCCGGCACCTCCAGCTACAACGCTGCCTTGGGTCTGCGCCGCGGCCAGCCTGAGCTGCTCATCACCAGCGACCTCAAAGGCATGGCCTTGAATCTGCCCGCCCCTTTGACCAAAGCCGCGGCAACACAGATGCCTTTGCGCATTGAGTCGCAGCTCACGCGTCAATCGCTACAACCCAAGTCGCGGGTGTTGCAAGACCAAATCAGCGTCACCTTAGACCGCGCCGCCTCGGTGACGTATGTGCGCGATGTGAGTGGTCCGCGCCCACGTGTGTTGCGCGGCGGCATTGCCGTGGGGTCATCGGTGATGGACGTCTTGCCCCTGCGCGACAACGCGGTGAGCCTGAACCTGCAACTGCCAGCGCTGGATGTGGATGCTTGGCAGCTCGTCGTCACGCAGCTAACAGGCACGTCGCCCATGGCGCGCAAGTCGACCTCTAAAGTCATGGTCGGTAACGAGGCCAGCAGTGACGATGCGCAAGACTACATGCCCACCTTTGCCGCCTTGCAAGCCGACCAAATCAAACTGACCGACCGCCTGATTCACAAGGTGGTGGTGGGCGGCACGCAGCTGGGGGATGTGTGGCGCTTGAACATCAGTGCCGATGAGCTCAATGGCTCAGCCGAGGTGCGCCCCTCCAATGGCAGCGTGCCTGGGCAGCTGTCTGCACGCTTGGCGTATCTGAATATTCCCCCCAGTTTGGTCCCCGATGTCGAACGCTTGTTGACCGAACAGCCCAGCAGCATTCCCGGGTTAGACATCGTGGTGAATGATTTGACCTTGCGCGGCAAACATCTGGGTCGGCTAGACATCGAGGCCGTCAACCGCGTGGGCGCCAACGCCGTGCGTGAGTGGCGGTTGAACAAATTCAATGTCTCACTGCCCGAGGCCAGCTTGGCGGCCTCTGGCAGCTGGGCGACCGACGGACCGTTGGTGCGCCGAACCCAATTCAACTTTGTGCTGAACATCCGTGACAGCGGTGACTTGCTTGCCCGCTTGGGAACGCCTGGCGCGATTCGCCATGGCGAAGGTCGTTTAGAAGGCCAAGTGTCTTGGCAGGGTTCACCCATCAGCTTGGACTTCGCCAGCATGAACGGCAAGATGAATTTGGCAATTGAAAAAGGCCAATTTCTAAAAACGGAGCCAGGCGCCGCACGCTTGCTGGGTGTGCTCAATTTGCAAGCGCTGCCAAGGCGCTTGACCTTGGACTTCAGCGACCTGTTCAGCGACGGCTTTGCCTTTGATTTTGTGCGTGGCGACATCGCCATTGACCAAGGCATTGCCTCGACCAACAACCTGCAAATGAAGGGCGTGGTGGCGGGCGCCTTGATTGAGGGCAGCGCCGATTTGGTGCGTGAAACTCAAAAACTCAAAGTGGTGGTGGTGCCCGAAATCAATGCAGGCACTGCCTCGCTGTATGTGGCCACCATCAACCCCTTGATTGGTTTGACCTCTTACTTGGCACAAATGATTCTGAGCCGACCTTTGGTGCGCGCAGGCACCAATGAGTTTTTGGTGGATGGCACGTGGACCAACCCTCGGGTGACCAAGGTCGACTGATGTTTTTTTCTCTTGCGCCTCGCAGCCGCCGCCGACTTTTGTGGGCGGCGTTGGTCCTTTTGGTGTTGTCCATGCTCAGCACCTTGGTGTGGCTGGCGGGCCGCTATGAAGTGACACAGGTGCAAAGCCAAATCGAGCGCGATGCTGCGGATGCCGTCAGCGACATTCGCACGGCCCTGACCCGCAATGTGCAAACTTTGCAGGCCTTGCAATACGCCGACCATGCCACCGTGCCTTGGACGCAAGAAGCCAGCAAGATGCTGCGTGAGCACCGGGAGTGGTTGCGCTTGGAGCTGCGCGACATCGATTTGCGTGTGGTCAGCAGTGTGGACACCCCCTTTCGTGCGCCGCCCTTCAATCGCTTGGGACGCTCCGCCACGCAGCCCGAAGTGGTGCAAGCCTGCACCGTGGCTCGCCGCCAAAGCGGCCCCGGCTACGGGGCCAGTGCCTTTGTGCCGCAAGCCGATGGCTTGGGTTTGGAAATCATGGATTTGTGCCTGCCAGTCATCAACGACGGCGTGTTGACAGGCTACACCGTGGCCACGTATTCCTTGAGCGAAGTGTTGGTCAACATGGTGGGCCCGCAACTCACCCGCAGCCAAGAGGTGTCGTTCACCGAATCCGATGGCACACGCTTGGCCATGCACGGCACGGCGAGCCGAGGCACGCGCGTCTTCATTGCCAAACAGTTGTTGGATTTGCCCGGCCACACCATGGTGTTGCGCATGGACAGCTGGCACGGTGCGCCCGATGTGTTTCCCAACGTCTTGACCGCCTTGGTCATGGCCATGGCGATTGCGTTGGTCACCGTGTTGGTGATGCTGGCGCGTGACATGCGCCGCCGCCAACGCGTGGAGCTGGACCTGGCCGATGCCCTGGCTTTTCGCAAAGCGATGGAGGACTCACTCGTCACCGGCCTGCGTGCGCGTGACAGCGAAGGCCGCATTACCTATGTCAACCCCGCGTTTTGTGAAATGGTGGGATTTGAGGCCCATGAGTTGATTGGCCAAGGCCTGCCTGCGCCCTATTGGCCGCCAGAGATGGTGGACGAATACGGTCAACGTCAAGCCCTGCGGTTGGCTGGCAATGCGCCGCCACGTGAAGGCGCTGAATCGGTGTTCATGCGCAAGAGCGGTGAGCGCTTTCCAGTGATGATTTTTGAAGCCCCCCTCATCAACGCCATGGGCGAACAAACCGGTTGGATGGGGGCCGTCTTGGATGTGAGCGAGCAACGCCGCGTCGAAGAGGTGTCGCGTGCCAGCCAAGAGCGTTTGCAAGCCACGGCGCGTTTGGCCACGGTGGGCGAAATGGCCTCGCTCTTGAGCCATGAGCTCAACCAACCCTTGGCCGCCATTTCGAGCTACGCCACTGGCAGCATGAACTTGCTCAAAGACGCGGCACTGCAAGACCCGCAACTGGCCGAGACCTTGAGCAGCGCCATTCAGCGCATTGGCCAACAGGCCGAGCGTGCCGGCAGGGTGATCAAAAGCGTGCACGACTTTGTGCGCCGCCGCGACCAAGCGCGCGAAGCCGTTACCCCGCGCGCGCTGTTGGACCATGTGATGCCCTTGGTGATTCTGCAAGCCCGCAAATTGGGTGTGCGTGTGGTGGTCAACTGCCCAGCGGATTTGCCCGCTGTTTTGTGTGATCGCACCATGGTGGAGCAGGTGTTGTTGAACCTCACGCGCAACGGCATGCAAGCCATGGCCGACGACACGCCCAACAAAGTGTTGACCTTGGCGGTGCGCCCCGCAGCCGCCCACGCCAGCAGCCGTTGGTTGGAGTTTGTGGTGGCCGACTTAGGCCACGGCATTGCGCAGGGCGTGGCCGATCAACTCTTCACCCCCTTCTTCACCACCAAGCAAGAGGGCATGGGTTTGGGCCTGAGTTTGTGCCGCACCGTGGTGGAGCAGCACGGAGGCCTCTTGCGCTTTGAGCCCAATCTTCCGCGAGGCATGGTGTTCAGTTTTACCCTGCCACAATCGTGAATCAGGCCTGACACATGCAACCCACACAAGACGCTTTGGTTTTTATTGTTGACGACGACGCGGGTGTGCGTGAGGCCTTGGCGTGGTTGTTGCGTTCACGTCGCTTGCCCAGTCAATCGTTTGAAAGCGCCGATGCGTTTGCTGAGTTTTTGAACCCCACCAGTTTGGCCTGGCAGCCCAGCCAACCCGGCTGCTTGTTGCTTGACGTGCGCATGCCAGGCATGAGCGGACTGGCCTTGTTTGAGCAACTCATCGAGCGCGAATTGCTGGATGCCCTGCCCGTGATCTTTCTCACGGGCCATGCCGACGTGCCGACGGCGGTGGACTCGGTCAAGCGGGGGGCGTTTGACTTTTGTGAAAAGCCGTTTTCTGACAACGCGCTGGTGGACCGCATCGAACAAGCCCTGGCGCGCTCCGCGCAAACCTTGCAAGTCCTGCGCAACAAACAAAGCTTGCAGCACAACTTGGCCGACCTCACCGAACGCGAACGCGATGTCATGTATTTGGTGGTCGAGGGCCTGCCCAACAAACTCATCGCAGACCAGCTTGACATCAGCGTGCGCACGGTGGAGGTGCACCGCGCGCGCGTGTTTGACAAGATGAATGTCAAGTCAGCCGTGGAGCTGGCCAACTTGTTGCGCGGCGAGTGAGTCACTTGTCTTCTTTGGCGGCCTCTTTTTGCGCTGCTTCGTGCTCAGCCTCAGTCTCTGCGCGGCCTGAAAACATGGTCCACCAGACGATCAACACCAAGATGCAACCAGCGCCCAGCGCTTCTAGCAAAATTAGCAACATGAGACACATCCTTTGGCGTTTGACAGGTGTCCTGATTGTAGGAAGCTTGGTGGCGTGCGGCACATCACGCCAAGCGCCCGTGATCGACCAGGGTCGCCCTTCAGCCCCGCCCGCACCACGCGCGCCTGCGGATTTGCCACGCGCCACCGGCAGTTTGGCGGGCATGCCGGGCACACCGACGCCCCAACAAAGCTACCGCAGCCGTTGGGTGGCGACGTCTTGGAGCGAGGTGCCCGATTGGCAAAACGACCCCTTGCAAGATGCATGGAACGCGTGGTTGCAAAACTGCGTGCGCCCTGGCCCCTTGTTTGCGCCGCTGTGCCAAGACGTGCGCCAGCTCATGCTGGGCAGCGACGACGACCGCCGTGTGTGGATGATGAGCCGCTTGCAGCCCTACCGCGTCGAGTCGCTCGACGGTGCGACGGATGGCTTGCTGACCAGCTATTACGAGCCTTTGTTTGATGCCTCGGCGCAAATGCGCCCCGGCTTTGAGGTGCCTTTGTATGCACCGCCCGAGGGCTTGGCCGAGGCGCGTCGCGCTGGCCGACCGTGGTTCAGCCGCCAAGAGATCGACAGCCAACCCCAAGCGCGTGATGCCCTGCGCGGCCGTGAAGTGGCTTGGCTCGCGGACCCGATCGATGCCTTGGTCTTGCACATCCAAGGCTCGGGCCGTGTGCGCATGGCCAACCCAGACGGCAGCACACGGGTGGTGCGCTTGGCCTTTGCGGGCTCGAACGAACAGCCTTATCAAAGTGTGGGCCGTTGGCTGCTGGACCGTGGCTTGATCAAAGATGCGTCATGGCAAGGCATCAAGGCGTGGATTGTCAGCACGCAACAAACCAACCCGCGTTTGGTGCAAGACATGTTGTGGAGCAACCCGCGCTATGTGTTCTTCCGCGAAGAAACGCGCAGCCCCGCCGATGCCGACCTAGGCCCCCGAGGCGCGCAAGGTGTGCCGCTCACGCCAGGCCGATCGATTGCGGTGGACAAAGATTCCATCCCCTATGGCACGCCGGTCTGGCTCACCAGCGCGGGGCCCAATGGCCTCTTGCAGCGCTTGGTGTTTGCGCAAGACACTGGCAGCGCCATCGTGGGCGCGGTGAGGGCCGATTACTTTGCGGGCACAGGCCCTGAGGCGGGAGACTATGCGGGCCGCATGAAGCAAGGCTTGCGTTTGTGGGTCTTGTGGCCCAAGTAAAACATGCTTCATGTCACGCACGTTCATCATTCGGGTGACATCTCGTCCTAAACTCAAAACGCAAAGCCGCTGATTTAGGAGCTACCCATGAACGCCCCCCTGCCCGAGCACATTCGCCGCGCACTCGACACCGTGACGCTGGACGACAAATACAGCCTCGATGTGGGCCGCGCCTTCATGAGCGGCGTGCAAGCGCTGGTCAAGCTGCCCATGCTGCAGCGCCAACGCGATGCCCTGCAAGGCAAAAACACCGCCGGCTTTATCAGCGGCTATCGCGGCTCACCCTTGGGCACGTATGACCAATCGCTGTGGAAAGCCAAGCCTTACCTAGAAGCGCAAAACATCGTCTTCCAACCCGGTGTGAATGAAGAGCTGGCCGCCACTGCACTGTGGGGCACCCAGCAGTTGGGCTTTGCACCGCCTGGCAGCAACAAGTTTGATGGCGTGTTTGGCATTTGGTATGGCAAAGGCCCGGGGGTGGACCGTTGCTCGGACGTGTTCAAGCACGCCAACATGGCGGGCACCACGCCCTGGGGCGGCGTGCTGGCCATTGCGGGTGACGACCACGTGGCCAAAAGCTCGACAGCGGTTCACCAAAGTGACCACATCTTCAAAGCCTGCGGCACGCCGGTGTTCTTTCCCAGCAACGTGCAAGAAATCTTAGATTTGGGTTTGCACGCCATCGCCATGAGCCGCTTCAGCGGCGTGTGGTCGGGCATGAAGACGATTCAAGAAATTGTCGAGTCCAGCTCGACCGCCGTGATCGACCCGCAGCGCGTGAACATCGTCATCCCTGAGTTCGACATGCCTGAGGGCGGCTTGCACATCCGCTGGCCCGACACAGCTTTGGCGCAAGAAGCCCGTTTGTTTGACTACAAGTGGTACGCCGCTTTGGCCTATGTGCGTGCCAACCGTTTGAACCACAACGTGATCGAAAGCGCGAACGACCGGCTGGGTTTGATTGCCAGTGGCAAAGCGTTCAACGACACGCGGCAAGCGCTGTTCGATTTGGGGCTGGACGATGCGACCTGTCGCCGCCTGGGTATTCGTTTGCACAAGGTGGCCGTGGTGTGGCCCTTAGATGCGCAGCTCACGCGTGAGTTCGCCACGGGTTTGCAAGAGATTTTGGTGATCGAGGAAAAGCGCCAAGTCATTGAGTACCAACTCAAAGAAGAGCTGTACAACTGGCGCGCCGATGTGCGGCCCAATGTGTTGGGCAAGTTCAACGAGATGGACGATGACGGCAAACAAGGCCCCTTCGGTGGCGGCGGTGGCGAATGGTCCATGCCCAACCCCAGTGCCAACACGTTGCTGCGTGCCAATGCCGACTTGAATCCCGCCCTCATTGCCAAAGCCATTGCGCAGCGTGTGCTCAAACTCGGCGTGGATGCCGACACCACCGCCCGCATCAACGCACACTTGGCCATCATCACCGCCAAAGAACAAGCCATGACTGCGGTGACGCTCAAAGCCGACCGCTTGCCTTGGTTCTGTTCGGGCTGTCCGCACAACACGTCGACCCAAGTGCCCGAAGGTTCGCGTGCGATGGCGGGCATTGGCTGTCACTTCATGGTCCTCTGGATGGACCGCGACACGCATGGCTTCACACAAATGGGTGGCGAAGGCGTGCCTTGGGTGGGCCAACAACCGTTTGTCAACGATTCCCACATCTTTGCCAATTTAGGCGATGGCACTTATTTTCACAGCGGCATTTTGGCGATTCGCCAAAGCATTGCGGCAGGCGTGAACATCACCTACAAGCTGCTCTACAACGATGCGGTGGCGATGACGGGTGGGCAACGCATTGGAGAAAGACCAGAAGGTCACAGCGTGTTGCAAATCGCACAAAGCATGAAAGCCGAAGGCGCACAACGCATCACCGTGGTGACGGACGAGCCTGAGAAATACGAAGGCGCAGGCTTGGTCGACGGCGTGGCGGTGTTCCACCGCGACGAGTTGGACCGCATCCAGCGCGAGATGCGCGAGATCAAAGGTTGCACGGTCATCATTTACGACCAAACCTGTGCCACCGAGAAACGTCGCCGTCGCAAACGCGGCACCCTGGCCGACCCTGCCACGCGAGTGCTCATCAACGAGCTGGTGTGCGAAGGCTGTGGCGACTGTGGCGTGCAAAGCAACTGCATGAGCGTGGAGCCCCTCGAAACCGAGTTTGGTCGCAAGCGCACCATCAACCAAAGCACGTGCAACAAAGACATCAGCTGCGTCAAAGGTTTTTGCCCGAGCTTTGTCACTGTTGAGGGCGGACAGCTGAAGAAAAAAGCCAAAGGCGTGTCGCGCATCGACTTGCCCGCACTTGCATTGCCACAGCCCACCTTGCCCGACACCACCCAAGCCTGGGGCATGGTGGTGGCGGGAGTGGGTGGCACGGGTGTCATCACCATTGGTCAATTGCTGGGCATGGCCGCGCACATCGAAGGCAAAGGCATCGTCACGCAAGACGCGGCTGGCTTGGCCCAAAAAGGCGGCAGCACGTGGAGCCATGTGCTCATTGCCAACCACCCAGACGACATTCGCACCACCCGCGTGGGCATTGCTGCCGCTGACTTGATCATTGGTTGCGACCCCATCGTGGTGGCAGGCAAAGAAACTTTGCAACGCATGCACGCTGGCCGCACCCATGTGGCGCTCAATGCGCACAGCGCACCCACGGCTGCTTTTGTGCGAAACGCGAATTGGCAAAACCCAGGTGACGAATGCATGGCCGCCATCGTGCAGGCCGTGGGCGCAGAGGGCGTGGGCACCTTGGATGCCGACCGCGTGGCCACACAAGTGCTGGGCGACAGCATTTTTGTGAACCCCATGATCTTGGGTTTTGCGTGGCAAAGAGGCTGGGTGCCTTTGGGCCTCGAGGCCTTGATGCGTGCCATGGAGCTCAACGGCATGGCCGTGGCGCAAAACAAGGTCGCGTTTGAATGGGGCCGTCACTGCGCCGCGCATGGGGACGCGGTGCAAGCCTTGCTCGCCCCCGCGCAAGTGGTGCAGTTTCACAAGCCCGATGGCATTGATGCGCTGGTCGCCAAGCGCGTGGCGTTTCTCACCGACTACCAAAGCGCGGCCTATGCCAATGGCTACCGCGCCGTGGTGGCGCGGGTGCGCAGCGCCGAAGCGGCCTTGCACAAAACCACGCTCACCGAAGCCGTGGCGCGCAACCTGTTCAAACTCATGGCCTACAAAGACGAGTACGAAGTGGCGCGCTTGCACACCGACTCCGCCTTTTTGCAAAAAATCAGCGGCATGTTTGAGGGCGACTACACCCTCAACTACCACTTGGCTCCGCCGCTCGTGGCCAAGACCAACGAGAAAGGCGAGTTGCAAAAACAAAAGTTCGGGCCGCTCATGCGCACGTGCTTCAAGCTGCTCAAACATTTGAAGGTGCTCAGAGGTTCTGCATGGGATGTGTTTGGTTACACCGAAGAGCGTCGCACCGAGCGCGAACTCATCCAGCAGTACACGGACAGCCTAGACATGGTGATCGCCAAGCTTGACACCAGCAACCATGCGCTGGCTTTAGAGCTGGCGCGAATACCTGAACAAATCAAAGGCTTTGGCCATGTCAAAGCGCGCCACTTGGCGGCTGCCCGTCTGAAGTGGGAGGCCTTGAAACTGCAGTGGTCTGCCCAACATTGAGGTGACAAATCAGCCGCATACAATTCGCGGTTGGCCTGCTGGGGCGTTTTGTACCCTGGCAGCAGTCCCTCAATTTGGAGTCTGACCGTGTTGATTTCTTCTGCTTTTGCCCAAACCGCTCCTGCCGCTGCCGCAGGCAATGACATGATGTCTTCTCTGCAAGGCATGTTGCCTTTGGTGCTGATGTTTGTGGTCTTGTATTTCGTGATGATTCGTCCCCAGATGAAGCGTCAAAAAGAACACAAAGCCATGATCGAAGCCATCGCCAAAGGCGACGAAATTGCCACAGCCGGCGGCTTGCTCGGCAAGGTGACTGCCTTGGCGGATGCCACCGTGACCATTGAAATCTCTGCGGGCGTGGAAGTGCAATTGCAACGCCAAGCCGTGGTGCAAGTGCTGCCCAAAGGCTCTATCTAAGATCAAACGACGAAGCGACCATGAACCGTTACCCATTTTGGAAGTACGCGATCATCGTGATCGCTTTGTTGATCGGCAGCCTCTACACCCTGCCTAACTTTTTTGGTGAAGCACCTGCGGTGCAAGTGTCATCAGCCAAGCCCTCGGTCAAGGTGGATTTGGCGGTGCAAGACCGCGTGCAAGCAGCTTTGGCTGCTGCCAACCTTGCACCCGATGTGGTGACTTTGGACGGCAGCTCCCTCAAAGTGCGCTTTGACAGCACCGACAAACAAATCAAAGCCAAAGACGTCATCCAGCAAGCCTTGGTGCCCGATGCCAACGACGCCTCGTATGTGGTGGCGCTCAATTTGTTGGCCCGCTCCCCTGCGTGGCTGACCGCCCTGAATGCGTCGCCCATGTATTTGGGTTTGGACTTGCGCGGCGGTGTGCACTTCATGTTGCAAGTCGACATGCCTGCGGCGCTGACCAAAAAGGCCGAGTCTTTGGCGGGTGACATTCGCACCGGTTTGCGCGAAAAGAACGTGCGCCACAGCGGCATCAGCCGCAACAACCAAACCATCGAGATTCGCTTTCGCGACATGGCGACCTTGGAAGCTGCGCAGCGCGTGATTCAAGACCAGTTTGCTGATTTGCAAACCACCAGCAGCTCTGACGGCGCGGACGTCAAGCTCACCGCGGTCATCAACCCTGCGGCGGCCAAGCGCGTGCAAGAGCAAGCCATCAAGCAAAACATCACCACGCTGCACAACCGCATCAACGAGTTGGGTGTGGCCGAGCCTGTGATTCAGCAGCAAGGTCTAGACCGCATCGTGGTCCAGTTGCCAGGTGTGCAAGACACAGCCAAGGCCAAAGACATTTTGGGCCGTACTGCCACGCTGGAAATCCGCATGGTGGACGACAGTGCCGAAGCCCGTGCGGCAGAGTTTGGCAATGGTCCTGTGCCGTTTGGCACAGAGCGATTCTTGGAGCGCAGTGGCCAAGCGGTGATTGTGAAAAAACAAGTCATCTTGACCGGCGAAAACCTGACCGACGCACAGCCTGGCTTTGACACCCAAAACCAAGAAGCCGCCGTCCACCTGACGCTGGACGCCAAGGGCGCACGCATTTTCAAAGACGTGACGCGTGAGAGCGTGGGCAAGCGCATGGCCATCATTTTGTTTGAAAAAGGCAAGGGCGAAGTGGTGACCGCGCCTGTGATTCGCAGCGAAATTGGCGGTGGCCGGGTGCAAATTTCGGGTCGCATGAGCACCACAGAAGCCAATGACACAGCCTTGTTGTTGCGCGCTGGCTCGTTGGCTGCCCCGATGGAAATCATCGAAGAGCGCACCATTGGCCCAAGCCTCGGTGCTGAAAACATTGCCAAAGGTTTTGACTCCGTCACTTGGGGCTTTGTGGCGGTGACGGCTTTCATGTGCATTTATTACATGTTGTTCGGCGTGTTTTCTAGCGTGGCGTTGGCGGTGAACTTGTTGCTCTTGGTGGCTGTGCTCTCCATGTTGCAAGCCACCTTGACATTGCCTGGCATGGCCGCGATGGCTTTGGTGCTCGGCATGGCGATTGACGCCAACGTGCTGATCAATGAACGTGTGCGCGAAGAGTTGCGCAACGGTGCGTCAGCCCAGTCCGCCATCCACGCCGGCTACGACCGTGCGTGGGCCACCATTCTTGACTCCAACGTCACCACCCTGATTGCGGGCTTGGCTTTGTTGGCCTTTGGCTCGGGCCCTGTGCGCGGCTTTGCTGTGGTGCACTGCCTCGGCATTTTGACCAGCATGTTCTCTGCGGTGTTTTTCTCGCGTGGCTTGGTCAACCTTTGGTATGGCCGCCAAAAGAAATTGCAAAGCGTGTCTATTGGCACTGTGTGGCGCGCATAAAGAGGAATCACGATGGAGTTTTTTAAGATCCGCAAAGACATCCCGTTCATGAAGAACGCGGTGGCATTCAATGCCATTTCGTTCATCACGTTTTTGGCCGCGGTGTTTTTCTTGTTCAGCCGTGGCTTGCACCTGTCGGTCGAATTCACGGGCGGCACGCTGATGGAAGTCAGCTACAGCCAACCCGCTGACCTCAATGCCGTGCGTGACCAAATCGCCAGGCTTGGCTTCACCGACGTCCAAGTGCAAAACTTTGGCACGGCCCGCGATGTGATGATTCGCATGCCTGCGGTGAAGGGCCAAAGCTCTGCGCAGCAAAGCGAGCAAGTGCTGACCGCACTCAAGACGACGGACGCCAATGTGGTGCTGCGGCGCACCGAGTTTGTGGGGCCGCAAGTGGGCGACGAATTGGCAGTGGATGGGCTCAAGGCCCTGGCCTTCGTGGTCATCGGCATCATGATTTATTTGGCCATGCGCTTCGAGTGGAAGTTTGCGGTGGCCGCCATCATCGCCAACTTGCATGATGTGATCATCATCTTGGGCTTCTTCGCTTACTTCCAGTGGGAGTTTTCGCTGCCCGTGTTGGCCGCGGTGCTGGCGGTGCTCGGTTACTCCGTCAACGAGTCGGTGGTGATTTTTGACCGGATCCGCGAAAACTTCCGTCGCTACCGCAAGATGGACACCGTCGAGATCATTGACAACGCGATCACTTCCACCATCAGCCGCACCATCATCACGCACGGCTGCACGCAGCTGATGGTGTTGTCCATGTTGCTGTTTGGTGGCGCAACCCTGCACTACTTTGCGCTGGCGCTGACCATTGGCATTTGCTTTGGCATTTATTCCTCGGTGTTCGTGGCGGCAGCCATTGCCATGTGGCTGGGCATTCGCCGTGAAGACCTCATCAAACACCCGCCCAAAGCGCCGGGTGATCCGGATGACGAAAACTCAGGCGCCGTGGTGTAAGCCCCCATGTCTTGCAAGGAAAAGCCGGTTTGCGAACCGGCTTTTTTACCTCTGCGTGACAGCGTTCCTTGCCGGTGGTGCTTGATTTGTCTTGCATGTGACTTCAAAACGGGTTTACCCCTTTGCGACTGAGGCAATCGATGTTTAGCATGCGCTTCCTAGACAGACGTACTCTCATTGAAAGCCCCTAGGTTTGACACGCAACGACTTCATCTTAGAAACCAAGCAGCTGACACGCGAATTCAAAGGCTTCATTGCCGTGGATGGCGTGAACCTGCAAGTTAAGCGCGGTGCCATCCATGCTTTGATTGGCCCCAACGGCGCTGGCAAAACCACCGTGTTCAACCTGCTCACCAAGTTTTTGCCGGTGAGCTCGGGCCAGATTTTTTACAACGGCCAAGACATCACCGCGCTCAAAGCGGCCGAAGTGGCGCGCATGGGCATGGTCCGTTCGTTCCAAATTTCTGCCGTGTTTCCGCATCTGAGCGTGTTGGAAAACGTGCGCATTGGCTTGCAGCGCAAGCTGGGCACGAGCTTTCATTTTTGGCGCTCTGAGGACAGCCTCAACAGCTTGAACGAGCAAGCCATGCACTTGTTGGAGCAGGTCGATCTGGCCAGCTTTGCCCAAACACAAACCGTTGAGCTGCCTTATGGCCGCAAGCGTGCGCTTGAGATTGCCACCACCTTGGCGCTGGACCCAGAGCTGATGCTCTTGGACGAGCCTACACAAGGCATGGGTCACGAAGACGTGGGCCGTGTGGTGGACTTGATTCGCAAAGTCTCAGCCAATCGCACGGTGCTGATGGTGGAGCACAACATGAATGTGGTGTCTGACTTGTCCGACACCATCACGGTGCTGGCGCGTGGCTCGGTGTTGGCCGAAGGGCCTTATGCCCAAGTGTCCAAAGACCCCCGTGTGCTCGAAGCCTACGTGGGCACCGCCGAGGAGGCCGCATGAGTACGCCGCTGTTGAAAGTTGCGGGTCTGGATTCTTGGTACGGCGAGTCGCATATCTTGCATGGTGTGAATTTTGAAATTCACGAAGGTGAGCTGGTCACCTTGTTGGGCCGTAACGGTGCAGGTCGCTCGACCACCATCAAGTCCATCTTGGGTTTGACCGGCCGTCGCACAGGGTCGGTGCAAATTGATGGCGTCGAAACCATTGGCATGCAAACCAACCAAATTGCGCGCTTGGGTTTGGGCTATTGCCCTGAGGAGCGCGGTATCTTTTCGACGCTGAGCTGCGAAGAAAACCTCATGCTGCCCCCTAAAGTGGGCCCTGGCGGCATGACAGTGGAAGAAATTTACGAGATGTTCCCCAACCTCAAGGAGCGCCGCCACAGCCAAGGCACGCGTTTGTCAGGCGGGGAGCAACAGATGTTGGCCATGGCGCGCATCTTGCGCTCGGGCGCACGCATTTTGTTGCTGGATGAAATCACCGAAGGCTTGGCGCCCGTGATTGTGCAAACACTGGGCCGCGTGATTCGCCAACTCAAGGCCAAGGGCCTGACCATTGTTTTGGTCGAACAAAACTTCCGCTTTGCCGCACCGCTGGCAGACCGGCACTATGTGATGGAGCATGGCCAGATTGTGGCCACAGTTCACAAGAATGAGCTCGATAACAAAGCACAAATGCTGAACGAGTATTTGGGCGTTTAAGCCCTTTTTCAACTGGAGCAAACTATGAAGCGTACTTTCGTGACCTCAGCCATCGCAGCCGCGACGGCCGTCTTTTTGGCTGGTGTATCCACCAGCGCCATGGCCCAGGGCAAGCTGTCTGGCGATACCGTGAAGATTGGTGTGTTGACTGACATGTCTGGCTTGTATGCCGACTACGGTGGCCCAGGTGCTGTGGCCGCCGCCAAGATGGCGGTGAAAGACTTTGGCGGCAAGATGTTTGGCAAGCCAATTGAAGTGGTCAACGCCGACCACCAAAACAAGCCCGACGTCGCTAAAAACGTCACCCAGCAATGGTTTGACCGCGACGGTGTGGACATGACCGTGGAAAACTTGAACTCTTCTGTGGCCTTGGCTGTGCAAGCCTTGGGCAAAGAGAAAAACAAAATCACCATCGTCACAGGCGCAGCTTCAGCACGCATGACGAACGAAGACTGCGCCCCTGGCACAGGCATTCATTACTTGATGGACACCATTGCTTTGAGCAACGTGGTGGGCAAGGCCATTGTGAAAGACGGCGGCGACAGCTGGTACTTCTTGACCGCTGACTACGCGTTCGGTCACTCGCTCGAGAAAGACACCAGCGAAGTGGTGAAGGCCGCAGGCGGCACGGTGCGTGGCGCCGTGCGTCACCCCCTGTCGACTGGTGACTTCTCGTCCTTCTTGTTGCAAGCACAAACCTCGGGCGCCAAAGTGGTGGGCTTGGCCAACGCTGGCGGCGATACCGTGAACAGCATCAAGGCTGCGGCTGAATTTGGTTTGACCAAGAAGCAAAGCCTGGCGGCTTTGTTGATGTTGATCACCGACGTGCACGCGATTGGTTTGAACACGGCTCAAGGCTTGTACTTGACCGAAGGCTGGTATTGGGACTTGAACCCCGAGACACGCGCTTGGGCTCAAAAGTACGAAGCTGAGATGAAGAGAAAGCCCAACTCCAACCACGCCTCTGTGTACTCATCCACCATGCATTACTTGAAGGCTGTTCAAGCCGCTGGGACGGACGACACGGCTGCGGTGATGAAGAAGATGCAAGACACCCCCATCAACGACATGTTTGCCAAGAACGGCAAGCTGCGTCCGGATGGCCGCATGGTGCACGACATGTACTTGTTCCAAGTCAAGTCGCCTGCCGAATCCAAAGGCGCTTGGGACTACTACAACTTGAAGGGCACCATCAAGGGTGATGAAGCATTCCAGTCGCTGGCCCAAAGCCGTTGCGCTGCCTTGAAGAAGTAATCCAAGTCATTGACTGAACCGACGGGCCGCATTGTGCGGCCCGTCACATTGCATCGAACTGTATGACTGAAATTTTTGGCGTGCCGATACAAGCCTTAATGGGGCAACTCATGCTCGGCTTGGTGAACGGCTCTTTTTATGCCATCTTGTCGCTGGGGCTGGCCGTGATTTTTGGCATGCTCAACATCGTCAATTTCGCACATGGCGCGCTTTACATGGTGGGCGCTTTCTTTGCATGGATGCTGTTGAACTATGCCGGCATCAACTATTGGATGGCTTTGGTCATTGCCCCCATCGGTGTCGCCTTGATTGGTGTTTTGATTGAGAAAACCATGTTGCGCTGGTTGCAGCAACTCGACCACTTGTATGGCCTGTTGTTGACCTTTGGCCTGGCGCTGATTTTGGAAGGCATCTTCCGCGAGTTTTATGGCTCATCGGGCTTGCCCTATGAGTTGCCGCAAGTGTTCCGTGGCGTGTTTGACTTGGGCTTCATGATGCTGCCCAAGTACCGTGTGTGGGTCATTGTGGTGTCCATCGTGTTGTGTTTCTTCACGTGGTATGTGATTGAGAAAACCAAGCTCGGCGCTTATCTGCGCGCGGGCACTGAAAACCCCAATATGGTGAAAGCCTTTGGCATCAACGTGCCCTTGATGGTCACGCTCACCTACGCCTTTGGTGTGGGCTTGGCTGGCTTGGCCGGTGTGATGGCAGCACCGATCTACCAAGTGAGCCCATTGATGGGCTCCAACATCATCATCGTGGTGTTTGCGGTGGTGGTCATTGGCGGCATGGGTTCTATCTTGGGCTCGATCGTCACTGGTTTGGCTTTGGGCCTCATTGAAGGCTTGACCAAAGTGTTTTTTGCAGAAGCGTCGTCCACGGTGGTATTCATCATCATGGCGATTGTGTTGTTGATCCGGCCAGCAGGCTTGTTCGGGCGGGAGAAGTGATGGGCAAACGTTTGATATACGGCGCGCTGTTGCTCGCCCTCTTGGTAGCGCCCTTTGTGGGCTATCCCATGTTCTTGATGAAGGTGCTGTGCTTTGCCTTGTTTGCCTGCGCCTTCAATTTGTTGATTGGCTTCACTGGTTTGTTGTCGTTTGGTCACGCCATGTTTTTTGGCTTTGCCGCCTATGTGTCGGGCCATGCTGCCAAAGTATGGGGTTTGACGCCTGAGGTGGCGGTCTTGGCGGGCACTTTGTCTGCCGCCTGCATTGGCTTGTTCACGGGCTGGTTGGCGGTGCGCCGGCAAGGCATTTACTTTGCGATGGTCACCTTGGCTTTGGCGCAAATGATTTACTTCATCTGTGTGCAGTCCCCGTTCACCTATGCCGAAGACGGCATCCAAAGCATCCCGCGTGGCAAGCTGTTTGGCCTGTTCGACATGAGCAGCGACACCACCATGTATTACATGGTGCTGGGCATTTTTGTGGGTGGGTTTGCCTTGATTTACCGCGTGGTGCATTCGCCGTTTGGCCAAGTGTTGAAGTCCATCCGTGAGAATGAGCAACGTGCTTTGTCCTTGGGTTACAACGTGGACCACTACAAATTGTTGGCGTTTGTTTTGTCTGCCACGCTCGCGGGTTTGGCAGGTGCCACCAAGGCCATTGCGTTTGGCTTGGCCACGCTCACCGATGTGGGTTGGCAAATGTCGGGTGAAGTGGTGTTGATGACTTTGCTAGGCGGCATGGGCACTTTGATTGGCCCTGCGGTCGGCGCAGCAGTCATCGTCGCGATGCAAAATTATTTGTCCAGCCTCGGCTCGTGGGTCACCATCATCATGGGTTGCACGTTTGTGGTCTGTGTGTTGTTGTTTCGCCGCGGCATCGTGGGTGAAATTGAGCACCGCTTGGGCGGCAAAGACTGAGCTTGCTGGTCAGTCTCGTTTCAAACCGAGACGATCAGTGCGCGACGCGGTCTGCATCGTCGCACAACTCATCCAAGATCAAGGCGTCTGGCTCCAGGCCAATGCTCCAGTACACCATCAGCACGATGATTTTCAGATCGTCTAAATGAATGGGGTTGCCGGGGATGGCCATGGCGCGGTCCAGCACGATTTCGCGCATGTGAGGCGACAGCACGTCGGCAGACTCAAGGAAGTTGATGAAGCCCAAGCAAGCAGCACCGAGGTGGTCTTGTTCGGCCACCGAATACACGCGCATGCTTTGGGCGGATTCGGTGTGGTGCTCTCGCTTGGCTTGGCTGATGTCGATCAGTTCGGTTTTGTGAGACGCCAAATTCAGCTCGTCGAGCCACGACAAAGCTTGTTGGATGTCTTCTAATTCAAAACCAGCAGCACTGAGTTTGCGGCCTAGCTGCTCCAGCTCAGGACACGCATCGCCTCGCCAATAGTTTTCATAGACGAATACGAGCACTTCAAACATGAACCCAATATACATGGTTTTTATGTCGCAATTTGTCACACATATCGGTGTTGTCCCTTAATCACGCAGCTGCCAAGCGTTGAAACAAACCGCCAGGCAAACGTCCCACAGCCCCGTCCAGCTCTAGGGTGAGCAGCTGCGCTTGCAGCGTGGCGGTGTCCAGTCCGCAGCGGGCTTGTAAGGCGTCCAAGCTGACAGGGGCAAAGCCCATGTGGTTGAGCAGCGGGTGTTCATCGTTGGGTGACCCCGCATCATCGCCACATTCGAGCGCATCGGCAAATAAGTTGACTTGTTGTTGCGGGGCAAGCTGCAACTCTTCCAGCACGTCTTGAACGTTTTCCACCAACTTGGCGCCTTGACGAATGAGCGCATGGCAGCCGTGCGATTGCGTGGCGTGGATGGAGCCGGGAATGGCCAGCACTTCACGGTTCAAATCCAGCGCCATCTTGGCGGTGATGAGCGAGCCCGATTTCAACGCGGCCTCGACCACCAGCGTGCCCAAGCCCAGCGCCGCGATGATGCGGTTGCGTTTGGGAAAGTGGTGGGCCAGAGGTGCCGTGCCCAAGTGGTATTCGCTGATCAGCAAACCATTCAGGGCAATTTGTCCAGCCAGTGTTTGGTGCTGGCGCGGGTACACACGGTCAAGCCCCGTGCCCACCACGGCCACGGTGTGCCAGTGTGCGTTCGAAGCGCCCCCTCGCAAGGCCCCTTTGTGCGCCGCACCATCCACGCCCAGCGCCAAGCCTGACACCACGCACAAGCCTGACGCACACAGCGCTTCGCCAAATTGCTCGGCCGTTTGTGCGCCTTGTGGCGTGGGGTTGCGGCTGCCCACAATCGCGACCGCATGACCCAGCGTGCGTTCGGTTTGGCCGGCCACGTAAACCATCAACGGTGGGTCGGCCAGTTGCAGCAGCTCGGGCGGGTAGTGTGGGTCGCCCAAGGTCCACAGGGCGTGTGTGTGGGTGTCGGGCTGGTGCACCAGCCACTGGTGGCTGCGCACGCATTGCACGGCCAGCTCGTTGGGCACACGCAGCAAGGCTTGCACTTGTGCAGGGGTGGCCACTTGGCGCAGGGAGGCATCGGTTTGTTCAAACACGGCTTGTGGGCTGCCAAAGCAAGCCAGCAACCTGCGCGCTGCGTCGTTGCCCACCCCGTCTGTCATGCTCAGCCGCAGCCAAGCGCGTAACTCGTTTGTGTCCATCAGCCCCTCCCGTGAATTGTGGAATTCATTGTCAGAACGGGTGTCCAAAATAGGCGCGGCCAACGATCGAAAACTTCAAAAGCGGAGACAATCAAGCCATGCCCAAGTTAGACATCCTCCGATTTCCCGACCCCAAGCTCCACACCGTCGCCAAGCCCGTTCAAGAGATTGACGCGCGCATCAAGACCTTGATTGCCGACATGCTGGAAACCATGTACGACGCCAACGGCATCGGCTTGGCTGCCTCGCAAGTGAACGTGCACGAGCGCTTGGTGGTGATAGACACCTCTGAAGAGCGGGACCAACCCATCGTGCTCATCAACCCCGAAATCGTTTGGATGGGGGACGTGCGTGTCAAAGGCGAAGAAGGCTGTTTGTCCGTGCCTGGTATTTACGACGGCGTCGAACGTGCGACACACGTCAAGGTCAAAGCGATGGATGAGCACGGCCAAGAGCGCACCCTGGAGGCCGAAGGCTTGTTGGCTGTGTGCATCCAACATGAGTTGGACCATTTGTTGGGCAAGGTGTTTGTCGAATACCTCTCGCCCTTGAAGCGCAACCGCATCAAAACCAAATTACTCAAAGCTTTGCGCGACGATGAATAAATGAGTCAACCGCTTCGCGTCATCTTCGCAGGTACGCCCGAATTTGCGGCTGTGGCCTTGGCCCAAATTTTGGCGGCAGGCCACACCGTTCCCCTGGTGTTGACCCAGCCCGATCGCCCCGCCGGTCGCGGCATGAAGCTGCAAGCCTCGGCGGTGAAGCAGTTGGCTGTGCAACACAACATTCCCGTGGCACAGCCCATGAGCTTGCGCCTCGACGGTAAATACCCAGATGATGCAGCCGCTGCACAAGCGGCCATTGCACAAGCTATTTCGATCCACCAAGCGGACGTGATGGTGGTGGCCGCCTATGGCCTGATCTTGCCGCAGTGGACGCTGGATGCGCCGCGCTTGGGCTGCCTCAACATTCACGCCTCGCTGTTGCCGCGCTGGCGCGGTGCCGCGCCGATTCACCGCGCCATTGAGGCGGGCGACACGCAAACCGGCGTGGTCATCATGCAAATGGACGCAGGCCTGGACACCGGCGACATGTTGCTGACGGATAAGCTGGCCATCGTCGCAGACGACACCACAGCGAGCCTGCATGACCGCTTGGCTGACATGGGCGGCGCATTGGTGGTGCGCGCCTTGGCAGATGCGCAGGCGCGCAAGTTGCAACCAGTGAAGCAACCTGAAGATGGCATCTGCTACGCCCACAAAATAGACAAAGCCGAAGCCGCAGTGGATTGGCTGCAATCGGCCGAAGCCATTGGCCGACGCGTGCGTGCGTTCAACCCTTTCCCCGCCGCATCGGCGCAACTGGGGGCAGACGTCATCAAACTGTGGCGCGCCACGGTCGAACCTACCGCACACCAAAAGCCCGCAGGCACTGTGCTGAGTGCTGACGAATACGGCGTGCGCGTGGCTTGCGGCGACGGTGGTGTGCTGTGCGTGACCGAGCTTCAGCGTGCAGGCGGCAAGCGCTTGAATGCGGCAGATTTTTTGCGCGGTTTTGCACTCACCGCAGGCCAATGCTTTGAGACGCACAGCGCTCAAAAATGACCTGAAAAACTGACACATGTTTTGGCAACGCAAGCTCTACCAGCATCCTGAGTTCACTGTCGGGGCACGCGACCTCGCGCCGCAAGCCTTTGGACAAATTGCATGGGCGCTGATGACGGGCGTCGCCTTGGTCAAGTCGGGCATGAGTGTGTTTGAGTCGGTCTTCATGACCTTGGTGGTCTACGCTGGCAGCTCGCAATTGGCGGCAACACCGCTCATCATGGCGGGTGCGCCTGCTTGGGTGGTGCTGGCCGCGGGCTTTTGTGTGAATTTGCGCTTTGTGGTGTTCAGCTTGCACATGCGTGGCTACCTCATGCATCTGCCGCGCTTGCCGCGCATCGTGGCTGGGTATTTCACCACCGACCCGGTTTATGTGTTGTTCACCCTTCGCTTTGCGCACCCTGCACACACCGACGAACAACGCCTCACACAAGAAGCCTATTTGGCCGGATTGAGTTTTGCCAACTGGACCAGTTGGATTTCGTGCAGCCTGTTGGGCATTGCCTTGGCCAACGCCATACCCACCTCATGGGGTTTGGGTTTTGCGGGTATTTTGTGTTTGTTGGGCATTCAATGCGCATTGGCCAGCTCTCGCTTGCGTGTGTGGTCGGCCATCGTGGCAGGCTTGGTCGCGGTGCTGGCGTATGACTTGCCTTTGAAGCTCAACATCGTGGTGGCCATCCTCATGGCGGTGTTTGCGTGCTTGATGGCGGAGCAACTCAAGGCCTTGAAAGAAAGGCCGGCATGAACAGCACCGACTTGAACGTGACGGATGCCTGGACCCTATGGGTCATTGTGGGCTTGGCCATCGTCACAGCCGTCACGCGCAGCTTTTTCTTTCTCAGCAACCGCGAGTGGCATTTGCCCCACTGGGCCCAGCGCGGCTTGCAGTACGCGCCCATTGCCGCCCTGTCAGCCGTGGTGGTGCCTGAAATTGTGATGAGCCAAGGCGAGCTCATCGCCACGTGGCAAGACGCGCGCATCTATGCAGCAGCGGTGGGGGTGGCGGTTTACTTTTTCAAGCGCAATGTGTTGCTGACCATCGTGTTGGGCATGGGCGTTTATTTGCCACTCCACTTGGGACTTGGCTGGTAAGCCACGCAGGCTGCGCAGCTGCGTGGCGCATCAACTCAGCGCGGAAACTTAACCGCGCACAAACAAGGTGACGAGTTCGTCAGACCCCACTTGGCGGCTCCAGTGGCCGTGCACCTTGGCGTCAAAAGTAGCGCCTGCAGGCAGCACATCGGCCGAGTAAAAGTGCTCACCCGGGCCAAAGATGCGGGACGTGCCGTCTTGCAAAAAAATTTCCATTTGGCCTTCCAACACAAACAACCACTGCGGGTTGTCGGTGCAATGAAAGTCGCTGCGAAACCCCACGGGGCTGCGGCGCAGTTGCATGCCGCCACTGGCCATGAGGGGCGACAAACGCGCTTGTGGTTTGCCCTCGGAGAGTTCGACCGTTTCCTCGCGGAAACGCGCGAAGCCGTCGGTGTCGGTGAAGAGGATGACTTTGTTGAATGTGCTCATGAACAAGACTGTAACAAGAGACACAGCTTACGCTTCAT
>JAIXRH010000056.1 GCA_027485285.1 Comamonadaceae bacterium | reverse complement strand
CGCTGCCAGCACGATCATGCCGCCACCTAGGCCGATGCGCCAACTCAGCGTCGAAGCCCCTAGTGCGACTGAGGACACGCTGGCAAACACCACCTCTGACATCATCACCATGGCGGTGGCGTGCGCGCTCAAACGTGCTGCACCGTATTGGAGTGTGAAGTTCGACACCAAGAAGGCGACACTCAGACCCAGCACATAAGGGCCCCAAGTCACAGCGGCTTGTGCCACAGAGGCCTCGCGGTTCGCCATCACGAAAGCAGGCACCGCCGCTGGAATCACACCCGCCAAAGTTGCCAGCACGGCGCAGGTCAACGCCGTGCATGCGCCACCCCCAAACATGGCCAGCATGCGCGACGACTCGGGCGTGTGCTGCAAACGCAGCAGCCAAATGTTGGTCAGCGCAAAACAAAAGCCAGCGAACAGGGCCAAGGCGTCGGGTAAATCGTGCGGCAGCGGCCAAGTGGACTCGGGTGTTTTGAGGACCAGCACCACACCCAACAACGCGAGGCCCAAGCGCATCAACGCGCCGCGGGTGGGCCGTTCGCCCAACAGCCACCATGCGAGCAGCAAGGACCAAGTGGGCATCAGGTAAAACAGCAACACCACGCGCACCACATCGCCCGTGGTGACGGCCCAGTTAAAGCCGACGTTGGTCAGACCCGCAGCGGCCATGAGCCACCAAAGTTGCGGGTGCTGTGTGAAGTGTCCCCAGCCCGACGGGCTGATGAGCGTCAGCACCACGGTGGCCAAGGTGAACACGCAAGCGGTGGCCCATAAAGGGTGCAGGCCATCGGCGTCAAGCTGGCGCAATGGCCACCAAGACAAGCCCCACACCAAGGCATTGAGGGCCAAGGCCAACACAGCCAGTACGGGGCGTGTCGTCATGCGGTGGTCGAGTGACGTCTGCGCAAACTTTAACCGTGCAGGTCGTCGTTGCGGGCGATGTGCATCAAGCGCGCCAGTTCTTCCCGATGGTGCAGATGGTTGTTGTCGTGCCAGAGTTTGATGAGCCACATCACAAAGCCCACCAAGGCGCCAAACGCAGTGATGGCACCAAACGCGCTCAGGCCCATGCCCGTGCTGAAGGTGTACAAAAAGCCCAGGCCCAGAATGCACAACTGCTCGTTCATGTTTTGCACCGCAATCGATCGGCCGGCCCCCATCAGGTTGTGGCCACGGTGCTGCAACAGCGCGTTCATGGGCACCACCAAAAAGCCGCCCAAGCCCCCTAAGATGATCAGGAAAGGCACCGCCAGCCAAAGGTTGTCGATGAAGTTCATGGCGATCACAAACACACCCATGGCAATGCCCAAGGGCATGAGTCGGGTGGCGTGGTCGAGCCTCATTTTCATGGACGCCACCACCGCGCCAACGGCGGTGCCGATGGCCACCACGCCCACCAAGCTGGACGCTTGGGTGGTGGAGTAGCCCAAAGCGGCGGCGCTCCACGCGAGCACGATGTAGCGCAGGTTGCCGCTCACGCCCCAGAACAAAGTGGTGGTGGCCAACGAGATTTGGCCCAGCTTGTCATTCCACAAACGTTTGTTGCAATCCCAAAAATCGGGCACCAACACCAACAGGTTGCGTGCCATGCTTTTGTCGGGATCGGCACGCATGGGAATGTAGGCAGCACCTGTCAAAGGAATGCGTTGGTTGAACCAAGCCGCCAAAGCGTAGAGCGGGATCAACAAACAGATGGCGGCCTCGGCCGATGTGTCAATGCCCGTGTTGATGAACGGCAGATCAAAAGCGAGCAACCAGGCAGAGAAGTTTTGGCCCACCAATTGACCGCCCAACAACACACCCAAGATGATGGACGCAATCGTCAAGCCTTCAATCCAACCGTTGGCTTTGACCAACTGCGATGCGGGCAACAGCTCGGTCAAGATGCCGTACTTGGCAGGGGAGTAAGCGGCTGCACCAAGACCCACCACGGCATACGCGATCAAGGGGTGCACACCCAACAACATCATCAAGCAACCTACCACCTTGATGGTGTTGCTCAGCAGCATGACCTCGCCCTTGGGCCGCGAGTCGGCAAATGCCCCGACAAAAGGCGCAAGCACCACGTAAAACAAGGCAAACATGGGCACCAAAGCAGCGCGTTGCCACTCGGGCGCGCCATCTGTTTTCAGGAGTTCAACGGCTGTGACGAACAGGGCGTTGTCGGCCAACGAACTGAAAAACTGGGCCGACATGATGGTGTAGAAACCGCGCTTCATAGATGGGTCTGGCAAACCCGCACACAGGCTGTGGGTCTGTTGATTCTTCTTTCTTTTTTAACGACCACAGGTTATATCACGCGGGTGCCACAATATTGCCTATGCCCCGCCCGATACAAGCCTTTGTTCACACCGATGCCCTGCGTCACAACCTCGCGCGTGTGCGTGCTGCTGCCCCTGATACCCGCGTGTGGGCGGTCGTCAAAGCCAACGCCTACGGACACGGCATTGCGCATGTGTTTGAAGGCTTGCGCGGGGCCGATGGTTTTGCCTTGCTCGACCTCGACGAGGCCCAGCACTTGCGAAGCCTGGGTTGGCGTGGGCCGATCTGGCTGTTAGAAGGTGTGTTTGAGATGCGCGACCTCGAGCTGTGTTCGCGACTCGACCTCTGGCACACCGTGCATTGCGACGCGCAGGTGGACATGCTGAGCGCCCACAAAACACAAGTGCCGCACCGCATTTTTCTCAAGATGAACAGCGGCATGAACCGTCTAGGGTTTACGCCTACGCGTTTTCGATCGGCGTGGACGCGCTTGAACCAATTGCCGCAGGTGGACGAAATCTCTTTGGTCACCCACTTCAGCGATGCCGATGGCGTCAAAGGCGTGGCCGAGCAAATGCGCGTGTTCACCAAAACCACCGAAGACTTGCCCGGTGAGCGCACCACCTGCAACAGCGCGGGCTTGCTGCGCCACGCCAGCGATGGGGCGGTGGCCGCAGATTGGGTGCGTCCGGGCATTGCACTCTACGGTAGCTCGCCAGATTTTCCCGAGCGCAACATCGCGCAGCGGGATTTGCAACCCACCCTGAGTTTGCGCAGCCGCATCATCGCCACGCAAGATTTGCAGGCGGGCGACACCGTGGGCTATGGCTCCACATTCACCGCCGATGCCCCCACGCGCATCGGCATCGTGGCTTGCGGTTATGCCGATGGCTACCCACGGCACTGCCCCACGGGCACGCCCGTGTTGGTGGACGGAGTGCGGACCCGCACCTTGGGGCGCGTGAGCATGGACATGATTGCGGTGGACCTGACGCCATGCGCAGCTGTGGGCCATGACGCGGGTTTTGTCACGGGTTACGGCAGCGAGGTGACGCTGTGGGGCAAGTCCAGCACGGGTGCTGTGCTGCCCATTGACGAAGTGGCGCAAGCGGCTGGCACGGTTGGGTATGAGCTGATGTGCGCCGTGTCAGGGCGCGTGGGATTCACGCAAGACTAAGCATGAACGCTTGGCAGCGTGTTGCGTGGCGACATGGCATGGGTCAGTAAGCGCCTTTGCTGGCGCTCAACTCGGTCAAGCCGGCTTTGTACTTGGCGGCCAGCGCCGATGTTTGTCGCGACAAGATCATGCTGTCCACGCCGACAGCCACAAACAATGCGCCGAGTTCTAAATACTGTCGAACCAGCGCCTCATCACCCATCAAAATGCCTGCCGCCTTGCCCGCTGTGCGAATGCGTTGGATGGCGTCAACAATGGCGGCTTGCACCTCTGGGTGGGTTGGGTTGCCGACAAATCCCATGGATGCAGACAGGTCGGCTGGCCCAATAAACACGCCATCCACCCCAGGTATGGCGGCGATGGCATCAAGGTTCCTCAAGGCTTCGCGCGTTTCCGCTTGCACCAGCACGCACACTTGTGCGTTGGCTTCTTTCGCGTAATGGGGGTAGCGGCCCCAGCGTGAAGCGCGTGTGCCCGCCATGCCGCGAACACCGCCGAGCCCATCGTCTTGCGGGTAGCGGCAGGCTTTCACGATGGCGGCGGCTTGTTCGGCCGTGTCCACCATGGGGACCAGCACGGTGGTGGCGCCGATGTCCAGCACTTGTTTCAGCAGTGCTGGGTTGTCATGTGCCACGCGCACCACGGGGTGAGAAGTGGGATGGCCGGCCACCACCTGCAATTGGGCCAGCAAGGTGGTCAGGTCGTTGGGGCCGTGTTCGCCATCAATGGCAAGCCAGTCAAAACCCGCGCCAGCGCAAATGTCGGTGGTGACGGTGCTGCCCAAACCCATCCACAGGCCGATTTGGGGCCGCTGTTGTTGGAGCGCTTGTTTGAATGGGTTGAGAGGTGTTTGCATGGTGAGCGTGTGAAGTGTGGAAACGCGTCAATTATGAGGACCAGTTTGGGCCATTTGGCCAACTTGCGACACTGGCTATTTATCCAGTAATATTGGCGCATGGCCAAAGAAAAAACCCAATACACCTGCACCGACTGCGGCGGCATCACGCCAAAGTGGTTGGGCAAATGTCCCAGCTGCAACGCGTGGAACACGCTGCTTGAAACCGCAGTCGACAGCAGCGGCCCCACCAAAAACCGCTACGCGGGCATGGCCGCTTTGGCGCCCGCATCCGAAGTCGCGATCCTCTCAGACATCGAAGCACAAGACGTGGCACGCACCCCCACAGGCCAAGAAGAACTCGACCGCGTGTTGGGCGGCGGCATGGTGCAAGGCGGCGTGGTGCTGATTGGGGGCGACCCTGGCATTGGTAAATCGACGTTGATTTTGCAAGCCATGGACGGCTTGCAACGCAGCGGCATGAGCACCTTGTATGTGACGGGCGAAGAGTCTGCCGCGCAAGTGGCGTTGCGCTCGCGGCGCTTGGGGCTGGACCACAGCCAAGTGCAAGTGCTGGCAGAAACGCAGCTCGAAAAAATACTGGCCACCGTCGACAAACTGCAGCCGGCGGTGGTCGTCATGGACTCCATTCAAACGGTGTATTCCGACCAGCTCACCAGCGCCCCTGGCTCGGTGGCGCAGGTGCGCGAATGCGCCTCACACCTCACCCGCATGGCCAAGTCCACCGGCACGGCGGTGGTGTTGGTGGGGCACGTCACCAAAGAAGGCGCACTCGCTGGCCCCCGTGTGCTGGAGCACATGGTGGACACGGTGTTGTACTTTGAAGGTGACACGCATTCCACTTACCGCTTGGTGCGCGCCATCAAAAACCGTTTTGGCGCGGTGAACGAAATTGGCGTGTTCGCCATGACCGAAAAAGGGCTGAAGGGGGTGAGTAACCCGAGCGCCATTTTCTTGAGCCAACACGCCGAGCCCGTGCCTGGCAGTTGTGTGCTGGTCACGCTTGAAGGCACGCGCCCTTTGTTGGTCGAGATCCAAGCTTTGGTGGACAGCGGGGGTCCATCGCCGCGTCGCTTGAGCGTGGGCCTGGACCGCGATCGCTTGGCCATGTTGTTGGCCGTGTTGCATCGTCACGCGGGGGTGGCGTGCATGGACCAAGATGTGTTTGTCAACGCCGTGGGCGGTGTGCGCATCAGCGAGCCAGCGGCTGACCTGGCGGTGATGCTGTCGATTCAAAGCAGCTTGCGTGGCAAGCCCTTGCCCCAAGGCTTTATTGCGTTTGGTGAAGTGGGTTTGGCTGGCGAGGTGCGCCCAGCCCCCAGAGGCCAAGAGCGTCTAAAAGAAGCCGCCAAGTTGGGCTTTACCGTGGCCATCATCCCCAAAGCCAACGCACCCAAAAAGCCCATTCCCGGCATGACCGTGCATGCGGTGGAACGGGTGGATGAGGCGATTGGTTTGGTGCGCGAGTTGGGCTAACCACCCATCGCTGTGCTTCGCAGAAGACACGCACAGTTGCCTGCCGAGCCTGAGACAATAAGCCCATGAACTTTCAACGATATCTGGTCCCCATAGGCGCCGTGGGCTTGACCGTGTGGGCTTGGCAAACTTGGCAATGGATGGGCATTGCCATGGTGGTGACGGGCGGCGTCATGTGGCTGCTGCTCTATTTCACGCGTTTGGTGCAAATCATGAAGCGGGCCAGCAACCGCCCCATCGGCTTTGTGGACAGTGCCGTCATGCTCAATGCCAAGCTCAAAGCGGGCGTGAGCCTGATGCACGTGATCGCCATGACGCGCGCCTTGGGCCAAGCCGAGTCCGACAAGGGCGCGCAGCCCGAGGTGTTCAGCTGGCGCGATGGCAGCCAATCGGTGGTGCGCTGTGTGTTTGTGCAGGGCAAGTTGCAAAGCTGGACTTTGGATCGGCCCTTCCAAGCCACCGACGTCGAGCCCATCAGCCAAGCGGCCAACGACTGAGCGCTTAACCATGCGCTTGAATGAGCAGGCTTGAGGCTCGCTAAAATCCACCCTAGCGCCAAAACTGGCGACCACTACAACATCAGTCCAAAGGAAATCCCATGAGCGTCGTGATCCCATCATCCATGTCTGACCGTGACGGCAAAATCTGGATGGACGGCCAGTTGGTTGATTGGCGCGACGCCAAGATTCACGTGTTGAGCCACACCCTGCACTACGGTTGTGGCGCTTTTGAAGGCGTGCGCGCTTACAAAACCGAGCAAGGCACAGCAATTTTCCGTTTGCAAGAGCACACCCAGCGCCTGTTCAACAGCGCCAAGATTTTGCGCATGGCCATTCCGTTCACCCAAGACGAAGTGAACGAAGCCCAACGCACCGTAGTGCGTGAGAACAAGTTGGAGTCGGGCTACATCCGCCCACTCACTTGGATTGGTGACAAAAAGTTAGGCGTGAGCCCCAAAGGCAACACCATCCATTTGATGGTCGCCGCTTGGACATGGGGCGCCTACTTGGGCGAAGAAGGCATGAAGCGCGGCATTCGCGTCAAGACTTCGAGCTACACCCGCCACCACGTCAACATCACCATGACGCAAGCCAAAGCGGTGAGCAACTACACCAACTCCATCTTGGCCAACATGGAAGTGACCGACGAGGGTTACGACGAAGCCCTGTTGCTCGACACCTCAGGTTTTGTGTCTGAAGGCGCTGGCGAAAACATCTTCGTGGTCAAAGACGGCGTGATCTACACCCCCGATTTGTCGGCGGGCGCCTTGAATGGCATCACCCGCAACACCGTCTTCCACATCGCCAAAGATTTGGGCCTGGAGATTGTGCAAAAGCGCATCACGCGCGACGAGGTGTACATCTCTGACGAAGCCTTCTTCACCGGCACCGCTGCCGAAGTGACGCCGATTCGCGAACTCGACCGCATCGAATTGGGTAAAGAAGGTTACGTGGGCAGCCGCGGCCCGATCACTGAAAAAATCCAAACGGCGTTCTTTGACATCGTCAACGGCCGCAACCCCAAGTACGCACATTGGTTGACAAAGGTTTAAAGATGAGTAACCCAGTTGAACTCTTGGCGAAAGACCTCAATGGTCATGGCGGTGTGTTTTGTCCGAGCGACAAAGCCGACATGAAACTTTGGAACAGCCATCCCAAGGTCTACTTGGATGTGGCCAGAACTGGCCAAGCCAAGTGCCCTTATTGCGGCACAGAGTACACACTCAAAGCCGGCGAGCACGTTGGCCACAGCCACTAAAAACGCGCTCATCGTTGCGCCTCAATGGATTGGGGACGCGGTGATGACAGAGCCCTTGCTGCGCCGCTTGGCTGCGCGCGGTGAGCGCCTGACCGTCGCTGCCTTGCCTTGGATTGCACCGGTTTACCGCGTCATGCCAGGTGTGACCGAGGTGATTGACATGCCGTTCAAACACGGCGGCTTGCAGCTGATGGGCCGCCTGAAGCTGGCCAGCCAGTTGCGAGGTCAGTTTGATGTGGCCTATGTCTGCCCCAACTCCCTCAAAAGCGCCTTGCTGCCGTGGATGGCGGGCATCGCCAAGCGCGTGGGCTATACCGGCGAAATGCGTTTTGGCCTGTTGACCGACCGCCTAGACAACCCCCAAACCGAAGAGCGCCCTCCCATGGTGGAGTGGTATGCGGCTTTGAGTCTTGTGGGTCAAACCCTCACGGGCCCGATGAAGCTGGCGGGCGATTTGCGGCCCGTGCTCAAAGCGGGTGTGGGTGTGCTGGACGACGCGCTGGAACAGCTGGCCACCAACATGCCCACCTTGCCGACCTTGGCCAAGCACAGCTATGTGGTGTTTGCGCCGGGTGCTGAATACGGGCCTGCCAAACGCTGGCCTGCCAAACACTTTGCCGAGCTGGCTAGCAAAATTGACCGTCCCGTGTTTTTGTTGGGCTCAAGCAAAGAGTTTGACATTTGCCAAGAAATTGCCACCGCGGCCAATGCCCAAAAACCCGGCAATTGCTTTAACTTGGCCGGTCAAACCAACCTCATGCAAGCCTTTGCGCTCATTGCCTACGCCCACCGCGTGGTCAGCAATGACTCAGGCCTCATGCATGTGGCGGCCGCTTTTGGGGTGCCGCAAGTGGCGGTGTTTGGCTCATCCAGCCCCGAGCACACACCACCGTTGAATGAGCGCGCGCGCGTGGTGTGGCTGCGTGTGGACGCCAACTACCAGCCACCCTTGGCCTGTTCACCTTGCTATGAGCGCACCTGTCCGCTGGGCCACATGCGCTGCTTGGAAGACGTCTCGGCTGAGCGCGTTTACCGCTTGCTTTAAAAATACAGGCAGCCACACTGGCTGCCAACGATGTGAATTGAGGATGTATGTGGTCTAACTCAGAAGAGCTGTTCTTGCTCACCGACAACCTTGCCGGAGGGAAGATGCAGACCATGAAGCGTCGTTTGAAGTTCAAGCTCAGGCA
Source organism: Comamonadaceae bacterium (assembly GCA_027485285.1). Lineage (GTDB taxonomy): Bacteria > Pseudomonadota > Gammaproteobacteria > Burkholderiales > Burkholderiaceae_C > Limnohabitans. The sequence continues at coordinate 11,267 of JAIXRH010000056.1, read as the reverse complement.
AAAGCTATTCCAAGCTGAGCTGGCACACATGCGCCAGTATTTTGAGTCCCACCAACTCACGCGTTTGTTTGAAATTGATCCCTCTTTGTCATTGAAATGCACACGTGCTTATCTTTGGACAGGTCTGGACGGCCATCAGCGTGTGGCTGCCCAGCTGGCATTTTTTGATTGGTTTTTGGCCCAATTCAAATGGGCGGGCGTGCTGGCTTTCTACGAAGGCGACCCCGTCAGTCTGGGCAAGATCCAACACAACCAAGCAGAGTTTGAAGTCATCCTCAGTCCAAGCCGCGGCCTTGCCCGAGAGGGCGAGTTGATGGTGTCGTTGCACATGAATGGCCAGATGTTGCTCAGATCCTCGGTCACTGTTTTGCCCGCACAGATGTTGGGGCAAACCAGCCATGGGCACGCGTTGTTCATTGGCTGCTTTCAAGGCACATCCAACACCAAGGATTTGATCAAGCAGGCCACACAGGCCTTGGAGCGGACCAAGCCGCTCTTTATTTTGTTCAATGCGCTGCAGGGTTTGGCACGTGCGTGGCAGCTGGAGGCGGTGGTGGGCGTCGCGGATAAAAAACACGCCTATGCCAGCTACTTCAGTTTGGCCAAACGCATCAACATCAGCTATGACGACATTTGGCAGCAGCTGGGGGCCCGTGAACAAACCGAGCAAGCGCATTGGTTGCTGCCCGTGGTTTGGGAGCCTCGGCCTGAGCAAGAGGTTGAATCAAAAAAGCGCTCTGCCTTGAAAAGACGCAATGCGCTTCGTCAAAGTTTTGTCGAGGTGTGCGAACGGGGCGCTCGGTCCATGGGTGCTGAAAAGACACCATTAAGTTAACCGAATGTGACGACAGGATTGCGGTGAGGCTTTCATGTGGTGCAGCGCATCGATCACGTCAGAGACCGCGATGTCTGCCACTATTTTTCCTGGCGGCGCCTCAATTTGAACGTAGGTGTCCGACAGCGGCGTCCAGACGCTGACGGGCCCATTGGCCGCATACAGCGCAACGACAGGAATATTCCAAGCACTGGCTGCGTGCACGGCATACGTGTCAGGCGTGACCACCACGTCGGCGGCGCGGATCACGCGCAGTGATTGGCTCACGCTGGCATGAAAAGGCGTCACGACCACATGCGCACCGAAGCCTGATAAAGCCTGCTTCAACGCCACCTCATGGGCAGGGCTGGCACTCAAAACTTGGAGACAGGTGCCTGCAAACCCATCGCGAATTTCGCTGGCAAAGGCCACAACCCATGCCAGCGGCAGTGACCGATCCATGGTGCTGCCTTGGCTGTTGAGCACCAACAAAGACGCACAACCCTCGGGCCTAACGGCCTCCAATGTGGGGGCCAAACGGATGTCGTAGTGATAGGCGCCCTGCGGGACCTGGAGGGCTTGCAAAAATCGCACGTGTCGCGCTGAGTAGTGCGAACTCGTCAAGGCCTCATCCATCACCACGTCATTGGGGCGGGGGGTGGACGGCAGGCGAGCAAACAAAAAGCGTTGCTTGGCATGGACGATGTTCAAAACAATTTGTTCTGACGGGTTGGTGATGTTTTTGCCAAAGTGCACCACCATGTCATAGCCCACGAGCCGGGCTTTCAAACTCGCCCACATGCGTGCAAACACATTGCGGCTGTTTGACACGTGCAACCATTTCACATCGGGGTGGTGGCGGTAAAGTGCCGCATTGGTGCCACCACACAACACGCCAATTTCGCAATCGGGCCAATGCGCACGCAGCGGTTTGAACAAACCCGTGGCCACAATGGCGTCGCCAATTTTGTTGTCGTGCGACAAGATCAGAATGCGTTGGGTCATGTGGGTTTTACTTGGCCAGCAAGGAATGCGCGTGTTGCGTCATTCGTGCAATCACTTCGCCAGCGCTGGGCACGTCGGCAATCAACCCTACCGCCTCACCCACGGTGGCATGGGCACGCGAAAAGTCACCCGCTTTCACGCCCGCGTCGTAGTCTGCGCGGGCGGCCTCGGGGTTGGCGGCCAGCGCTGCCATGTCGCTTTCTAGGCGGCGATGCAAGTCGTTGCGAATGGCGCGAAAGTCATACGGCGCAGGCCAGTTTTTGCGGCGCAAGATGTCAAACACCTGGCTGCGTGCTGTGCCGTCCCCGTTGGTTTGAGTGGCCTGGGTCTTGGCGTTTGTGGCCGCCAAGCTCTCCGTTGTGGCCCACAAGCGTGAACCCACCAGCACGCCATCTGCCCCCAGCATCAATGCGGCTGCTAGTCCACGGCCATCGGCCACGCCGCCAGCGGCGAGCAGCAAGGTGTGGGGTGCGTGGGCGGCTAAGTGGTCGGCAATTTCTGGCACCAGCGTGAAGGTGCTGCGGCCTTCTAGGGCATTGGCCCCATGGCCACCCGCCTCGCCGCCTTGCGCGACGATGACCGACGCGCCCGCTTCAATGGCCAGGGGCACTTGGTCCAAACGTTGCACTTGGCAAATCAGTGGTGCGCCTGCTTGAGCAATGCGCGCGGCATAAGGGCGAGGGTCGCCAAACGACAGCATGATGGCGCTGGGTTGCTGGCTCAGCACCCAGTCCAGTGCGTCGGCGTTTTCATCGAGTTTCCACGTGATGAAGCCGCAACCTAAGCGCGCTTGGCTGGCGGCATCGTTTGTGAGCAATGCACGGGCCAAGGTGTATTCGCGTTGCGTCCAAGCCAGGTCGCCATACCCGCCACCGACCAAACCCAACGCACCCGCTTGCGCACAAGCCGCCGCCAACGCGCCACCTGTGGCAAGCGCCATGGGGGCCAAAGCGATGGGGGTGCTGAGATGAAAACGTTGAGTGAAGCGCGTGTGCATGGCGGCGTGTGTCATGCCCAATATTGTGCAGTGAATGCGTGATCAGTCTTGGGCTTTGTCGCTGGGCACTGGGTGAACCAAAGGCAAAACCCGCGAAGCCAGCCACACCAGCAACAACACCGGCGCTCCCAGCAGCGCCGTACCGCTGAAGAACGCCTCATAGCCATGCGCGTCCACATACACACCCGAGAAGCCCGCCAACCACTTGGGTGCAAGCAACATCATCGAGCTAAACAGCGCGTACTGCGTGGCCGAGTAATTCACATTCGTCAGGCTCGACAAATACGCAATGAACGCCGCAGACGCAATGCCACTGGCCAGGTTGTCGGCCGAGATCACCCACACCAAAGCCGTCAAGTCATGCCCGCGTGTGGCCAGCCACGCAAACAGCACATTGGTGATGGCACTCAGCACGGCACCCAACATCAGGATGCGCATCACGCCCAAGCGCATGGACAGCACGCCGCCGATGAACGCACCGAGCAAGGTCATGATCACGCCAAACACTTTGGTGACGGCGGCCACTTCGTCTTTGGTGTAACCCATGTCCACATAAAACGGGTTGGCCATGATGCCCATCACCACATCGCTGATGCGGTACACCGCTATCAGCCCCAAGATGATGGCCGCTTGCCAGCGGTAGCGGCGTATAAATTCGGCAAAGGGTTCAACCAATGCACCACGCAGCCACTCGGCCGCATGGCGTGCAGGCGGCATGTCGCGCTGCGCGGGCTCGGGGGACAACAGCACGGTCAACACGCCCAGGCTCATGGATGCCGCCATCACCAAATACGCGGTTTGCCAAGCGCCGTGCAGGTAGCTGGTGGTGTCCGCACCCGCCACGCGTGCGGCCACCCACAACACGCCAGCACCCGCCCAAATCATGGCCAAGCGGTAGCCCGTTTGATAGGTGGCGGCCAAGGCGGCTTGATGCTGCGCGTCGGCAGACTCAATGCGAAATGCATCGAGCGCGATGTCTTGCGTGGCGGATGCAAATGCCACCACCAAGGCGCACCACACCACGGGCTCCAGCGCAACCTGTGGGTCCAGCAAAGCCATGCCCACCAAGCCTGCGACCACGGTGAGTTGCGCCAGCAGTAGCCAGCTGCGGCGACGTCCCAGCCAGCGCGTGAGAAGCGGCAAAGGCATGCGGTCCACCAGAGGCGACCAAACCCATTTAAAGCCATAGGCCAAACCCACCCAACTTAAAAAACCAATCGTGCTGCGGTCAATGCCCGCTTCACGCAATCGAAAACTCAGCGTCCCCAACACCAACAAAAGTGGCAACCCCGCCGAGAAGCCTAGGCACAGCATGCGCCAAGAGGCGGGCTCTAAATAAACCTTCAAAGCAGCCAACCAGCTCAGTTTTTTAACTTCAACGGGCGACGTGGATGCTGGACTTGTTGTATCGTTCATCCCTCTATTTTCAGGCTTTCACACAAAGATTTTTCCATGCTCACCAAACGTGCTTTTCTTTACGGTTGTGTTGGCTGCGCTTGCGGTCTTGGCAGCGGTGCGTTGCTGGCCCGTGAGGGTGTGGAAGTCACCCGCGAAGCTTCGGTGTTTGCTGGGCTGGTGCCTGCCGCCGAAGTGGAACAGTCGGCCCGCAAACAATACGGCGAGATGATGAAAGAAGCCGCCAGCAAAAACGCGCTGGGGCCAGACAACCACCCCGAAGTCATCCGTCTGCGCCGCATTGCCAAAGACATCATCCCGCACAGCTTTGACTGGAACCCGCGCGCCAAAGAGTGGAAATGGGAAGTCAACTTGGTGGGCTCTCAACAAATCAACGCGTTTTGCATGCCTGGCGGCAAGATTGCTTTCTACAGCGGCATCCTCACGCAACTCAAGCTCAACGACGACGAAGTGGCCATGGTCATGGGCCACGAAATTGCCCACGCCTTGCGCGAACACGCCCGCGAGCGCATGGGCAAATCTGCCGCCACCAATGGCGTGGCCGCGATTGGCAGCACGGTGGCCGCTGTGTTCTTTGGCGTGAGCCCGCAGATCACCGATTTGGTGGCCAACCAAGGCGCCAAACTTCTGTCGCTCAAATTCAGCCGCGACGACGAAACCGAAGCCGATTTGGTGGGCATGGAAATCGCTGCACGCGCGGGTTACGACCCCCGTGCAGGCGTGACGCTGTGGCAAAAAATGAGCGCGGCCAACAAAGGTGCGCCACCGCAGTGGCTCAGCACCCATCCTTCAGGCAACACGCGCATTGAAGAAATTCAGGCCAATTTGCCCAAGGTCATGCCGCTGTTTGAGCGGGCCAAGTAAGCCGCTTAGGTGCCACCCACATACGGGTTGGTTTTGCGCTCACGACCAAAGGTGCTTTCAGGCCCGTGGCCAGGAATGAACACCGTGTCATCACCCATGGGCCACAAACGCTGGGTGATGCTGCGGATCAAATCGTCGTGGTTGCCCTGCGGAAAATCGGTACGGCCAATGCTGCCTGCAAACAGCACATCGCCCACAAACGCGCGCTTGATTTCGGGTGAGTAAAACACCACATGGCCTGGCGTGTGACCTGGGCAATGGCGCACTTGCAGCGTGTGCGAGCCAAGGGTGACCGTGTCACCGTCGTGCAGCCAACGCGTGGGTGTGAAGGTGCGTGAAGCGGGGAAGTTGTAGTTGGCAGCCGCCTGCGGCAAGCCGTCAATCCAAAACTGATCGCCCTCATGTGGCCCGATGATGGGCAGGCCGAGTTTGTCGGCCAATTCGGCGGTGGCACCTGCGTGGTCGACATGGGCGTGGGTGAGCCAAATTTGCTCCAGGGTCACGCCCAAGTGTTGACAGGCGGCTTGCAACACGGGCAAATCGCCACCGGGGTCGATGACGGCGGCTTTCTTTGTTTCATCGCACCAGACGATGGAACAGTTTTGTTGGAAGGGGGTGACGGGGACGGTTTCGTACTGAAGCATGTTTGAATGTTAGCGGCTATGTTGTGGCGCTTGCAAAGAACAAAGAATGCGCTATATTTTTGCCATGAGCGGAATCGGCATCACTTCTGTCAATGTGCCCACGGCAGCCAGCCTGTCGCAACAGGTGTCAGCGCGCCCCAATCGCGTCGCTGGCGACGCCACGCCGCTGGTCGCTGGGCTGTCCAAGAATGCGCGAGAGGTGAAGCAGCAAGAAAAGCCAGACATGCTGGCCAATCTCAAAGCCATTGAAGCTCAAATTGCAGCGCGGGCCGAAGCCTCTGCCAACATCAACACGCTCGATATTTCTTATAACAAAAAAGAAGCTTTGTTATCCGTGAAAGTCCAAGAGCAGCAAACGGAAGAGTTGATTCGCGAGCTGAAATTCAAAGACTACAAAGCCATGGCCTACGCGCCCTATGGCTTCAAAGGGGCGCATGTGGATTTGGCTGCTTAAATCAGCACTCATCCGTCCCATGCCCAGGCGCCGCCTGTGTCGGCACATGGTGACGCAAACCCACTTGCTGGTTCTTCTCATCCACAAACACCAGCTGAGGTTCATGGGCAGCGACTTGGTCTTCATGCACTTGCGCAAATGACGCAATGATCAACAAGTCACCCACGCTGGCGCGGCGTGCGGCTGAGCCGTTGACCGAAATCATGCCCGAACCACGCTCGCCTTTGATGGCATACGTGATGAAGCGTTCGCCGTTGTTGATGTTCCAGATGTGGACTTGTTCGTTCTCACAGATGTTGGCGGCGTCCAACAGATTTTCGTCAATGGCGCACGAGCCCTCGTAATGGAGCTCGCACTGCGTGGTGACGACGCGGTGAATTTTGGATTTAAGCAGGGTGCGGAACATGGTGAGAACGTTTTCAAACGAAGGAATGCCCGAATCATATAGCGCGAAGCTGCGCGTTCACCAACAAGAATTGGTCTGTGTCAGTGGCCCAAAAACCGGGCTGCACCAAGGCCCGCCACGCGGCCACTGGCCAAGCAGGCGCTGAGCAGGTAGCCGCCAGTGGGCGCTTCCCAATCCAGCATTTCGCCCGCCACAAATAAGCCTGGCAAAGCGTTGGCCATGAGGTGCGCGTCCAGCGCTTCTAGGCGCACGCCGCCAGCGCTGCTGATGGCTTCGTCGATGGGCCGCGTGGCAGCCACTGTGATGGGCAAGCGTTTGATGACCGCCGCCAGTTGCCCTGGGTGGTTCATGGCTTCTTTGCTCAGCACTTCGTGCAACAGGGCCAATTGCAAAGCGGAGAGCTTGAGCCGACTTTTCAAATGGCTGCTGAGCGAGCGCGTGCCACGCGGGTGCGACACCTCGGCCAACACGCGCTCAGGCGTGAAGTCAGGCTTGAGGTCGAGGTGCAAGGTGGCAGACCCACTGCGTGCAATTTCGTCGCGCAGCAAAGCAGAGGCGGCGTAAATCAAATTGCCTTCCACACCCGTGGCGGTGACCACACATTCACCTCGGCTGCTGAAGCTGCGGCCCGCACTGTCGGTGAACGACAAAGCGACTGACTTGAGTGGCGTGCCTGCAAACTGGCCCGACAAGTGGCTGCTCCAGCCTATTTGGCCATCACGGGTTTGCACATCAAAGCCGCAGTTGCTGGGGCGCAGGGGCGACACGTCCATGCCCAATGCACTCAGCCACGGTTGCCATGCACCGTCCGAGCCCAGCTTGGGCCAGCTGCCACCGCCCAAAGCCAACACAACAGCATCGGCGTGCGCGGTGTGCGCGCCTTGTGGTGTGTCGAAATTGAGTGTGATTGGTTTGTCTGCAGCTTGCAGCACACCACGCCAACGGTGGCGCATATGAAACGTCACAGGCACGCCTTGGGCGGGGTGACGCAAGCGGTGTAGCCAAGCACGCAGCAGCGGTGCAGCTTTCATGTCGGTGGGGAAAATGCGCTGCGAACTGCCCACAAAAGTGTCCAGACCCAAGCCCTTGACCCAGTCGCAAATGGCAGCGGCATCGAAGGCTTTGAGCCAGGCTGCACAAGCCGCGCTGCGCTCGGCATAGCGGGTGGTGAAGCGATCAAAAGGCTCGGCATGTGTGAGGTTGAGCCCGCCCAAGCCTGCCAGCAAAAACTTGCGACCGACCGACGGCATGGCGTCGTACACATGCACAGAAACGCCAGCCGCACTGAGTACTTCAGCAGCCATCAGGCCTGCGGGGCCTGCGCCAATGATGGCGATGTGTTGTTTTTTAGTTTGAGTCACTTGCCAAGTGTAGGTGGCCTAACGAACGGCTTGATGGTTTGAAGCCTGTTGCCATCAGCAACTTGCAAATGCTTCGCCGCCTTGGAAAGCCAATCAAATTGGAAAAGTAAGCGTCGAGGGCAGGATTTCAGTCGGCGCTTCAATGACAGAGCTGTTTGCACTTGGGCAGGTTCCTGAAATTACAAATGCGTCATCTGGCATGGCAAGCGGCAATGAATTGCTGACGGGCAGCACACAAGCCCTTACATTCCTATCAATTCAAATAGGTTCCCAGATGAAACTGCGTCATATGCTGATAGGGGCGAGTTTGCTCATGAGTTCTTTGTCGGGCATGTCCCAGTCGGTGAACGACTGCGACATGAAAAAGATCAAAGATGAACAACTCCTTTGCACGGCAACCAGCATGATGAACTCGGTCATGTGCGAACAAATTTCCACCAACGACGGCCGCCATTACTGCCGAGCCATGGTCCAGAGCAATTCCCATGGCTGTGATGGCATCACAAGCCCTGTCAAGCGCCAGTATTGCCTGATGGCCGTGCGAGACAAGCAGCGATCGGCCAACTGGGCGATTCGTTAAAGGCTGGCGCATGAACGATCTGGTCCACAAATACGGCGGCGTGGCCGGTCTGAAAAAAATCATCGAAACCTTCCACCAAAGAGTGTGCAACGAACGCGGCTTGATGCATTACTTCTTCTCGGTGCCGCTGGCGCAAATCATGGCGGACCAGTTGGCATATCCGCACTTCATCATGCGCAAGCCAGACATTGATTACCGCAAAGAGCCCAATCAAACGGGTGTGGCAGAAATACGCATTGCGCTGCACATTTTCGAAGACATCATCAAGTTGCTGCACATCGTGCTGGCAGACGCCAAAGTGCATCGCAATGACGCGCCCCGCATGGCGATGCACATCATTGAGTTGATCGAAGAAACCAGAAGCAAGGCGGCCGATACCAAAAAGGCCTTCTACAAACCCGCAGATATCAACACGCCCACTTTGCTGACGTTTTACCGTTCACAAACCATCGAGGCAAAGCTCGATGAGCCAAGCGGAGAAATTCGCACCCTGGCGATGCAAGGTTTGACTTACCCCATGAGCACTTGGTTCGATGAGCGCCAGGCAACCATTCACCTCATTGCCCGCGCAGAGGCCAAGGAATCGATCGAAGTCAATGACGTGCAGCCCATCGTGATGGCGGCGTCTACCAAGGTGCCGCCCATCCATTTTTCAACCTATGCGAATGCGCATGGCATCACCATTTTTGAGGGGCGTTATCAAGTTTCCACAAAGTTTGGCGTACCAAAGCGCTTGCTTCAGCGTGTGACCAATCACTTCACGTGGCGCTTTGAGGAGGCCTTCAAGGTAGACGAGCAAGAGCTCCTCATCAATGTCATGGCACCCGATCAAGACAACGTGATGTAGGGCGAAGACGGACATCAATAGAATCTTCATTTTGTTAAGCCTTCGCACCGTCAGCGCAGAGCTGGCCCATCTAGGGTGCAACGGTGTGTCTCAAGTGGAGTCGCTATGTCACACGGTATTTTGGTGAATGCGCGCGTTCAATCGTTTCAGGCGGGTGTCCTCGCATTGCAGGGCTTGCCCTCGTCAGTTGTCAGCGATGTGATGGGACGCATGGTGGGCACCACAGGCCTGCATCCTGTGAACCGTTCTGCGGTCAGTGTGTGCGGGTCCGCATTCACCGTTCGCGTGAGAGCGGGGGATAACCTACTCATCCACAAAGCACTTGACATGCTGAAAGACGGCGACGTGTTGGTGGTCGATGGTGGGGCCGACATATCTCGCGCCTTGGTGGGCGAAATCATGATGACATCCGCACGCGCGCATGGCGCGATTGCCTTTGTGATCGATGGCGCCATTCGCGATGCTGATGCCTTTGAAGCACACCAATTTCCGTGCTGGGCACGCGGCATCAATTTGCGGGGGCCCTACAAAGAAGGCCCAGGCACCATCAACGAAGCAGTGACCGTAGGGGGCATGTTGGTGGCGCCAGGCGACATCATTGTGGGCGATGGAGACGGCCTGGTCGCCGTGTCCCCCGCAGACGCCTTGTCAATTGCCAACAAGGCCATAGAAAAAATGGCGCAAGAAAAGGCCATGATTGCTGCGATTCTGGATGGCAGCTATTCCTCAGCTTGGGTTGATCAAGCCCTCATACGCAATGGTGATGGGCGCGTGGTCTGAAAACTTCTCGTCTTTGTAGATCCAGTCTGTGCGTGCTTTGCTGGCCACTGCTGGCGTCGCCAAGTGGTAGTCCAAACGCCAACCCACGTTGTTGGCATAGGCTTGCCCTCGGTTGCTCCACCAGGTGTAGCAAGCGTCGGTGGTGTCGGGCTGGAGTTGACGGTACACATCCACCACGCCGCCGTCGGTGGTGAGCTGCGTCATCCAGGCGCGCTCCTCGGGCAAGAAACCGCTGTTCTTTTTGTTGCCCTTCCAGTTTTTTAGATCAGCCTCGTTGTGCGCGATGTTGATGTCGCCGCACAGCACAAACTCCCGCTGTTGTTTCAAAGCGTTGAGGTGTGGGTACATGGCGGCTAAGAAACGAAACTTGGCATCTTGGCGCTCAGGGCCCGACGAGCCGCTTGGAAAGTAGCTGCTGATGATGGACAGCTTTTGGGTGGGTGTGTCAAAGCGCAGCTCGATGTAGCGGCCTTCGGCATCAAACTCGCCGCCGTCAAACCCCACCCTCACATCACTGGGCTCGTGTTTGGTGTAGATGCCCACGCCTGAGTAGCCTTTTTTCTCGGCGAAGTGAAAGTGGCCTTTGAGGCCTGCCAAGGTGTCGAACGTGCCCGCAACGTCAGACGCTTGGGCTTTGATTTCCTGCACGCAAATACAATCAGGGCTGGCTTTTTCGAGCCAAGCTTCCACGCCCTTGCGGGCGGCTGAACGAATACCGTTGAGGTTGAGGCTGGTTAGTTTGAACAAGGACATTCCCCATGAGTCAGAGTGCGGCTGCCAACGATGCGTTGGCACAAGAGTTTGTGCAATTTTCGCTGGATTGTGGCGTGCTGAAATTTGGGGAGTTCAAAACCAAAGCGGGCCGCATGAGCCCTTACTTTTTCAACGCAGGTTTGTTTGATGACGGCGCGAAGTTGGGCAAGTTGGCCAGCTTTTACGCGCAGCGCTTGGTGCAAAGCGGCATCGCGTTCGACATGATTTTTGGCCCCGCTTACAAAGGCATTCCACTGGGCGCGGCAGTGTCGATTGAGTTGGCGCGTTTAGGCCGCAATGTGCCTTTTGCCTACAACCGCAAAGAGGTCAAAGACCACGGCGAAGG
>JAIXRH010000075.1 GCA_027485285.1 Comamonadaceae bacterium | reverse complement strand
ATTAGTACCGGAAGATTTCAATAAATTTGAAACTTCACTAATCTTAGACAAATCGTAGTTAATACATTGATGATCGAAATTTTTGTTATAAACTTCAATCGCTTCAGTCCAATTATCTATGGCTAAATTGATGTTTAACCCTGCTTTTTGAAAACCTAAGCTGAGACCTCCGACTCCACAAAAAAGGTCTGCAATCTTAAAAACTTGGTTCATTTTAGCTCTCAAATAGATGACTTGCCGTAAAGTAAATTGTAGCATCAAATCTACGCTCAGGACTCAACTTTTTTTCTCCTCCGTTGAGAATTATTTCTCTAAGAGTTTCTTTCTTAAGAATCGGCTTAGTTAGCCTAGGATGTTCCATATAATTCCTAGTTATTCGTCCACTCAAAGCAAATTCTTTATCCGTCTGATTTCCTAATGCCATTTGCCTAAAAATCCTATTAACATGGATTTTATTGGTAACAAACAAATCACTTAACGCACGTATTGTTCTAGCAGAAGACCTTAAGTATCTAGATACTTTTGTCCTATTTGCCACAGAGATTTCTTGATCAATTGCCAACTTAAGCAAAGCAAAATCACTCCATACAAAGACATCAAAAGCGTTATCGTCAAGCTCTGGACTCTTGCCTTTGGTTTTCCAAATTGGTTGAATTAAAAATGGAATTTGGAATTCTGAGTATTTCTTAAAAAATTTAATCAATGTCTCAATAATTTCATCTGAATGATTTAATATATCTCTCGTATTCTCCCAACTTTCAATCTTAATTGTCGTTGGTTCAATCAGTTTTCTAATATCATTTGAGTGCTTAAATAAATTTTTGTAGATTCCTAAGCAAGCATAAGAAATAGAATCTGGTCTAATTACCAATTCACTTCCCCACATACTTTCGTCCGCTAACTCACACGTTGTACTATCTGGAATTACTGTTAGCTTGACCTCTAGCGGGCGTAAATCAACGCCATTAAAATTAGTTACCAAATCTGTATGATCTAAAGTGTCATGAAGATATTCAGCGTATGGTTGAAAATTACTCTCAAACAAAAAGTTGATTTCATTGTTTTTTAATTTTGAATTAAAAACATCATCGAATGTAATAGCTGTATCGTTTGTCTTAGCAACAAAACTTGAGTCAGTTGATATGTAGACTGGGTTAATATTCTTGTCACGCATGTAGCAACAAAGTGAAGCTGGGAAAGTGCTATTGAACTGATTTTTCCCCCACAAATCGTCGCCAGAGCGATTTGACTGAGCAATTCCATATAAGCTTGGAGCATCCATAAAAATTCCTAGCAATGTTAGTGCTTAGATCTTATCAAGTTTTGATTGTTGGCAACAGTTGATTTTTTTTGTATCATCGGTTTTTTTAGGAGAATGTCATGACTCGTGTAGACGAAATCAACGCACAAATTGCCAAACTTGAAGCTGAGCGTGAAGACGCAATGATGAAGGAACGTGCGAACGTATTGGCTAAGATGAAAGCCGATATAAAACTTTACGGTTTCAAAACTACAGACTTTAAGGGGGTACTTGCGACACGTAAGAAGCGTGGTACAGCGGCTAAGAAGGTAGCTACGAAGAAAGCGAAGTAATTGGTATGCCAAAAGCCTTTAGTCACATACCAGTTCCTAAATTCAGTGCTAACGAATTAGCACTTGCGGAAGTCTGTGCTATTGACTTATGGAATGGCTTTGATTACCAAACAGGTAAAGAGTGCGATGTAAGTGATGAAGACTTGTTGGTAATGTTTGCCACACCAACCTTCGCAATGTACAAGAGTACACGAACAAGGCAAACACTAACAGAGCTTGATATGCGTGAACTTATACGTGTAGCTCACCTTAAGGCTTTATTCCGCTCTACCCAAGCAACAGATTTTCAAGGAGCTATCTCCGCTTACAGAGCTACGGCACTTGCTGTTTATAGTGGCTGGAAAAAGAAAAGACTTAAGCTTGCCAATAACTATGACTACGCTACACAAGCAATACTTGATTGGAGCGTAAAGTTTGTTAACAACACAAGTGCCTCCTTAAATGGAAATCATCGTGTCCCTTTAGCTTGTCGTATTTTGTTCTTTGCTATGCCAGATATGATGGTTTTTAATTTTTCAAATGGTTTAGCTAAGAAAATGCGTTTTCAGTCAAGACCGCAAGCCGCTATACCAATCTTTAACAAGTATCTATTTGACGGACTTAATGTCAACCAAGTCTTATTGAAGAACTTAAAGATGCCTGAACCAACTACATTAGCTAAAGAAATTTGGACTGAAGCTAATAAAGGTGGGTGGTGGCAACGACGAGTGCTTGACTTAGCATTGTTGCTCCACTTTGGCTTGGTGTCAGCAACACCCCAACTACATACAAAAGGAAGGCAGTTGGCGGCAAGATGGGCAACATCTAAAGCTAAGCCCTAAACCAACTCAATCGCCTTGCGTTTCATTGCGTCATTTACATCAATGTAAGCTTGCGTTGTACTGATATTCGCGTGCCTACAGATGCTTTGTAGCACCCTAACGCTGACACCTTTGTCTGCCAAATTGGTAATGCCAGTGCGTCTTGGGCTATGACTACTGCCACCAGCTATGCCGCAGTTGCGGAATAAATGGTGGAAGTATTGACACAAGGTGTTGCTGTTCCAACCTTCACTTGGACGCTTCTGTGAATAGAACAGCTTGTCACTGAGCGACTTAGGTGGAACAGCTCGAACGTAAGCTTGTAGCTCTTTGCGGAGCTTTTCGCTGACAAATACAGTACCTCCCTTACGCCCTTTGGTTTGCTCTGCGGACAAATAAAACTCAGTTTTAATCTTACCCTCTGCGTCCAGTACATCTTCGTAGCGTAGTGCGGCACATTCTTTGACACGAAGCATTGCGTATAGCATTGTCAAAAACATCGCCCTATTACGCTCTGCGTGTGGGCGTGTTGCTACGTAATCAAGCACCCTACGGATTTCTTGTGCTGTAAGTACTTTTGCTTGTTTGGACATTAGTGCTCTCCTTAATGTAAGCTTTCCAATGTCTAAAGTGTATTTTCTTTGTTTCTTAATTCCTACCGATTTTGACGTTGTTTGTTCCAAAGTAAATTCCTCAATGTTTTCAAAAGGTTATGCTTATTTAACCTGAAAAACAAAGCTTTTAGTAATTCTCTTTGGTTTTAACTTGGGTTTTGCTTGTTGCTCTTTTCCCACACAAGCTTAGACTTGCGTACAAGCCCTACACGCTGTTTTTAGCTTGTCCAGCTACCCAAGCTTAGCTCAACTTGTTTTAAGCATTTGTAGCTTGTTTTAATGCGTCTGCTTTGCTTTAGCTGTTTGCTCTGTAGCTCTGTACTACTCAACTACTCTTGCTTTCTGTTTAATATTTGACTGTTTGAGTGTTAGCTTTAGCTGTTTACTTGAATTTTGATAAAGCTTCGCCAATTAAAGCTGTGTAGCTTTATTGACGAAGCAAGAGCCAAACGTGGGCAGTAATGCTTTTAGAAAAGAGTCCAAAGAACATTGTCAGTGTCCTTTGTGCCAACCTCTTTAGTGATGTACTCAATCCAACCGCTGTCAGTAATATCAACCTTGTGCTCGCTATCCACGTGTTCAACTTGTAGCTTGGCATTGGTAACGAGCGTATCAAATTGATTGAACTTAACGTGGCTTGGTAAGCCGCCAATGGCAAAATGTAGGTGTAGATGTTTATTGCTACGCTCGCCTTCAATCACTGGCAAATACTTTAGTGACTTACCGCATTTTTCAGCCGCGTATTTTCCAAACACTTGCCTATTAAGTTTTTGCGTAAAGCGGCGAGCAATGCGTTCACAATCAGCACGTGTCAAAGCACGTCTATATGTGCCCCTATCATTTTTTTCAACAATAGTTTGCTTCAGTGTCAGCGTCAAAGACAACGGAAATTCTTTGCTCATTCCACCTAACCACGCACGAACAGCCGCTTTCTGCGTGGGCAGAGCGTTAGGGTTATAGGCTGTACGGGTGCGGATATCTTGTAGTTTCATACCTTTATTTATACAAAACCAAAGGATAGGAGAAATTTTCCGTTCGGTTGTCCTTAAGAGTTTCTGAAGCTACAGTACAAATTCCACTTAATGAAAAGGAGTTTGTATGACTTTTATCGCCAAATTGAAGCTTGTAGCAAGCAAGCGTGAACGTAACCTAAGCCCTATCGTTTTGCGTAGGAATAAGCTTGCGTCTAAAATTGAAGAACAACTACAGCTTGCCACAGCACAAAAAGAAGGACGTTTATACGCACCCAAGCGTATTAAGACTGTGACTAATGACGCAGGTGAAAGGGTAGCTATTGAGACTACCAAGCGTGTTAAGGAGTGGTTTTGGACAACGCCAGCGAACAAGATTAACTTAAGCATTCGCTATGGAAGCAAGACTTTGGAACTTGCTAAGGGAAAGAATGCCATCGAACTTAGCACTGGCGACGAATTGCTGGCTACTTTGAGCTTGCTTAAGGATGCGGTAATTGCTGGTGAACTTGACGAAGCAATTACAAATGCCAGTGACAAGCTACGTGCTGGATTTAGCAAGTGATTGCTTAAGGGCTGGCTTAATCTAAGTCAGCCCTGTTTCCTATTTACGATAAATATAAGAATAGGAGAATACTATGAGACTTTATGAGTTTGCCAATGCTGAAGAACAATTGGCTTTGCTACGCACAATTATTGACAACACTTGGACAGCCATAGCACAGCAAGCGGCTGAACAGCAACGTGTTGAAGCAGAACGTAAGTCACAGGCAAAGCTTAAGCCACGTGGGAAGAAACGTGGAAAGGGTGGCAAAGTACACATACCAAGCCCACCATCACCCCCACCTAAAAAGCCTAATGCCAACACAAAACCACAAGCACCCTCTCCCTCTAATCCACCAACCCAAGCACATCCTTATGCTACAGCACAACAACCTACAGCCTACCCCAAGCCTTACCCACAGCCTCAAATCACAGCAGTTAATCCTGAATCAGCTACTGCGCCCCACCCTAAAACCACACACATAGCTCCAATTAAACCCTCTTTCGGCGTTAAAGACGGGTATTTTGGTATGAATATAGGTGCTATAGAAAAAGATGGTTACGGTGACGACAGGCATAGCAAAAATGGTACTGCCACCCTAAAAAAATAGCTGTGCGGATTTCTTAGGTGAAGTACTTACGCTTTTGGGGTGGTGTTTTTTTACCTATACCCCCACCTACTTTTACTTTGGAATTAACAAGCCGTCTTTGTAATAGAACTGTGGTAAAGCGTTTTCAATCATCTTACGCTCTGTAGTGTGGTAGTAAGTCTTCTCAATTTGTGCCGTACTTGTTCCGCAAGTTTCAGCCACTTGCGTTGGAGAAGCACCCCTGTTAATCATATCTGTGATGAAGTAGTGACGGAAGCTGTACGGCACCAAATCCCGCTCTTCACCACCATCAATTTCACAGCGTGTGAGTATCTCGTCAAAGTGGTAGAGGATTACGCGAGGCGTTAAAGGACTCTTGCCATCCAAACTAAAGATAAGTGTCTTGCCGAATGGCGTTGCGTTCTTATCGCCTTTATTAGCTTTTATGTAGCGAGGATGTAGGAACTTAAATAGCTCGTCAAAGTACTCCCAATCCTTAACAACAAAGTTTCTTGTCTTTCCGACTTTAGATGTTTTACCCCTAACTGTTATCTTTATTAAGCTATAGGTTTCGCTTTCGTGTTCGCCTTCTTCTGCGATTTTATTATCACTTCGCTCTTTATTTTCTTCGTTCTTTTTCTCTGCTTTAACTTGCTTTTCCAGCCAGCTTATATCATTCCAAGTTAGCTGTAATTGCTCCCCCCTACGCAAGCCTGTAATGATTGCTACGAGCAAATAATAGGATGTGACGACTTTATTTAGGTTTCCATACAAGCTTAAATCTTCTTTAGCTTCTTTAATGTATTTCTCAAGCTCAGTCTTAATGGCGATGACTTCTTCATCTGTAAATGTATTGCGTCTTGTACGCTCATCGCCAGTATCAATCTTTCCTAACTTCTTAAATTCAAACGCTTCAATGTAGCTTTCCCCGCGTTTGTGTAGCCAACTCATCATTGCGTTGATACTACTTTGCTCGTTGAGCACAGTAGTTCTACTAACGGGAAGTTTCTTTTTATTCTTTGTACGATTATGGAAATAATTTTCGCAATCTGTGCGTTCCATTTCCTTAATCTTAGTATCTTTGCCAATGAACTTGAGCCAATGTTCTAAGTGTGTTTTGATAGTTGTAAGCCTGCCTTTGACTATCAAGCCAGCTTCCATATCCTTAGTGCGTTGCTTAATGTATTCCTCAACGCCTTGCTTAGATGTCATAGAGAAGTATGTTTTACCCGCTAATTGCTGTGCCATTAGCTCGTGGTAGTACTTCTTAGCTTTCGCTTCTGCCGTGTCTCTATTTCTCGTACGCAGACTAAATCGTGCGTACTTCTTTTCCTTAGCCAACCACATACGCATCTGCCAATATTCACCTCTTTGGTAAATTAAGGCTTCGTCGTATATGGCTATCTCATTGGCATTGGATGGCTGTTTTTTGAGTGGCATTTGGCGTTGATGTTACTTACGATTTTGAATAGCTACAGTTTTGTGTAGCTTTACGTGTAACTGTAATTTCAACGCCCAATAAAATCAACAACTTATTTTATTTGTGAAAGTTTTGTGTAACTACAAAACCCTTATAAATCAATGACTTAGCTTATAAAAACTACTCCCACTCTATGGTCGCCGGTGGTTTTGAGGACACGTCATACGTCACTCGGTTGATACCGCGCACTTCGTTGATGATGCGACCCGACACTTTCTTGAGCAAGGCATAGGGCAGCTCGGCCCAATCGGCCGTCATGAAATCGCTGGTTTGTACGGCGCGCAGGGCCACCACATAGTCGTAGGTTCGGCCATCGCCCATCACGCCAACGCTCTTGACGGGCAAGAACACGGTGAAAGCTTGGCTGGTCAAAGCGTACCAAGACTTGCCTGTGGCTTCGTCTTTGAAGTTGTGCAGTTCTTCGATAAAGATCGCATCCGCACGGCGCAGCAAGTCGGCGTATTCTTTTTTCACTTCACCCAAAATTCGCACTCCCAAGCCTGGGCCTGGGAATGGGTGGCGGTACACCATGTCGTGGGGTAGCCCTAAGGCCACACCGAGTTCGCGCACTTCGTCTTTGAACAATTCGCGCAATGGCTCCAACAACTTCAAGCCCAACTGCTCGGGCAAGCCGCCCACGTTGTGGTGGCTCTTGATGGTGACCGCTTTTTTGCTTTTCGCACCGCCGCTCTCGATGACGTCTGGGTAAATCGTGCCTTGCGCCAGAAAGGTCGCGCCTTTGACAGCGGGTCCACCGCCATTTCTGTTGACGCCACCGGCTGCCTTGAGTTTGGCCGCTTGTTCTTTGAACACGTCCACAAACAAACCACCAATGATTTTGCGTTTGGCTTCTGGTTCACTCACACCGGCCAACTTGCCCAAGAACAAATCGCTGGCGTCCACGCGAATCACATGGGCGTGCAACTTGCCCACAAACATGTCCATCACCATGTCGCCCTCGTTCAGGCGCAACAAGCCGTGGTCCACAAACACGCAGGTGAGTTTGTCGCCAATCGCGCGGTGAATGAGCGCTGCGGCCACCGACGAATCCACGCCACCCGACAGGCCCAAGATGACTTCTTCGTCGCCCACTTGCTGTCGAATGGCGGCCACCGCTTCTTCGATGTAATCGCCCATGATCCAGTCTGGGCGTGTGCCGCAAATGTCCAACACAAAGCGGTTCAACAAAGCTTGGCCTTGTACCGTGTGCGTGACTTCAGGGTGGAACTGCACCGCGTAAAACTTGCGCGCTTCGTCAGCCATGCCGGCGATTGGGCAAGCAGGCGTGGACGCCATGACCTTGAAACCCTCAGGCAACTGAGTCACCTTGTCGCCGTGGCTCATCCACACCTTCAGCATGCCGTGACCTTCAGGCGTGTTGAAGTCTTCAATGCCTTTGAGCAGTTCGGTGTGGCCGTGGGCTCGCACTTCGGCATAGCCAAACTCACGCGTGGTGCCCGCCTCGACCTTGCCGCCCAACTGGGTGGCCATGGTTTGCATGCCGTAACAAATGCCCAAAACTGGCAGACCAAGCTCAAACACAGCGTCGGGCGCGCGGTCGTCCACTTCGTACACGCTGGCGTGGCTGCCTGAGAGGATGATGCCCTTGAGGTTGCCGTCTTTGGCGTAGTCGCGCACCCAGTCGCTGGTCACATCGCAAGGATGCACTTCACAAAACACATGGGCCTCGCGCACGCGGCGGGCGATCAGTTGAGTGACTTGAGAGCCGAAATCGAGAATGAGGATTTTTTGGTGCGACATAAATAAAAAAGGGCCTTCAAATGGCCTGTTGAGCTATTGTCTCAAAAAACAAAGCCACCCCGAGGGGTGGCTTGGCGCAGGCGACGTGCGCTCAATGAGTTTTTCAAACGGCGGTTGTGCAAGCTTACTCAGCTCGGTAATTCGGCGCTTCTTTGGTGATCTGCACGTCGTGCACATGGCTTTCGCGAATGCCCGCAGCCGTGATTTCCACAAACTGCGATTCTTCGTGCATGGCCTCGATGGTGGCGCAACCACAATAACCCATGCTGGCTCGCAAGCCGCCTGCCATTTGGTAAATGATGGACACGACCGAACCTTTGTAAGGCACACGGCCTTCAATGCCTTCGGGCACCAGTTTGTCGGCGTTGGGGTTGCCGGTGCTCGACTCTTGGAAGTAGCGGTCGGCACTGCCCTGCTGCATGGCGCCAATCGAGCCCATGCCACGGTAGCTCTTGTAGCTTCGGCCTTGGAACAACACGATTTCTCCAGGCGCCTCTTCGGTGCCCGCAAACATCCCACCCATCATCACCGTGCCAGCACCGGCGGCAATCGCCTTGGCAATGTCGCCGCTGTAGCGAATGCCACCGTCCGCAATGAGTGGCACGCCTGTGCCTTTGAGGGCCGTGGCCACAGAGTCCACCGCCATGATTTGCGGTACACCCACGCCTGCCACGATGCGGGTGGTGCAAATAGAACCCGGGCCAATGCCCACTTTCACGGCATCAGCACCTGCTTCAACCAAAGCCAAAGCTGCAGCGCCAGTGGCGATGTTGCCGCCAATCACTTCGATGTGCGGGTAGTTTTGTTTGACCCAACGCACGCGATCAAGCACACCTTTGCTGTGGCCGTGGGCGGTGTCGACCACGATGGCGTCCACACCCGCGCGGGCCAAGGCCTCGACACGCTCTTCGGTTCCCTCACCCACACCCACAGCAGCGCCCACAAGCAGTTGGCCTGCGACATCGCGAGCCGCGTTGGGAAAGTTGAGTTGTTTGGTGATGTCTTTGACGGTGATCAGGCCCTTGAGCTCAAACGCGTCGTTCACGACCAACAAGCGTTCGAGCTTGTGTTTGTTGAGTAAATGTTTGGCTTGCTCAGGCGTGGTGCCTTCGGGCACCGTGATCAGGCGCTCTCGCGGCGTCATGATCTCGCTCACCTTTTGGTCGTAGCGGGTCTCGAACCTCAAATCACGGCCGGTGACGATGCCCACCACTTGGCGGCCGTCGCACACTGGAAAGCCCGAGACGCCCAGCTCGTCACTCAGGGCCATCACCTGGCGTACCGTGGTGTCGGGGGTGATGACCACCGGGTCGCGCAACACACCCGATTCGTAGCGCTTGACCTTGGCCACTTGGGCGGCCTGTTCTTGCGGGGTGAGGTTTTTGTGGACGATGCCAATGCCGCCTTCTTGTGCAATGGCGATGGCCAAGCGCGCTTCGGTCACGGTGTCCATGGCCGCAGAGACCAGGGGCAAGTTCAGGCGGATGTTGCGGGTGAACTGGGTCGCAAGCGACGTGTCCTTGGGCAGAACTTGGGAGAAGGCGGGCACCAACAACACGTCGTCGAAGGTGAGGGCTTTGCCGAGCAGGCGCATGGTGGTGGCTCCAAAAACAGCATTGTACGTATCGGGTCAGTGTGGCTTGTATACAGCGCTCAAGCCGTTGTATTCCTTAAGGCACGGATGGCATTGCAGCTTCTACGACAATAGATTTTTTACATTTGCAAAATTGCATTAAGGTGATTCGTTTGCCATCGTTCCACACAAAACAACTGACCGCCCTGCTGCTTTGCATCTCTGCCACCTTTGGCAATTTGGCCTTCGCAGACAACGCAAAGTTGAGCCTGCTCGACTTAGAGGCCATGATGTTCAGCCAAAGCCCCGCTTTGCGTGGTGCGGCCAATGCGGTGGATGCCGCGCGTGCAGCGGTGGACACGGCACGCACCATCCCTAATCCGCAAATTGAGGTGATGAATGGCAACCGAAATCCTCGCCCCGGCATCCCCAATCCAACAGGACATCTGAAAACCATCAGCCTCACCCAAGACCTGGACATGCCTTGGCACCGCTTTCCGCGTGTCGACGGCGCGCTGGCTGGGCTGAATGCGGCCCAAGCCAATGAGCAATCGTTCAAATCCGACATGCGCGCCCTCCTGCGCTTGCGTTATTACGATTTGGTCCGCCGCACTGCTGAAAACCGAGTCGCCGCTGAAGATGTGAAGTTGATGAACGGCATTCACAAACGCATTGAGCTGCAAGTCGAGACCGGAGAAAAGGCACGTTTCGAGCTCGTCAAGGCCAATGCCGAGTTGCTGAACGCTCAAAAAATGCAAGAGTCTGCCACTCTGCGGGTTCGCCAATCACGCGGCGCTCTGCGCGCTTTGGTCGGTGTGCAACTGCCTGAAACATTTGAAGTTCAAGAGCAAACCCACACCTTTGCGCCGCCTGCCCCCCTTGCTGACGTGCGTGAGGAAGTGCGCAGAACCAACCCCGAACTGCAACGCACACGCGCCGAGCGCCAACAGCTGGACCGCAAGCTCAGCGAAGAAAAAGCCCTGCGCTTTCCCAAATTTGCCTTGCGTGCTGACCAAGACTCTGATCCCGAGTGGCGCAACAAGCGCGTAGGCCTCGCCATGAATGTGCCCTTGTGGGATTGGCGTGGTGGCCCCATCGGTGAGGCCGCCGCCAAGCTGTCTCAATCAGACAACCAGTTGGCTTACCAAGAATTTGCTTTGCTGCAGTCGCTCGAAGCGGCCTATCAGCAATATGACATTGCCAACGCACAGGTGGTGGCACTTGAGGGCGGCATCGTTCGCAATGCGGCCAATGCACTGCGCATTGCCGAGCTGGCCTACAAAGCCGGCGAGAGAAGCTTTTTGGAAGTCATGGATGCGCAGCGTTTTTATCGCATAGCGCGCAACGAACTCATCACCGCGCAGTTTGAATTGGCCAGCGCTTGGGCCGAGATTGATCGTTTGCGTGCCAACACACCTTAAGGCCAACACCCATGCTTACACGCTCATTCAAAATTCACACCTTAGTTGCGGTCTTACTCGGCAGCGTGATGGCCCTTTCTGCCTGCAAAAAAGCGACAGTTCAAGAGACCAACAGCAAGCAAAACGATGTCATGCGCGTTTTAGCGCCTGAGAGCCTGCAAGCGCAAATCAAAGTATCGGAGGTGGTCAGCCAAGAAATGTCCGACACCCTGCGTGCCGCAGGACAAATTGATTTTGACGAACAAGCCCTCACCCGCATCGGTGCCAGTGTGACGGGGCGTGTGACGCAAATCCAAGCGTCACTTGGCCAAGTGGTCAACAAAGGGGACACCTTGGCCTTGATCAACAGCAGCGAGTTGTCGGGTTCGCAATTGGCCTACCTCAAAGCCCGCTCTGAAAAAGAGCTACACCGTCGCAACTTGGGCCGCGCACAGACGCTGTTTGATGCCGATGTGATCAGCGCAGCCGAGCTGCAGCGGCGTGAAAATGAATATGAAATTGCCTCTGCCGAAACACGCGCTGCCCAAGACCAACTTCGGGTGCTGGGCGTCAGCGCCCAGTCGATCGAGCGCTTAGCAAACACAGGCGCTATCGACTCGGTGGCCAGCGTGATGGCCACCATCAAAGGTGTGGTGGTGGAGCGAAAAATCGCTGCGGGCCAAGTGGTACAACCTTCCGATGTGCTGTTTGCCGTAGCCGACCTCAGCCGCGTCTGGGCTGTGGCCCAAGTCCCCGAGCAGCAAGTCGGCCAAGTCAAAGTGGGCCAATCGGTGACCATCGAAGTGCCAGCACTGAGCAACGAAAAGCTCCAAGGAAAACTGATTTACGTGGGCCAAACAGTCAACCCGGAAACGCGCACCGTGCTGGTTCGTACCGAGCTGGACAACAAAGGTGGACGCCTCAAGCCATCGATGCTGGCCTCCATGCTGATTGAGTCAGCGCCCGTCAAACGCTTGGTCGTGCCTATCACCGCAGTGGTGCGACAAGACGATGCCGACTATGTGTTTGTGCAAGAGCCTGACAATTACTTCAGACTCACGCCCGTCAAGCTGGCCGCCGAACAAAATGGCCAGCGTGTGGTGCTAGAGGGCCTCAAGCCTGGCATGCGCATCGTCTCAGAGGGCGCGTTTCACCTGAACAACCACCGCAATCTAGCGCAAATGGAAAACGGGAGTTAAGCCATGTTGGAGTCTCTCGTTCGCGGTGCGCTCAAGCAGCGTTTGGTGGTGTGTGTCATCGCGGTGATGCTGCTGTTTTTCGGCCTGCATGCTGCCACCAAACTGTCGGTAGACGCGTTTCCCGACGTGACCAACGTGCAGGTGCAAATTGCCACAGAAGCCCCCGGTCGCTCTCCCGAAGAGGTGGAACGCTTTGCCACCGTGCCCATCGAAGTGGCCATGACTGGCCTGCCCGGCTTGACCGAGCTGCGCTCACTCAACAAGCCCGGCCTCTCGCTGATCACGCTCGTCTTTACCGACAAGACCAGCGTGTACTTTGCCCGCCAATTGGTGATGGAACGCCTGATGGAAGTGGGCCAGCGTCTGCCCCCAGGCATCACGCCCGTGCTCGGTCCAGTTTCTTCTGGTTTGGGTGAGGTGTACCAATACACCTTGGAGCATTCAGGTGACGGCAACCGCGAACTCAGTGAAGAAGAACTGACCCAACGCCGCGTGGTGCAAGACTGGGTGCTGCGCCCCCTGCTTCGCTCGATCCCTGGCGTGGCTGAAATCAACTCGCAAGGCGGCTTCGTCAAGCAGTACCACGTGTTGGTCAACCCCGAGCGTTTGCGCCATTACAAAATCAGCCTGTCTGAGGTGTACGACGCGGTGTCACGCAACAACGCCAACTCGGGCGGTGGGGTGCTGCCGCAAGCGTCTGAGCAATACCTGATTCGAGGCGTGGGCCTGATCCAAGGCGTGGGCGACTTGGGCCAAATTGTGTTGAAAGAAATCAACGGCACGCCGGTTTATATGCGCGATGTGGCCGAAATCAAACTCGGCCACGATGTGCGCCAAGGCGCGGTCATCAAAAACGGCGACACCGAGGCGGTGGGCGGCATTGTGATGATGATGACGGGCGGCAACGCCAAAGAGGTGGTGAGCCGCATCAAGACGCGCGTGAAAGAAATCAACGACCGCGACATGCTGCCGGGCGATCTGAAAGTGGTGCCGTATTACGACCGCTCTGAGTTGGTCGATGCGGCGCTGTGGACCGTCACCAAGGTGCTGATTGAAGGCGTGGTGCTGGTGGTGATTGTGTTGTTCTTGTTCTTGGGCGATGTGCGCTCGTCGCTCATTGTGGTGGCCACTTTGGTGCTCACACCGCTGCTCACCTTCATGGCCATGAACAAACTGGGCATCTCTGCCAACCTCATGTCGCTGGGCGGCTTGGCCATTGCGATTGGCTTGATGGTGGACGGCTCGGTTGTGGTGGTCGAAAACGCCTATGCCCGCTTGGGTCGTGCGGCAGAGCTGGGCGAAACCAAGGTGCGTGGCATTTTGAATGCGGTGACCGAAGTCGCCACACCCGTGATTTTTGGCGTGGGCATCATCATTTTGGTGTTCTTGCCCTTGATGACCTTGCAAGGCATGGAGGGCAAGATGTTTGCGCCTCTGGCTTACACCATTGCCATCGCTCTGGCAGTGTCGCTGGTGCTGTCCATGACTTTGTCGCCTGTGCTGTCCTCGTATTTGCTCAAACCGCCTGTGGGCGACGGCGACCATGACACCAAATTGATCCGCGTGCTCAAGTCGCGTTATTTGCAGTTGCTCGGCTTGGCCATGGCCAACCAAAAACGCACGGTGTTGGCCTCGCTGGCCACCTTGGTGTTGGCAGTGACGATCTTGCCGTTTTTGGGTACCGCGTTTATTCCAGAAATGAAAGAAGGCTCGGTGGTGCCCGGCATCAACCGCGTGCCCAACATCTCCTTGAATGAGTCCATCAAAATGGAAATGCAGGCGATGAAGCTCATCATGACAGTGCCTGGCGTCAAGTCAGCCATCTCTGGTTTGGGCCGAGGTGAATCGCCCGCTGACCCACAAAGCGTGAATGAGTCGACCCCCATCGTCAGCTTGAAGCCGCGAAGCGAATGGCCCTCGGGCTGGGACCAAACCGACATCACCCACGCCATGAGTGAAAAACTGAAGGTACTTCCCGGCGTGCAAATTGTGATGGCGCAGCCTATTTCTGACCGTGTGGACGAGATGGTGACGGGTGTGCGTTCTGACATTGCGGTGAAAGTGTTTGGCGACAATTTGGACGAGCTCAAACATGTGGCCAACCAAATTGCCAAGGTCGCACAAACCATTCAAGGCGCACAAGACTTGCGCGTGGAGCGCATCTCAGGCCAGCAGTATTTGCAAATTGACATCGACCGCCAAGCCATTGCACGCCTGGGCTTGAACGTGTCTGACGTGAATGACATGATTGAAACTGCCATTGGTGGCAAAGTGGCCTCCGAGGTGTTTGAGGGCGAACGCCGTTATGCAGCGGTCGTGCGTTTGCCTGAGCGCTTTCGCAACAACATTGAAGCCATCTCCAACATCATCCTCAGCTCGGCCAACGGCGCTCAGGCCCGCTTGGACGATGTGGCCAAGATTCATGTCTTAGATGGTCCGGCACAAATTTCACGCGAAATGGCCAAGCGCCGCATTGTGGTGGGCATCAACGTGAAAGACCGCGACTTGGGCAGCTTTGTGGCCGAGCTGCAAGACAAGGTGGATGACAAAATCAAACTGCCCGAGGGTTACTACCTCGAGTGGGGCGGTCAATTCCAAAACATGGAACGCGCCTTGGGTCACTTGAAAATCATCGTGCCCATCACGGTCGCGGCCATTTTCTTTTTGCTGTTCTTGTTGTTCAACTCCGTCAAGTTCGCCATGCTCATCATCACGGTGTTGCCGTTTGCATCGGTGGGCGGTGTGATTGGGCTGTTCATCGCAGGAGAGTATTTGTCGGTGCCTGCGTCTGTGGGCTTCATTGCGCTGTGGGGGATTGCGGTGCTCAACGGCGTGGTGCTGGTGTCCTACATCCGCAGCTTGCGCGAAGGCGGCATGTCGGTCAAAGACGCGGTGCTTGAGGGTGCGCGTCAACGCTTCCGTCCTGTGATGATGACAGCCACTGTGGCCATGCTGGGCTTGATTCCGTTCCTCATCTCAGATGGCCCTGGCTCAGAAGTTCAGCGCCCCTTGGCCATTGTGGTGATTGGCGGTCTGATTACTTGCACCTTGTTGACCTTGGTGGTGGTACCCACGATTTATCATTGGTTCGACGAATCCGAACCCGAAGCTTGAGCGAAAGAAACACCTATGAAAGAAATCAAAGCCGTCATTCGCCCTTCCAAGCTTCCTACTTTGCGTGAAAAACTGCGCACGCTACCCGGCTTTCCAGGCATGACCGTGAGCAAGGCTGAAGGTTGTTCTGCCACTAAATTGCAAAGCCCAAGCAATTTAAAAGAAGAATTGACAGACTACACCCCCAAAGTGCGCATTGAAATTGTGGCCCCCGACGAGTTGTGCGACAGCATCGTGGACTTGATCATTGACACCGCACAAATCGGGCAAATTGGCGATGGCTTGGTGTGGGTGACCGACATCACACGCGCGGTGTTCATGTACAAGTCGGTGGCGGGGCCTGTGGAACGGGCCTGATCGTTATGAGCGTTTGGCCAGCGGCAAATTCAGCAGCAGGTTTTGCGGCTTGAGCTTCAAACGCTGGTTGGCATCTACTGCCATCGCCAAATAAACGGGCTTGCCGCGCACATCCGCCAACATGTCGTTGGGCTCCACAAACTCAAGTTTGAACAGGCACAGCAACCGTTCCATGCGGTCCGCATCCACCTCTTTGCCTTGGTAGAGATCATTCAACACGCCGCTGGCTTGCGCATCTAGGCCCACATGCCACACCCAATGATCGTCGTTGATTTCGCGCTCGGTTTGAATCTGCACCTGCACGCCCAAGAAATGCTGCACCCACTTGGCCATCACCTCGCACAGCGCGGTCAAAGCGGGCTGACCACGGTTGAGGCTGACCACCCAGTCATAACTCTCGCTACGGGGCCAATAGGCATCTTGGTTGTCCTCGTTGAGCACATCCAAGTCCACGCTGCGCAGCTTGATGCCACCTTGCTTGAGCAACTCGCCAATCGAGCCAAAGCCGCCTTGTGTGGCGTGGCGTTCGACCGTTTCATCATCGGCCGCCATGACTGAGCCGTCTTCCAGCACGGTAATCTTTTGGGTGTGCATCAGCATCTCTGCCGCACGCGCTTGCATGGCTGTGGGCGCGTCGCCCAACACATGGCGCAGCATGATGTGCGTGATGTGCTGCACCAAGAGTGGCGGCACATCCACGCCCTCGCCTTTGAACAAGGCAAGGTAGCTGGCCTCTAGCGTCGGCAGAGAGGTGATGCGCTGGCGAAAGCGCAGCCACACCGCGTAGTTGTCAACAGCATCTTTGTCCTGCAGTTGTGCCAATTCGTTCGCAGGCACTTCACGGCGCGGCTGCTCAACCAAGCTGTGATGCAGGGCCACTTCTGCAGCACACGAGGTGGCAATAGGTGCCAACTCTGGGCGCTCCAAAAGAAAGCGCAAAAAATCGTCGGTCACCACCAAGTGACCCGCTTCGTTGTGGGTCAGCAAGGTATAGCCGCAAGTGGGCCAAAAGGGTTGTGTCATGTTTTTCAGTAGCCAGGTTTCGCGCCTGCGCGGCGCTTTGAGAACAAGCCTGCACGGCTGGAGCCTTGTTTTTGAAAACGCTCACGCCGTGCGACCTTGGGGTCAACGGTGAGTGCGCGGCAAATTTCGATGCGATCTAAATCTCGCAGCACATGGTCGGGATCGGTCTTTTTGCCCCAAATAAAAACCATGAAAGCCTCGGGCTGACTCAGGTCAATGTCAGGGCATTCAGTCAACAAACCGCTTTGCTGCAACGCTTGCATCACCGTGGTACCCACGCTGAGTGGCAGCACACGCTCGTGCACCACACGGGGTGCTGGCGAATACATCACGGTGATGTGGATCCTTGTGTCGTTGGCAATCACGCGACGTACACCTGCTCTGCACGCTTCACAAAGGCGTCTACCAAGGTGGCAGCGATCTTGTCAAACACAGGGCCCACCAAAGCGCCAAACATGCTGTCAAACGCGTAGTTCAAAGTCAACTCAATGCGGCAGGCGCGTTGGGGCTCTTGGGTGTTCGGGTCGAGCAAGGGATGAAAATCCCAGGTACCGTCGAGGTGCTTGAACGGGCCATCGACCAGCTCTAGCTTGACTTGGCGACCTTCGATGTGCACATTGCGCGTGGTGAAGCTTTTGTGGAAACCACCAAAGGTCATGCCCACCTCAGCCGTCATGCCATGGGCGTGGCCTTCACGCACCCCTGCACGGTCACACCAAGGCAAGAACTCAGGATAACGGGCGACATCGGTGACCAGCGCAAACATTTCTTCAGCGCTGAACCAGATCAAAACGGACTTGTGTACGGTTTTCATAGAATGGGTCATATTGTAAGAAGCTCTTCCGCCCCCACATCACTCAATGGCTACCAAAAAACCTGCAACCTCATCTCGCATCGCTGACAACAAAAAAGCCGCCTACAACTATTTTTTCGAAGAAAAGTTTGAAGCAGGCATGGTGCTGGAAGGCTGGGAGGTTAAATCTGCCAGAGAAGGCAAAGTTCAGCTCACCGACGGTTATGTGGTGGTGCGCAATGGCGAGCTTTTTTTGATCGGCTGCCAAATCAACCCGCTTCACACAGCGTCCAGCCACGTCAACCCAGACAACGTGCGCACCAAAAAACTGCTGCTCAAAAAAGATGAAATCAAACGCCTGATTGGCAAGGTCGAACAAAAAGGTCACACCCTCGTGCCTATCAACTTGCATTGGAAAAATGGCAAGATCAAATGCGACATCGCGCTGGCCAAAGGCAAGGCCGAACACGACAAGCGCGACACCATCAAAGACCGTGAAGGCAAGCGTGAGGTGGAGCGTGCGATGAAGTCGCGAAGCCGCTAATTGACTTGTCTGAGCGGTTCTCGCTCAGACCTCACTCATCAACGGTTGGGTTTGCGCTTGGCAACATTGGCGCTGGGTTTGCCTGCGCCATTCACGCGTGGTGGCAAACCTGTGTGCTGTGTGAGCACACGACCCTTGGTCGGTGTCGCTGTGCTGTTCTTGCGACGGGCACTGACATAACCCCCGTCAGTCAACGGCTGGAAGCTGGGAATCAAATGCTGCTTGCCATTGCCTATCAAGTCCGCACGGCCCATGGCCTTCAAGGCTTCGCGCAACAACGGCCAGTTGTTTGCATCGTGGTAACGCAAAAAGGCCTTGTGCAAACGACGACGGCGTTCGCCGCGCACGATGTCCACACTTTCACTGGTGCGCGTCACGCGGCCCAAGGGGTTGCGGCCTGAGTGGTACATGGCTGTGGCCGTGGCCATGGGGCTGGGATAGAAGGTTTGCACTTGGTCGGCGCGGAAACCATGGCGCTTGAGCCACAGGGCCAAATTCATCATGTCTTCGTCGCTGGTGCCAGGGTGTGCGGCAATGAAGTAAGGCACGAGGAATTGTTTTTTACCCACTTCAGCGCTGTACTTGTCAAACATCTGTTTGAACTTGTCGTAGCTGCCAATGCCTGGCTTCATCATCTTGGACAGCGGGCCGCCTTCGGTGTGTTCGGGCGCGATTTTGAGGTAGCCACCCACATGGTGCTGGACCAGCTCTTTCACGTACTCGGGCGACTGAACGGCCAAGTCATAGCGCAGGCCCGAGCCAATCAGAATTTTTTTCACACCCTTCAATTCCCGCGCGCGGCGGTACATGTGGATGAGTGAGCTGTGGTCGGTGTTGAGGTTTTGGCAAATGCCAGGGTATACGCAGCTGGGTTTACGACAAGCAGACTCAATCTCAGGGCTCTTGCAACCAATGCGGTACATATTGGCCGTGGGGCCACCGAGGTCAGAAATAACACCTGTGAAGCCCGGCACTTTGTCGCGGATGTCTTCAATCTCGCGAATGATGGAGTCTTCACTGCGACTTTGGATGATGCGGCCCTCGTGCTCGGTGATCGAGCAAAACGTGCAGCCACCAAAGCAACCGCGCATGATGTTGACGCTGAAGCGAATCATCTCCCACGCGGGGATTTTGGTCACGCCGTCGTGGCTGCCGTTCTCGTCGGCGTAGATTGGATGCGGGCTTCGGGCGTAGGGCAAGTCAAACACCAAGTCCATCTCAGCCGTGGTCAGGGGGATGGGTGGCGGCGTGACCCACACGTCGCGTGCGGTATGGCCTTCGCCATGGGCTTGCACCAAGGCGCGGGCGTTGCCGGGGTTGGTTTCTAAATGCAGCACGCGGTTGGCGTGGGCATAGAGCACGGGGTCTGACTTGACTTGCTCATACGCTGGCAAGCGAATGACGCTGCGGTCACGCGGTGGCACCTTGAGCTTGCCTTTGCCTTGCAATGCGGCGTTGGCCACGAAGTTCAAAGGGGAAATGGTGAAGCCAGCCTCAGCTTTGACGCCTGCTTGCGCGTTGGCCGCATCCGCCACGGCATTGGCTTCGTCTTCGCGCGCACAGGTTTCGCCTTGGGCTTTGGCTTGGTCGCTGACCATCAAATAGGGGTTGACATGCGCCTCTACCCTGCCTGGCACATCGATGCTGGACGAGTCAATTTCAAACCAGCCTTCGGGTGTTTCGCGGCGCACAAAGGCTGTGCCGCGCACATCGGTGATGTTTTGCACTGGCTCTTTGGCCGCGAGGCGGTGGGCAATTTCCACAATGGCGCGCTCGGCGTTGCCGTACAGCAGCAAATCGCATTTGCTGTCCACCACGATGGAGCGGCGCACTTTGTCTGACCAATAGTCGTAATGCGCAATGCGGCGCAGCGAGCCCTCGATGCCGCCCAACACAATGGGCACATCGTTGTAAGCCTCTTTGCAGCGTTGGCTGTAGACCAAAGCGGCGCGGTCGGGGCGCTTGCCGCCAATGTCGCCAGCGGTGTAAGCGTCGTCGCTGCGAATTTTGCGGTCCGCCGTGTAGCGGTTGATCATCGAATCCATGTTGCCAGCAGTCACGCCGAAAAACAGGTTGGGTTTACCCAAAGCTTTGAACGGGTCAGCACTCTGCCAATCAGGCTGGGCGATGATGCCCACACGAAACCCTTGGTTCTCCAACATGCGGCCAATCACGGCCATGCCAAAGCTCGGGTGATCCACATACGCGTCACCGGTGACGATGATGATGTCGCAGCTGTCCCAGCCGAGTTGTGTCATTTCCTCGCGCGACATCGGCAAAAACGGGGCCGTGCCAAAACGAGCCGCCCAGTACTTGCGGTAACTGTTCAGCGGCTTGGCGTTGCGGGGGAAAAGGGAGACGTCGGCGTAAGCATTCATGAAGCTCGGAGTGTAAGGGTTAGCCCCATTCCTTCAGGTTCGCGGGGCTATCGGCATCGCATCAAGGCAAGGCATGCACCGAGATTGACGCCCCCCAAAGATGAGACATCACAGTTTGCGCTTGCGCCACATCGCCTGAGCTGAAAAACTGCACTTGGCCTGGCGCTGTGTGCTGAGACAGCCCGCCGGTGTCGGACAAACGGCGGGACAACTCTCGCGCCACGGCCTCGGCGGGGTCGAGCAGCAGGATGTTGTCGCCCGCCACGCGCTGAATGGTGTCACGCAAAAATGGATAGTGCGTGCAACCCAGCACCAAGGTATCAGCCCCCTGCGCTAACAAAGGCGTGATGAATTGACGCAGCAAGGCCTCTGTTTCAGGACTGTGCAAATCGGCTCGTTCCACCTGCTCAACAAGACCTGGACAGCCTTGGAGCAAGATGCGTTTGTTTGCCCCATAGCGCTCAACCAAGCTAGCGACTGAGGCGCTTTGCACGGTTTGGCGCGTGGCCAATACGCCCACCACACCACTTCGGGTGAGCGCGACAGCGGGTTTGATGGCGGGTTCAATGGCCACCACGGGCAAATGCATTTGTTCACGCAAGGTTTGAGCCGCCACCACCGTGGCCGTGTTGCAGGCGATGGTGATGGCTTTGACCCCCTGCTCGGCCAACCACTTGCCCACGGTCAGTGTGCGCTGGGTGATGTGTGCTTCAGACTGGTCGCCATATGGCGCATGGCCTGAATCGGCCACATAAACCAAATGCTCCAAGGGCAAGGCAGCGTGGATGGCACGCAAGACGGACAAACCGCCTACGCCTGAGTCAAACACGCCGATGGCATCCCGCAAGGTGTGAATCACGGCGAACGCCTTACAAAGTAGATCCGCGAATCACCAAGGATGTCGGCAAATGTTTAGATTCAGCCATGTGTCCATCCAAGACTTCTTTTAAGGAATCCATCAACATCCCACCAGCCACATCGATCGGCTGACGAACTGTCGTCAGGGGCGGGAAGCTGTGAGAAGCCATATCTATGTCGTCGTAGCCTACGACACTCACCTGCTCTGGAATTGAAACACCCTGGCCTTTGAGGACACCCATGGCGTTAATCGCAATCAAATCACTTGCTGCAAAAATTGCATCAAAGGCCACGTTGCTATTTAAAAATGAATGCAACGCAGCCTGCGCTTCTTCGGCAGTGAACGGTGACTTGATATAAAGCCGAGGGTCAACCTCCACACCAAATTTTTTGTGTGCGAGCAAATACCCTTCATGACGCTGCGCGGCTTCTGGCATGTCCACATCACCCATAAAGACAATGCGACGCCTGCCTAGACCCAATAAGTGATCAGTCGCCAACGTCCCCCCAGACACGTTGTCACTGCCTACGCTGCAATACAGTTGACGGGGCAACTGTGCGCCCCATACAGCGATCGGCACATGGCGACGTGCCAATTCATTCAATTGATCATGATGGCCCCATTGACCAATCACGATGAGGCCACGGGCGCGACCTGTGTCATACAAAGCGGCCATGTCGTCTAAGTGGTCCGCATCGACACGCGAAAGCAACAAGTCGTAATTGCGATCTGTCAAAGCATCAGCCAAACTACCGAGCATCCCCAAGAAAAACGGATCAGAAATGTGTTGCCGAGTTTTTTTGTCATACGGAATCACAACACCAATGGTGCGGTTGTCCCCCATCCGCAAGTTTTTTGCGCTTTGGTTGATGGTGTAGTTGAGCGAACGGGCAAGTTCGATGATGCGCTGACGGGTCTCGTCATTTGTCAATGAGCTGCCGTTCAAGGCGCGCGAAACAGTGGAGGTAGACACGCCCGCCATCCGAGCGATGTCGATCATTTGAATCTTGCGTTTGTCGTTGTCTGAACTGGCCATGCGTTTGGAAATAGGTTTCACTGCTTGAATACCTTCCCATCATAGGGCGTCATTTCGCAAGTGAGATCCACAAAGTGGCCATGAGCCCGTAAGCGGCGTCACCAGTCACAGTTTGCAACATGGCTTTAGCGGCATCATTTTGTTTAGCCTTGATCAGTGCGATGCCACAGTGCAAGCGCGCTTCACCCTCGTGCTTGAGCCCTCCTTTTGAAAGTGCCTTTTGGTAAACCTCAGCCGCCTCGTGCCATTGCCCCTTGGACAACAACACATCAGCTAGCTGCATCAACATGGGTCCGTTTTCAGTGGCGAGAGTCAGTGACTTAAGGGTTTTGTCATCCTCAGCCGCACCTTGTTGCGCTTGATGTTTGAGCTTGACCGCATTGGCAGCCAAAGCGCCCTTGAGCAAACCTTCGGCTTGTCCCTGATCTAAAAAACGCAAAGCCTCATAAGGCAAGCCTGATTTGATGGCGAATTGCGCTGCATCTAAATAATCCTCCCCATCTTGCAGGGTGCCAGACGCTGCCATCAAGCGAGACACATCGAGTTGCCTACGTGCGTTGATACCAGGTGCACGACCCATGATATTGAGCAGATCTGACCAATAATTTTCGGATGGGAAGCGTGTCACCAACTGCGTCAGTGTGCTGACGTAGCCAGCCTCATCCTTGAGCTGCTTATGGCTGAACGCGTAAATACGCAGCTCTGACTCTTGCGCTAGGTAGCCCAGCGAACGATGGGCTTCTAACTTTTCTTGCAGCACCTCTTGATGCAAGCCCTGCAATGCCAAGGCTTGTATTTTCATGATGTGCACACTTTGATTTTTACCGCCTTCTTGCGCATAACGGCGCGCCCATTGCACCACCTTGATGTAGTCTTTGTTGCGCTGACTCACGCCCACCATCGTCTCGATCAAGCTCAAGCGATCTGCGGCTGGCAGTTGTTGACTTTGCAACAAATAGTCCAATGAGTTAGCGGCCAGATCAAACTTTTGCGCATTCATAGCCGCCACCACTGACAACCGCTCCAAATACATTTTTTCTGCGTCGGTGAGTTGAGGTGTTAATCGAGCCTCTTGAATTTTTTGCAAAGCCACGTCTGGCTGCTTGGATTGAATCGCCTCCTGTGCGGCTTGCAAAGGCTTTGCAACTTCAGGGCGCATACTGATTTGCGCAACCGTATGGATAGCGACACCCAATACGCTCAATGCAAACAGTTTTTTCCATGACGGTGTCATTTTCTCACCTCTTAAAAAAAAGCCTCTTCCCGTGAGAGAAGAGGCAAAGGGTTCCCTCTTAAAGGACCTTGAAGAAATTAATTCACAAACTGCTCGGACCCCACGATACCAAGCTTGTTCAAACCTAAACGCTGCGCATTGGCCATCACCGCGGCCACTGCCTCGTACTTGGCTTTGGCGTGTGAGCGCAAATGCAACTCGGGCTGCGGCTCCATCCTGGTGGCTTCTTGCAGCTTGAGGTCCAAGTCTGCACGCGTTGCCAATGGCTTGCCGTTCCAGTTGATCACGCTGTTGGCGTCCACATCAATCTTGATCACCACAGGGTCCACCTTTTTGATGGGAGGTTTGGCCACTGGCATATCCAAATTGACGGTGTGCAATTGCGCGGGGATGGTGATGATCAACATGATCAACAACACCAACATCACGTCAATCAAAGGCGTGGTGTTGATGTCCATCATCACTTCGGGTTCGCCGCTGCCTGATCCTTGGCCGATATTCATTCCCATTTTTAGCTCCTTAGATCAGTTTGGCTCGGTGATGAAACCGACCTTGACGATGCCCGCACGCTGCACGGCATACATCACGCGCCCCACCGATTCAAAATCACTGCGCGCATCACCGCGAATTTGAACTTCGGGTTGAGGGTCTTTGACCGCAAAAGTTTTCATGCGATTTATCAAATCAGCAGAGTTCTTAATCGGTGTGTCATACAGGTAGATGTTGCCTGCGGCGTTCACCGAAATGATCACGTTCTCTGGTTTGGTTTCTCGAATCAGGTTCTTCTCCTTCGGGAGATCCACCTTCACCGATGTCGTCACCACGGGGATGGTGATCAAGAAGATGATCAGCAGCACCAACATCACGTCCACTAAAGGGGTGGTGTTGATCGCACTGATGATCTCGTCATCTGCATCCGATCCAACGTTCATGGCCATGAGGGTGGCTCCTGTTTATTTTTTGTTGGTGCCAAGCAGCACAGAATGCAAGTCAGAACCGAAAGCGTTCACATCTTCCATGGCTGACTTGTTGCGGCGCACCAACCAGTTGTAGCCGAGCACAGCGGGCACAGCCACAGCCAAACCGATGGCCGTCATGATGAGTGACTCACCCACTGGGCCAGCTACTTTGTCAATACTGGCTTGGCCAGACATGCCAATCTTGACCAAGGCGTTGTAAATGCCCCAAACCGTCCCGAACAAACCGACGAACGGTGCAGTCGAACCGACGGTGGCCAAGACAGCCAAGCCGTCTTGCATGCGGCTTTGCACATTGTTCATGGCACGTTGGATGCTCATGGTCACCCAGTCGTTGAAGTTGATCGCGCCCAACATGCCTGTGTGCTTGCTTGCGCCTTCCAAACCTTTTTCCGCGATGAATCGAAATGGACTGTCTTCGGCCAATGTGTCTGCACCCTGGCGCACGTTGCCTGCCGACCAAAAACTGTCTTGCGCAGCCTTGGCGAAGCGCATGATCTTGGCTTGCTCAAAGTACTTCGTGAAAATCACATACCAACTGCCCATGCTCATGATCACCAAGATCAGCAAGGTGCCCTTGGCTACCACATCGCCTTGTGCCCACAGAGCGCTCAGGCCGTAGGGGTTTTCTTCACCAGCGTGCGCAGCAGGCGCTGGGGCTGGCGTTGCCACTGGGGCAGGTGCAGCGACTTCGGTGGCAGCAGGCGCTGCAGCAGGTGCTTTGTCTTTGGCCGCTTGCGCTGGACCAACCATGCCAAACAGCAAGCCAGCCACCAGGCCAGCGCTGAGCGCGAGAGTTTTGAGTTGTTTCATCATGATGCGTGACTCCTAAGAAAATTATTGAATTCAGTTGTAAATGACTTGCCGCTTATTCCAAGCGCCATGTGTATTTCATGCTGGCCCAGCTTTGTTCGGCCTTGCCATTGAGCGTGCCAGGCTTGAACTGACAGCGCGACAGTGCAACGCGCGCTGCCTCATCCAGGCGCGTAAAGCCGGAGCTTTTTTCTACTTGTGATTCCAACACTTGACCTTCAGCTCCAATCAAGAAGCGCAGCTGAACCGTGCCCTCCTCTTCGTTGCGGCGAGATGAGCTTGGATATTCAGGCTTAGGGCAATTGACGGCTGCATTGATCACAGGCGGCACCCTGACTTGAGGAACTGGGGCAACTTGCACGACTGGCGCAACAGGCACATTGGAAACAGAAGCAATCGCATTGGCGCCTGTTGTGGCGTTCACTGAAATGTCCACAGGTGGCACAAATTCAGGTGGTGGCGGTGGTGGGGCATTCTTGGGAGGCGGCGGTGGTGGTGGTGGCGGAGGAATGTCGGGCTTGGCATCTTCAATCAGCTGGGCCTCAACCGGCCCCTTGACCGCTTTGACGAACTTTTTGGCTAAGCCAGAGCTGATCGCCCAAAACAAGATGATGTGCAACAAAACCACCAGGCCCAACCCGACCACATGCTTGCCTGGATTGCGTTGTTGACTGGCGTAGTCTTTCATGTGTGTGTGGCTCCTGGTTATCAATTTCTGCAACAGAGCAAACAAACTCTTTGCAATCGTTTGCAATTCTAATTTCACGAAAATTTGCACGGCATTAGTGCAAACCCTTGCTTATGAAATTATTTTGTTGCATGCTCATGACACTAGGGAAAGCACCAATTTTAGAGCAATTCATAATGAAAATCAATAAGTTAGAAATATTTTCTAAATTAAACTTTCAGATCCAACGATGAAAATTGAAGAAATATTCTTGCAAACGTTTGCAAATGAAAACAAAATTCATCTCACTCATTGCAATGCATCCAAGGCAGGACAAAGAGTCACCTCTCCAGCAGCTTGCAAACAAGCAAAAAAACTGGGGTTCTATCAACTTGTAAAGGAGACGTTTGTGAAAACAAACCACAAAAAAATCAGTCCTAAAACGATTGCAATTGCAGCCTCGATGGCAGCCTTGCAAATTGGTGCGGTATATGCCCAAAACCTCAACCTCGATGAAGTCGTTGTGACAGCCTCACCGACGGGCCGCACCAAGATGAAATCAAGCGACTCAGTCACATCGGTTGGCGAAGAGGCCATCATGCGCAGCGGCGCTACCAGCGCAGCTGAAATCTTGCGATCAGTTCCAGGCATTCGCTCTGAATCATCAGGCGGTGAAGGTAATGCAAACATCACAGTTCGCGGCGCACCCGTTTCAGCAGGTGGTAGCCGCTATGTGCAAATGCAAGAAGACGGCCTGCCGATCTTGCTGTTTGGCGATATCGCATTTGGTACTCCTGACCAATTCTTACGCACAGACTTCACCACAGACCGTGTCGAAGTGGTGCGAGGCGGTAGCGCATCGACATTAGCCAGCAATGCACCTGGTGCGATCATTAACTTCGTCAGTAAAACTGGCCGTGATGTTGGCAACGCTGTGGGAGTCACAAGCGGATTGGGTTCGCGTCTTAACCGCTATGACTTTAACTTCGCAAGCGCAATGGGCAGCGACACCTACTTCAATATGGGCGGCTTTATGCGTCAAGGCGAAGCCGCGCCCTACAAAACAGGTTTTAACTCACAAGATGGCGGGCAGCTAAAGGCCAGCGTCACCAAAGAGTTTGATAAAGGCAGCTATGTCCGCGTGAACTTCAAAAACTTGGACGACAAAACTCCCACCATCTTGCCTGTGCCAACAAAGCTGTCAAACGGGAAAATACAAACAATTGCGGGTGTTGATCCACGCAATGCATTTTTCATCAATCCCAATATCACCCGCGACACAACGATTGACCGTAATGGGAATCAAGTGACGAGCAATCCTGCAAATGGTTTGCACGTGACCAGCCGCTCAATTGGTTTGGAAGCTAAGCTAAATCTAGACAACGGCTGGACTGTGGAAGAAAAATTGCGCAAAAGCACCAACGGCGGTCGCTTTATTGGCATGTTCCCAGCTGACAACGGTAACGGTGCTGGCGGTCCATTCACAGGCACGATGTTCAACACGTCATTGGACAACATGGACAACATGTTCAACGACTTGAAGGCCTCCAAGTCTTTTGACTTGAATGGTGGGAAGTCTGTGTTTACAGGTGGCGTGTTCACAGGCTCACAAAACCTTGGACAAACTTGGTTCTGGAACCAATACACCGTTGGAACAAATGGCACTTGGTCTGCGCCAGTCTCTAGCGGTTGGAACACATGGGGCGGTTGCTGCTCACGCACATATGACATGAAATACAACGTGACTGCGCCATATGCAGCATTGAATTGGGAAAAAGATAAGTTGACAGTTGAGGGTAGCGTGCGTCAAAACAGCATGTCTGCAACTGGCCAAACCTTCAAAGGCAGAACACCAACCAACACAACTGCACTGTCAGCGGCTTCGTGGGATACAGGCTCAGCAGATACTGTGAACTACAAGCAAAACAAGATGTCTTATTCAGCTGGCGCAAACTACGCCTTGACAAAAGATACCGCTTTGTATGGTCGCATCAGCGATGGCTACAACTTTGCCGCTGACCGTTTGCTGTACGGCACTGCTGGTGCATTGAACGGCAGTAAGCCTGTATCTTTCAACCGCTTGCAACAGCAAGAATTCGGTGTGAAACATCGTGAAGGCAATTTGAGCTTGTTTGGTACTTTCTTCATGGCTCAAACCGACGAATCAAACTATGAAGCGACAACGCAAAAGTTCACAACCAACGGCTATGAGGCCAAGGGTTTCGAACTTGAAGCAGGTTACCGTTCTGGCCCATTCCGTTTGAGCGCTGGTGCAACCATCACAGACGCAAAAATCAAAAGCTCTTTGAATGCAGCAGAGGTGGGCAAAAAACCACGTCGCCAAGCTGACATGGTCTATGCGTTGTCCCCCTCGTACCGCACTGGTGACATGGAGTTTGGAGCCGCCTTCATTGGCTCTGGCAAGTCGTATGGTGATGATGCCAACACCATCACGATGGACGGCTACATGATCACAAACTTGTTTGCAAACTATCGCATCAACAAGCAAGCTTCAGCTATCTTGAGCGTCAACAACGCATTCAACAAGCTAGCATTCACTGAAGTTGAAGGTGACGGTCATGCCGCTCGCGCACTCGCAGGTCGCAGCGCAAAAGCAACTTTGAAGTACGAGTTCTAAAAATGCTCGACACACCCAAGTCACGTCAGCGGCTTGGGTGCTTCAATTGAGGACCCATTGCGCTGGACCCACAAGGTTCAGCGCATCTCTTACCGAATTGTGAACACCATGTCGTTTATCGAAGATCGTCCCGTCACTTCAGGACAGGCTCATCTTCCAGCTCTGATAGCTGAGCTGCTTGACCAAGCCCCCGCGGCTCGCGCTGATGTGCTGCGCGAACGCGTGAACAATGAATTCCCCGTGTTGCAGGACAGGCTCGCTCGTCTGTACGGCTGCAACGACAATTTTTCTGACTGGTTGAGCCAAGTTGTGACTCAGGCGGTTCAACTCGCGCTTGCACGCCCCGATGATTTGTGGGCCCTAGATTTGCACCGCGTCTCTCACCCCAACTGGCATTTGAATGGTTCATTAGGCTATTGCGCCTACACCGACAAATTTGCGGGTAATTTGTCTGGCGTGCGTGCGCGCATTGCGCATTTGCAAGAGCTGGGCGTGACCTACTTGCACCTGCTGCCGTTCCTCAAGCCAGGCACGCCACCCAACGATGGTGGCTTTGCAGTAGCGAGCTATGACGAAGTGGACCCAGCCTTGGGCAACAACCACGATTTGCAAGCACTGACCAAAGAGCTGCGTGCCGCAGGCATCAGCTTGTGCAGTGACTTTGTGTTGAACCACGTGTCACACGAACACGAATGGGCTTTGAAGGCTCGTGCGGGTGACGCGCACTTCCAGTCGTATTTCCATTGGGCACATTCGCCTGCGGAAGTGACTGAACATGAAAAAAATCTGATTCAAATTTTCCCCAACACTGCGCCAGGAAACTTCACTTTCATTCCCGAACTGAAGGCTTGGGCATGGACCACGTTCTATCCCTACCAATGGGATTTGAACTACGCCCAACCCGATGTGTTTGCTGAAATGGCTCAATCGCTGTTGCAGCTGGCGAACTTAGGCGTAGAGGCTTTCCGCTTAGATTCCACTGGTTTCTTGTGGAAACGCCCCGACAGCAACTGCATGAACCAGCCAGAAGTGCATTGGATTTTGCAAGCCATGCGCTGTCTGACCAACATTGCCGCACCTGGCATCTTGCTCAAGGCAGAGGCCATCATGCCCACGCAAGAGCTACCGCCTTACTTTGGCTTGGGCGAGACAAAAGGGCCTGAGTGCCATGTGGCTTATCACTCCAGTCTCATGTCGGCCAGCTGGGTGGCACTGGCTGAAGAAAACACGCAAATCATTCAAGATGTGCTGTCTCACACCCCTGCCCTGCCCGATGGCTGCGCATGGATGAGTTATGTGCGTTGCCATGATGATATTGGGTGGAACGTCTTGCGCCCCGAGATGGATGCACGCGGTGCGGATCAACGCGCACGCCTGTTGCATGCGTCGCAATTCTTTGCAGGCGAAGTTGCTGGTAGCTATGCACAAGGGGCAGCCTTTCAAGCGAGCGACCCAACGGTTGTGCACGGAACCAACGGGATGACCGCTGCCTTAGTGGGTTTGACATCCGCACAAACGCTAGCAGAACAAGAAGCCGCCAAATCACGCTTGGTGATGATGCAGGCCTTGTCATTGTTTGTGGGTGGTTTGCCTCTGATTTACATGGGCGACGAATGGGGCCAGGGCAACACCTCGGCACAAGAAATTGCCCAGCGTCAAGGCCCCGATGGCCGTGAGTTGCATCGCCCCATGTTTGACGAGCAAGGTTTTGCCAATCGCCACGATATGTCGACGGTACAAGGCCAGATTTATGCCGCACTGCGGGCATTCATTCAAGTCAAAAAGAAAAACAGCAGTTTGAGTGCCACGCATCCATTGAGCATTTGGAATACCGGTACAAGCGCCGTCTTGGGCTTGAAGCGTGGCGCCCATGTCCTAGGCTTGTTCAATTTCTCAGGCCAACCGCAAACCTTGTCTCCAACGCCAGCAATCACGCAAAATTGCATGACGTATGGCACTGATTTAATTTCAGGCAAGGCACTCGATCTGCAAGGTTTGCAGCTCGCACCCTACTCAGCCATTTGGCTTAAAAAATGAGCACACACCTCAAACCGCATCTGTCGTTCTGGCAAATCCTCAGCATGAACTTCGGGTTCTTCGGAATCCAGTACAGCTTTGGCTTGCAACAAGCCAATATGAGCCCGATCTACAAATACCTAGGTGCGGATGAGGCTAGCCTGCCCTTGCTTTGGCTGGCTGGACCCATGACAGGTTTGCTGGTTCAGCCCATCATTGGCGCCATGAGTGACCGCACCATCAGCAAATGGGGGC
Source organism: Comamonadaceae bacterium (assembly GCA_027485285.1). GTDB lineage: Bacteria > Pseudomonadota > Gammaproteobacteria > Burkholderiales > Burkholderiaceae_C > Limnohabitans. The sequence continues at coordinate 71,170 of JAIXRH010000075.1, read as the reverse complement.
GTCGCACGCCTTACTTCATGATTGGCGCGATTTTGTGCAGCATCTGTTTGCTCTTCATGCCGTTTAGCCCCACCCTGTGGTTTGCCGCGAGCTTGCTGTGGATTTTGGATGCAGCCAACAACGTGACCATGGAGCCTTACCGCGCCTACGTGAGTGACCGGCTCAACACCAACCAACACTCGTTGGGCTTTTTGACCCAAAGCGCATTCACAGGCTTGGCGCAAACCATGGCCTACCTCACGCCTTCACTCTTGTTTTGGTTTGGTCTGAACAAAGATGCGGTGAATGACAGCAACATTCCACACATCACCGTCATCGCATTTTTGATTGGTTCCGTCCTGTCATTGACCACCGTGTGGTGGTCCGTGCACTCGACGCCTGAACTGCCGTTAACAAACCAAGAGCGTGAGGCCATCTTGGCCAAGCCCACGGGCATCAAAGCCACATTGGCCGAGATTGTGGAAGCCGTCCGCGACATGCCGCAAGCCATGCGCCAACTTTGGTGGATGAAGTTGTTTCAGTGGTACGGCATGATGTGCTACTGGATTTACATCGTTCCTTCATTGGCACGTGCTGTATTTGACACATCGGATGCTTCGTCACAAGGTTTTCGCGATGCGGGTTTGCTCAACGGGCAAATTGGAGGCTTCTACAACTTTGTGGCTTTCGTGGCGGCCTTCGGGCTCATTCCACTGACGCGACGCTTCGGCCCCAAGGTTGTCCATGCAGCATGCTTATCACTCGCAGGCGTTGGCATGTGGTGCTTGCCCAACATCCAAGACACTGCGTTGTTGTTTGTGCCCATGGTGGGCATTGGCTTGGCTTGGGCCAGCATCATGGGCAACCCTTACATCATGTTGGCCCGCAGCATTCCTCCAGAGCGTGCCGGTGTTTACATGGGCATCTTCAACATGTTCATTGTCTTACCCATGATCATTCAGATGCTGACACTGCCTTTGTATTACGACAGCTTGTTGGGCAGCGACCCAAGGCACGTCATTCAATTGGCGGGCTGCTTCTTAGGCATTGCTGCATTGCTCACCCTTCGTGTGAAAACCAATGACTAAGCCCATTCGTATTGCACTTGCTGGTGAGGCATTGATTGACCTCATCGCCAGTCCTGACGGCACGTTCACGCCGTGTTTGGGTGGTGCGGTGTACAACTTGGCACGCGCACTGTCCCGCCAAGGTGTAGGGACGATGTATCTCAACCCACTGTCTTCAGACCGCTTTGGCCGTTTGCTTGCACAGCAACTTGAACAAGATGGCGTAGCACTGGCAAAGCCAAATGCGGTGCAAGAAGTCACCTCGCTGGCCGTGGTGAACTTAGACGAAACAGGACACCCCGATTACGCTTTCTACCGCGAAGGCGTGGCTGATCGAGAAATCAGTGCCGCTTCCTTGCAAGACAGTTGTAGCCAACTCTCCGAGCTCAAGATGGTTTGCACAGGGGCTCTCGCCCTCGATGCACGCGACCAACATCATTACTTACCCTGGCTGCAGACTCAACAGCAGAACGGTCACTGGGTGGTGGTCGACGCCAACCTTCGTCCCTCGGTGATGCCTGATTTGCCCAGCTACCGTGCTGCTATTCAGCAGGCTTTGGCCCATGCTGACATCATCAAGGTCAGTGATGAAGATTTGCTTCATCTCGGATTGAAAGGGGACTCAGCCGTTGAGTGTGCGCAGCACTTGCTACGACAAACCTCTGCGCAGCTCTTAGCCCTGACATTGGGTGAACACGGTGCGTGGCTCATGTCTGCCGATGGCTTGCTGTGCTTTGGGCGGGAAAACACGAAGCTGGCTATTGCCGATACGGTAGGTGCAGGAGACAGTTTTTTGGCAGGCTTGCTCGCAGCTTTGCTCAAACAAGGCCTAGACATCAGCAGTCAGGCAGCGCTCGAACAGCTCTTGCGTCATGCCGTTGCCAGCGCCAGTTTGTGCGTTCAAGAAAAGGGCTGCGTCCCGCCCTCTTGGGATCAGGCACACGCTTGGTCTTTGGCTCATCCATTGAATTTTTAACAACACACTGTCAAAGATGACAAATAGCGCTTGCTATGTAACTTAATTACATTAAAATTCAGAAATTAATTTAATCCAGTTACAGCCATGCTTGATCGAATCCAATCCACTTTGCAGTCATTGGCTCCCGCCGAGCAGCGTGTGGGCAAGTTGCTGTTGAGCGACCCGCGTAGTTTTGCCAGCACCCCTGTCGCAGAGTTGGCCGAACGTGCTCAGGTAAGCAAACCCACCGTGGTGCGTTTTTGCCGCAGCATCGGCTACAAAGGACTCAGTGATTTTAAGCTCAAGCTCGCAGGCAGCCTGAGCGAGGGTGTGCCCTTCATCCACCGTAACGTGGGTGCGCAAGACAGCAGCAACGATGTGTTGGTCAAAGTCATTGACAACACCGTCACCGCGTTTTTGAAATACCGCAACGATGCGTCATCAGCCGCCATCGACAAAGCAGCAGAAGCCATCGCACTGACCCACAAAAAAGGCAAACGCCTTGAGTTTTTTGGCGTCGGCAATTCAGGCATCGTGGCGCAAGACGCTCAGCACAAGTTTTTCCGCCTCGGCTTTCACACCATCTCGCACAGCGATGGTCACATGCAAATCATGAGCGCGTCCCTGCTTGGCCCCGGCGACTGCTTGGTGGTGTTCTCCAACTCAGGCCGCACCCGCGATTTGCTCGACTCGTGCGAGATTGCCAAAAAGAACGGTGCCACCACGATTGTGGTGACAGCCTCTGGTTCCCCACTGGCCAATGCCGGAAAGATTCACCTCGCGGCCGATCACCCCGAGAGCTACGAAAAATTCAGCCCCATGGTGTCGCGCTTGCTCCACTTAATGATCGTCGACGTGTTGGCCACCACCGTGGCACTGCGCATTGGTAGCACTCAGCTGCAACCTATGCTGCGCAACATGAAACAAAACCTTCTCAACAAACGTTACACATGACACAGAACATTCCACCAGCAGGGTCGCTGGACATCGTGATTTTTGGCGGCGCTGGCGATTTGTCGTTCCGCAAACTCTTGCCTGCGCTGTACATGGCGCACTTGCATGACAAGCTCGATCGCTCCGCACGGATCGTGGCCGTGGGTCGTCAAGACTGGACACGCCAAGCGTATTTGGATTTCATCGACAAAAACTCACCCGCCTTCATTGAGAAAGACGCCCTCACCCCTGATGACTGGCAAAGCTTTTTGAACCGCTTGACCTACGTCAGCATGGACGTGACCAACGCAAACGACTTTGCCAAACTCAAAGACTTGTGTGCGCAGCCCGCACTGCGCGTGTACTACTTGGCCACAGCGCCAAGCTTGTTCACACAAATTTGCGCACACCTGTCAGGCGCAGGTTTGGTTGATGCGCAATCCCGTGTGGTGCTAGAAAAGCCATTGGGCACAGACCTTGCCACGGCCCGCGACATCAACACCCATGTGGCGCGTTACTTTGACGAACAACAGATTTACCGCATCGATCATTACCTCGGCAAAGAGACGGTGCAAAACCTCATGGTCCTGCGCTTCGGCAATGCCATTTTTGAACCCCTGTGGCGTGCACCTTACATCAAGAGCGTACAAATCACCGTGGCTGAGAGCGTTGGCGTGGGCAGCCGCGCAGGCTTTTACGACGGCGCTGGTGCGATGCGCGACATGGTTCAAAACCATTTGTTGCAGCTGCTGTGCATCGTGGCGATGGAGCCGCCAATTTCTTTAGGTGCTGATGACGTGCGTGATGAAAAACTCAAGGTTTTACGCTCATTGCGCAAGATGGATTTGGCAGATATCAAGCGCGACACCGTGCGCGGCCAATACACCGCGGGCGCATCAGAAGGTGCTGCCGTCAAAGGCTATTTAGAAGAAGACAACGTGCCGGCCAGCAGCCGCACCGAAACTTTCGTGGCCTTGCGCGCGCACATCAACAACGCACGCTGGGCCAATGTGCCCTTCTTCTTGCGCACAGGCAAACGCATGCAGCGCCGTGAGTCGCAAATCATCATAGAGTTTGCCGACCAACCGTTCTCCATCTTTGGCAACACACCGCAGCACGAACCCAATCGACTCATCATCACCTTGCAGCCTGAGGAGTCTATTCAGTTGGAAATGATGGTCAAAGAACCCGGCTCTGGCATGACACTGAACCCCGTCAAACTCGGCCTCGACTTGCAACAGTCCTCCGACAAACGGCGGGCCGAAGCTTATGAACGCCTGTTGATGGACGTCATCAAAGGCCGCCTCACCCACTTCATGCGCCGCGACGAATTGGAAGCGGCATGGATGTGGGTCGAGCCCATCATCCATGGTTGGGGTGAATTGGACGATAAGCCGCGCGCTTACTCTGCAGGCAGTTGGGGTCCTGCCGCGTCATCCGCCTTGATGGCACGTGAAGAGTTGTCGTGGTTTGAGGAAGCCTGATGACCCAAGCTTGGCTCCCCGAATCACGAGACATGTTGACGGTGCACACCGTCAGCCAAGCCGAGCTGAATCTGCGTTTGGCGCAAGACATAGCGCAACGCTTGGCAGCTGCCATTCAAGCGCGTGGCTATGCGGTTCTGAGTGTGTCTGGCGGCAAATCGCCCGTGGCCCTGTTTGCAGCGCTGCGCGTGATGGACATTGATTGGTCGCATGTGCGCGTGACCCTGGTGGACGAGCGTTGTGTGCCACGCACGCACCCCGACAGCAATGCGTTGTTGGTGCAAACGCACTTGTTGCAAGACCTCGCAGCCAAAGCACAACTGGTGTTCATGGTGGCCAGCATGACGGAGCCTTTATCGTCGCCATCCGTGCAAGCCAAGGTGGCAGACATTGCGCTTTCTGAGGCGGGCACCGCCGATGTGTTGGTGCTGGGCATGGGTGCTGACGGCCACACCGCCTCGTTGTTTCCTGATGCCCCCAACTTGGCTGATGCGCTGGACCTGCGCAACACCCACAGTTGCGTGGCCATCGAGCTGGAAAACCCGCCCACCAATGCACCCTATGCACGCATCACGCAAACCTTGTCGCAAATTTTGTCTTCGCGCCACATCGTGCTGCCGCTGAGTGGCGCCGACAAGCTCAACACCTTGCAGCAGGCATGGCGACAAGCCGACCCAGCGTGGCCCATTTCTTTTGTGCTTCAACAAACCCAAACGCCCGTGGCACTCTGGTTGGCCAACTAAGACCTCCATACACAGACCTCACTGAGATGACAACACCTCTACACCCCACCCTCGCTGCCGTCACCGCACGCATTGACCAACGCAGCGCCCAAACACGTCAAGCCTATTTGGATGTGTTGGCAAAAGCCAAAAAGCCTGGTCCTTATCGCGGCGGCATGGGTTGCGCCAATGCAGCACACGCTTATGCGGCCATGCCTGCCAACGACAAACTGGTGCTGCGCCAAGAGCGACTGCCAAACGTCGGCATCATCACCGCCTACAACGATATGCTCTCGGCCCATCAACCGTATGAGCACTACCCCGAAAAAATTCGTGTGGCAGCGCGTGCTGCGGGTGCTACCGCACAAGTGGCAGGTGGCGTACCTGCCATGTGCGATGGCGTGACCCAAGGCGAAGACGGCATGGAGTTGTCGCTTTTCTCGCGCGATGTGATTGCGCTGGCCACGGCAGTCGGTTTGTCGCACAACGTGTTTGATGCCGCACTTTTCTTAGGTGTGTGCGACAAGATCGTGCCTGGCCTCTTTATCGGTGCTTTGCAGTTTGGACATTTGCCCGCCGTGTTTGTGCCAGCTGGCCCCATGACCTCGGGCTTGTCAAACGACGACAAAGCCAAAGTGCGTCAGCAATACGCCCAAGGTTTGGTCAGCCGCGAGGTGTTGCTAGAAGCCGAACAAGCCGCGTACCACAGCGCGGGCACCTGCACGTTTTACGGCACGGCCAATTCCAACCAATTGCTCATGGAAATCATGGGGCTGCACTTGCCCGGCTCGTCTTTTGTCAACCCTGGCACACCCCTGCGTGAGGCGCTCACAACAGAAGCTGTCAAACGTGCCGTGGCTTTGTCGCAAGACCAGGAAACAGGCATGGGCTACCAAATCAACGCCAAGGCCATCGTGAACGGTATCGTTGGTTTGTTGGCCACGGGGGGCTCGACCAACCACACCCTGCACATCGTGGCGATGGCACGTGCGGCAGGCCTTATCGTGAATTGGGATGACTTCTCTGACTTGTCAGCTTGCGTGCCCTTGCTGGCCCGCGTTTACCCCAACGGCAGCGCCGATGTGAACCACTTTCAAGCGGCAGGCGGCATGGGTTTCCTCATTGCCCAGTTGCTGAGCGCTGGTTTGTTGCACGAGGATGTGCAGACCATCCTGGGCCCAGGCCTGCACCGCTATGCCGTGGAGCCTTGGCTCAACCCGACACTTGACGATCCACTTGATTGGCGCGATGTGCCAGCCAAGTCGGCGGATGAAGCTGTGTTGCGCCCCGTGACACATCCCTTCAGCAACGATGGTGGCTTGCGTTTGCTCAAAGGCAACTTGGGTCGCGCGGTGGTGAAGGTGTCTGCCGTGAAGCCTGAGCATCGCCAAGTGCGCGCGCCCGCCATCGTATTGACTGACCAAAAGCAACTCGGTGTGCTGTTCAAAGAAGGCCAACTCGAACGCGACTTTGTGGCCGTGGTTCGCAACCAAGGCCCGCAAGCCAACGGCATGCCCGAGCTGCATCGCCTCACCCCTGTTTTGGGCCTGCTGCAAGACAAAGGCTTCAAAGTAGCTTTGGTCACGGATGGCCGCATGTCGGGGGCCTCAGGCAAAGTGCCTGCTGCGATTCACCTCAGCCCCGAATCAGTCAATGGCGGCTTGATTGGCAAAGTGCAAGACGGCGACATGATTGCCCTCGATTGCGACTCGCAAACTTTGCAGCTCGAAGTCAGCGAGACCGAACTCGCTGCACGCACAGCCCCCTCACCTGATTTGTCTGGCAACCAACACGGCACAGGCCGTGACATCTTTGCTCTGTTCCGCGCCAATGCAGCGCTGGCCGAAGCAGGTGCGTCGCCTTTGTTTCCACACCCTTAAAGCCTCGCTTCTATGTCATCACACAACCCTGCTGTCACACGCCCCGCATTCTCTTCACGCGTGGTGCCTGTCATTGTCATCACCCACCCAAACCAAGCAGTTCCGATGGCCCACGCCCTGCTTGAAGGGGGTGTGGATGTGATGGAAATCACCTTGCGTCACGCTGCAGGTTTGCCCGCGATTGAGCAAGTGGCCAAGCACGTGCCGCAAATGCATGTGGGTGCAGGCACGGTCACACGCGCGGAGGAAATGGCGCGTGTGCAAGCGGCAGGTGCCAGCTTTGCGCTCTCGCCTGGCATGACCGATGCGCTCGTGCAAGCCGCCATGGACTGCCAACTGCCCTTTGTGCCCGGCGTGATGACACCGGGTGAGGTCATGGCAGCACGCGACTACGGCTTCAACTTGGTCAAACTCTTTCCCGCCGCACAAGCCGGTGGTTTGGCCATGCTCAAAGCGTTGAGCGGCCCCTTGGGCGATATGCATTTTTGCCCCACAGGCGGCGTATCGCTTGCCAACATGGGCGAGTTTTTAAAATTACCCAACGTGGCAATGGTCGGGGGCTCATGGCTCACGCCCATCGATGTGGTTGAGCGTGGCGATTGGTCTGAAATCACCCGTTTGGCGCGCGAAGCCACAGACGCAGTCCGTGCCAGTTAAATCAAGCGAAAATCCAGACATGACTTCATTCGTCCCCCCACAAAAACGGCAAGCGTGGCAAGCCCTGCAAGCCTTGGCCCAAGGCACGCAACCCCACCTGCGTGATTTGCTCAAAAGCTCAGAGCGCAATGCAGCCTTGCACGCGAGTGGCGCGGGCATCAGCATCGACTACGAGCGCCAACGCGTCACCCGCGAAGTCATGCAGCAACTCTTGGCATTGGCAGACGAATCACACGTCATGACCCAAGCGCAAGCGATGTTCAAAGGTGAACCCATCAACACCACTGAACAACGCGCTGTGTTGCACGTCGCACTGCGGGGCAGTCATGTGCCCAACCCGCCGTGGGGGCGTGATATTTCCAAGCAAGTCGCTCATGAGTTGCACCGCGTGTGTACCTTTGCCGAAAAAGTGCGCGAAGGCCAAATGAAAGGCCACAGCGGCGAATCCATCACCGATGTGGTCAACCTCGGCATTGGCGGCTCCGATCTCGGCCCCCGCATGACCACCGAGGCGCTCAGCCACTTGACGCGTGACAGCTTCAAAAACAAAGTGCGCGTGCACTATGTATCCAACGTGGACGCATGGAGCCTGTACACCACCTTGGCCCATCTCAATCCTGCACGCACCGCATTTGTGGTGCAAAGCAAAACTTTCACCACGCAAGAGACCATGACCTTGGCTGCCTCAGCCAAGCGTTGGTTGACAGACGGTGGCTGCCCCGAGGAACTGCTGGGCAAACACTTGATTGCCGTGACAGCCAACCCACAAATTTCTGCGGCCCAAGGCTTCACCCCCGAACACACCTTTGGTTTTTGGGATTGGGTCGGTGGCCGTTACTCGGTGTGGTCTGCCATCGGTTTGCCTTTGGCCATCTCCATCGGTGCGTTTGCCTTCCAAGACATGCTTTTGGGCGCACGCGCCATGGACGAGCATTTCATGACCGCGCCGTCTGACCAAAACTTGCCTTTGCTCATGGCTTTGTTTGGCGTGTGGAACCGCAACTTCTTAGGCGCGACCACACACAACATTGCGCCCTATGCCTCGCCCTTGGGCAAATTTGCCTCGTTCTTGCAACAGATGGACATGGAGTCCAACGGCAAAGGCACGCATCTTGATGGCAGCCCCGTTGAAGTGGCCACTGCACCTGTGTTGTGGGGTGGTTTGGGCATTGACGGCCAGCACGCTTACTTCCAGCTCATCCACCAAGGCAAGCACTTGGTGCCCATGGACTTCATTGGTTTGCGGACCGAGCGCAGCCCTTTGCCATTCGCGGCTGAGCACCACCGGGTGGTCTTGCTCAATATGCAAGCGCAAGCCCAAGCCTTGGCAATTGGTCGTACACCTGAAGAAACCATGCAAGAGTTGCGCGACAGCGGCATGGATGAATCAGACGTGCAACGCTTGGCGCCACACCGCAGCTACCCCGGCAACGTGCCCAGCACCACCATTTGGGTGGATGCTCTCACACCACGCAGCATGGGTGCGCTCATGGCCTTGTACGAGCACAAAGTGTTCTGCCAAGCCGCCATTTGGGGCATCCACGCTTACGACCAATGGGGCGTCGAGTTGGGCAAGAAAATGGCCAAGGACATCGAAGCCACCGAAGCGGCCCGCCTGAAATCCTGAAGCATGTTTGAGTCGCGCGACCCAGCCGTTGCCAACGCACCGCCTTACCCACGCTTGCTGGGCGACATCGGTGGCACCAATGCCCGCTTTGGCTGGCAAGCGGCTGAAGATGTGCCGATTACCCACGTGCAAGTGCTGCCCTGTGCAGAGCACGAATCGTTGCTGGCTGCCGCACAAAGTTATTTGAGTGCACAAGCGTTAAGCCCCCCACCCTGTGCTGCTTTTGGCATTGCCAACCCCGTCACGGGTGACCAAGTTGCCATGACCAACCACCACTGGAAGTTTTCAGTCAAAGCCTTGCGCGAAGGCTTGGGTGTATCGCGATTCTTGTTGCTCAACGACTTTACGGCATTGGCTTTGTCGCTCACACAGCTGGCCGATGCACAAAAACGCCAAGTGGGCAGAGGTACCGCAGCCGCTGATGCAGCGATTGGCTTGATAGGCCCAGGCACAGGCTTGGGCGTGTCGGGTTTGTTTCCTGTGGGCTATCAACACAAGTGGATTCCCATTGCAGGTGAAGGCGGCCACGTGAGTTTGACGGCGACCACCGAACACGAGTTTGCGGCCATTCAACAATTGCAAAAACGCTATGGCCATGTGTCGGCTGAGCGTGTGATTTCTGGCGCTGGCTTGGTCGATTTGTATCACGCCCTGTGTGATTTGAAAGACGGCCAGGGACGCGAAATCACAACCCCAGCCGAAGTGATTGAACGCGCGCAAGACGTGCCCACTTCCACCGCCAACGAAGCACTAGATATGTTCTGTGGTTTCTTAGGCTCAGTAGCGGGTGACTTGGCTTTGACGCTGGGTGCACGCGGCGGCATTTACATCGGCGGTGGCATTGTGCCGCGCTTGGGCGAGCGCTTTGATGTGTCACCGTTTCGTGAGCGCTTCGAGGCCAAAGGTCGGTTCAAAAAGTATTTGCAAGATGTGCCAACTTGGGTCATTCACAGCCCTGTGTCGCCAGCGTTGCAAGGGGCTTCGCAAGCTTTGTCCCTGACGCAATGGCAGTAGCGCCTCCCATTCACCTTTCTCCACACAACGCCTCAATGCCTGACAAATCTTCAGCCAAATCCAAAGAAAACGAGCGCCAAAAAAGCAATGAACGCCCCCTCGTAGAAGACATTCGATTGCTCGGGCGAATTTTGGGCGATGTGATTCGTGAACAAGAAGGCAAAGAAGCCTATGAGTTGGTCGAGCGAATCCGAAAGCTTTCTGTGTCCTTTCGCCGCGACTCGGATGCCAATGCTGACAAAGCACTGAAAAAACTCTTGGCCTCGCTCAGCGCAGAAGCCACTGTGAGTGTGATTCGCGCCTTCACCTATTTCAGCCACTTGGCCAACCTCGCAGAAGATCGCCACCACATTCGCCGCCGTGCCATTCACGAACGTGCGGGTGACACGCAAGAAGGTAGCCTCACCGTGGCGTTAAGTCGCCTCAAGGCCGCAGGCATTGCGCCTAAGAGCATTGTGCAAACACTGGCGCACAGCCATGTGTCGCCCGTGCTGACCGCCCACCCCACCGAAGTGCAACGCAAAAGCATCTTGGACGCCGAGCGTGGCATTGCGCAGCTACTTGGTTTGCGTGATGACATCAAATCTCGCTCAACCCTGCACGCCTCTACCAAAACACCAGATGCATTGGCAGCACGTGAACTCGCTACCAATGAATTACAGCTGCGCGCACGCGTGTTGCAGCTGTGGCAAACGCGCTTGCTGCGCTTCACCAAACTCACGGTGTCAGACGAAATTGAAAACGCGCTGAGCTATTACGAATCCACGTTCTTGAGTGAAATTCCAAAGCTCTATGCTGATCTCGAAGCCGAACTAGGCCAAGCCCACGTGCATAGCTTTTTGCGAATGGGCCAATGGATTGGTGGCGACCGCGATGGCAACCCCAATGTCAACGCCGAGACACTTCGCTTTGCCTTACGCCGTCAATGTGATGTGGCCTTGCGTCACTACCTGACTGAGTTGCATTATTTGGGCTCTGAATTGTCCATGTCAGCCATGTTGGTCGATGTCAACCCAGACATGCAGGCCTTGGCCGAGCGATCGCCAGACACCAATGCCCACCGCCAAGACGAGCCCTATCGCCGCGCCCTCACCGGCATGTATGCACGCTTGGCAGCCACACTCAAAGACCTCACAGGCGGTGATGCGGCACGCCACGCGGTCGCGCCACAAAACCCCTACTTGTCAGCGCAAGAGTTGTTGGCTGATTTACGCGTGATCGCCAACTCATTAGTCGCCCAACACGGCAGCGCCCTCATGACCCAACGCCTCACGCCTTTATTGCGTGCGGTGGATGTGTTTGGGTTTCACCTCGCCACAGTGGATTTGCGCCAAAGTTCAGACCAACATGAATTGGTCGTGGCTGAGTTGCTGGCCACCGCTGGTGTGGAAAAGAACTACGCCAAACTTAACGAAGCCCAACGCGTTGCGGTGCTGACCCAACTCCTGCATGACGCCCGCCCTCTGCGCGTGATGGGGGCAAGTTACTCTGAACTCGCCCTCAAAGAGCTGGCGATTTTCGAAACCGCACGTCAAATGCGAGAGGTTTTCGGCAAAGACGCGATTCGCCACTACATCATCAGCCACACCGAAACCGTCAGCGATTTGCTGGAAGTGTTGTTGCTGCAAAAAGAAACTGGCTTGATGCGCGGCACTTTGGGTGCTCAAACATCGGTCTGCGATTTGATCGTGGTGCCTTTGTTTGAAACCATCGAAGACTTGCGTAGCGCCGCAGACATCATGGGTGGCTTTTATGCCATAGACGGTGTGGCTAATTTGGTCAAGCGCAGCGGTGGTGAGCAAGACATCATGCTCGGCTACTCAGACAGCAACAAAGACGGCGGCATTTTCACCAGCAACTGGGAGCTCTACCGCGCCGAGATTGCCTTGGTCACATTGTTCGATGGCTTGTTCAAACATCACGACATCACTCTGCGCATGTTCCACGGCCGAGGCGGCACGGTGGGCCGTGGGGGTGGTCCTAGCTACCAAGCGATTTTGGCGCAACCCCCAGGCACGGTGCGTGGTCAAATTCGCCTCACGGAGCAAGGTGAGGTGATTGGCTCGAAGTACGCCAATCCAGACATTGGGCGTCGCAATTTAGAAACCCTCGTGGCGGCCACCTTGGAAGCCACGATGCTGCAAACCACCAAGCCTGCCCCGCAAGCATTCTTAGATGCGGCGAAATGGCTGTCTGCCGCCAGCATGGCGGCCTACCGTGGCCTGGTGTACGACACGCCGGGCTTCACAGAATACTTTTTTGCCGCCACCCCATTGCGTGAAATTGCTGAGCTCCACATTGGCTCACGCCCAGCGGCGCGTCCCAAGAGCGGCAATGCATCCCCTCGCATCGAAGATTTGCGGGCGATTCCCTGGGGCTTTAGCTGGGGTCAATGCCGCTTGACCCTCCCTGGCTGGTTAGGCTTTGGCTCTGCGGTGGATCAGTTCATCCACCACCACCCCACACTCAAGCCCAAAGACGCACTGGCTTTGTTGCAAAAAATGCAACGCCAGTGGCCTTTTTTCCGTTCACTCTTGTCAAACGTAGACATGGTGCTGTCGAAGAGTGATTTAGGCTTGGCCTCACGTTATGCAGAACTGGTCAATGACACACGCTTGCGCAAACGAATTTTTGGATTGATAGAAGCCGAATGGCACCGTACCTCTGAGGCCCTCAAGCTCATCACGGGCGACAAACAACGCTTGGTGAACAATGCTGCGCTGGAGCGCTCCATGCGTCATCGCTTCCCCTACATTGACCCGCTGCACCATTTGCAAGTGGAGTTGATACGGCGCTATCGGGCAGGCTTGCGGCCACAAGACCGAGACGAAAAGATCCAACGTGGCATTCATATTTCGATCAACGGCATCTCGGCGGGTTTGCGTAACACGGGTTAATGACTTGGCGGATGGAATTGGTTGGCGTGCATGCGGTTTCAGCCTCGTTAAACTCAGGTCATGCAACACACCACCCCCACTCCTACACATCGTTTGGCTGGCAAAGTCAGCCTCATCACTGGTGCAGCACAGGGCATTGGCTTGGCCACAGCCCTCAAATTTGCACAAGAAGGCGCCATCGTCATCGTCTGTGATGTCAAACAAGCTGGCGTGGATGACGCCGTCAAACAATGCCAAGCGATCGGCGCGCAAGCCCTGGGCTTTGTGGTGGATGTGACACAACGCGACATGGTGGATGCAACCGTCACATCAGTGCGCGAGAAATTCGGCCGCATCGATGTGTTGGTGAACAACGCAGGTATCACGCAAGATGCACGCTTGCAAAAAATGACACTCGAGCAATTTGACCGTGTGATTGATGTCAACCTGCGCGGCGTGTTCCATTGCGCACAAGCCGTGACCGAGGCCATGGTGGCGCAAGGCAGCGGCGTGATTTTGAACGCCTCATCCGTGGTGGGCATCTACGGCAACTTCGGCCAAACCAACTATGCGGCCACCAAGTTTGGGGTGATTGGTTTCACCAAAACATGGAGTCGTGAACTGGGCCCCAAAGGCATTCGCGTCAATGCTGTGGCACCGGGGTTTATTGAAACACCCATCCTGTCAACGATTCCCGATAAGGTGATTCACGAGATGAAAGATCGCGTGCCACTCAAGCGCTTGGGACAACCCCAAGACATTGCCAATGTTTACGCTTTCTTGGCCAGTGACGAAGCGTCATACATCAACGGCACAGTGATTGAAGTCGCAGGCGGCCTGACCCTATGAGTCAAACCCCAGCAGCAACTAGCCCAACCAGCAACGCGCCGCGCAACAAAGCTGATTTATTCATCTCCTTCACATGGCTAGCCTTACAAGGCTTTGGTGGCGTCTTGACCGTGGTGCAACGCGTGCTGGTAGAAGAGAAAAAATGGCTCACCCAAGAACAATTTGTCGAAGACTGGGCCGTTGCACAAGTCCTGCCTGGCCCCAATGTGGTCAACCTTGCACTGATGTTGGGTGGTCGACATTTTGGATTGATGGGCGCTTTGTCTGCACTTGCAGGTTTGTTGCTAGCGCCATCTGCCGTGGTGCTTGTGTTGGCTGCCGCGGTGGCTGGCTTTGCTGAAACACCTGTTGCACAAGGCATGTTGCGCGGCCTAAGTGCAGTCGCGGCGGGCCTGATTGCTGCAGTCGGCATCAAATTGATCATTGCCTTGAAAAACAACCCCATGGGACGCCTGACTTGCATGGCCATTGGCTGCCTGACCTTCATCGCCATCGGCTTGATGCGCTGGCCACTGGGTTGGGTGTTGCTAAGCCTTGGTCCATTGGCTGGCGTGTGGGCAGCGCATTGCATCAAACAGCGAGGCGGCACATGAGCATCACACTCACCTTGGCCGATTGGGGCATGCTGTTTTTGCACTTCATCTCTCTGTCGCTCTTGTCCGTGGGCGGCGCCATCACCACCGCACCCGATATTCACCGCTACTTGGTGGACGAAACCCACTGGTTGAGCGAAACACAGTTCACCTCGTCCATCGCCATCGCGCAAGGCGCGCCCGGCCCCAACGTCTTGTTTGTCGCCTTGATGGGTTGGAATGTGGGACTCAATGCAGGCGGCGGCTTGGCCGCGGGTTGGCCCGCCGTGAGCTTGGCTTTATGCGGCGTGTTCATCACCATGGCTGGCATGCTGATTCCCTCTTGCACCCTCACCTTCTTGGCCACGCAATGGGCGCAACGCAACCGCGAGATGCTCGCCGTCAAAGCCTTCAAAGCGGGCATGGCGCCCATCGTCATCGCCCTGCTCATTGCCACCGGCTGGTTGCTGACCGGTAGTCACGACAACCCTGCAAGAGATTGGCCCATGTGGCTGGTCGCTGCTGCCACGACGCTCATCGTGTGGAGAACCAAAACACACATGTTGTTGCTACTCGCCATAGGCGCACTGTTAGGCGCCCTAGGCTGGATTTAAAGAACCGCAGTCCGCTGACGACGTGCCTCATACAAACACACGCCACTGGCCACAGACACATTCAAGCTCTCAACGCCACCACACATGGGAATGCTGATGAGCTCATCACAGGTTTTGCGCGTGAGTTGACGCATGCCGTCACCCTCAGCACCCAACACCAAGGCAGTAGGGCCTTTCAGGTCCACTTGGTACAAGGTTTTAGGGGCATCGTCGCTGGTGCCGATGATCCAAATGTTGCGCTCTTTCAGCTCATTCAAAGTACGCGCCAAGTTGGTCACCATGAAATACGGCACCGTCTCTGCCGCGCCACTGGCCACCTTGGCCACTGTGGCGTTGATGCCCACCGCGTGGTCTTTAGGCGCGATCACCGCATGCGCACCCGCGCCATCGGCCACACGCAAACACGCGCCCAAATTGTGCGGATCAGTCACGCCGTCAAGAACCAAGATCAAAGGCGATTCGATTTTTTCAATGCCTTCGAGCAACTCGTCCAGCGAGTGGACCATCTTGATTTCACTCACCCGCGCTGCCACACCTTGGTGACCATGACCGCCAGAGAGCTTGGCCAAACGTGGGCCATCGGCCTCAATCAAACGAATGCCAGCTTCGGTGGCACGGTCCACAAATTGACGCATGCGCGCATCGCGGCGTGTGGGGTCGAAGTAGATTTCGATGACGGACTGTGGCGCTGTTTTCACGCGCACACCAACGGCGTGAAAGCCGAAGAGAACTTTAGGGGCTGATGACATAGGGCGTGATTATCCCTTGACCTGCCCCGCCTCAATCGTGATGGCTTGGTCGCAACGCGCCGCCAGCTTTAAATCATGGGTGACCAACACCAACGTGGTGCCCAGTTCTTGGTTCAACGCAAACATCAAGTCCATGATGCGCTCGCCGCTGGCGTGGTCTAGGCTGCCTGTGGGCTCATCGGCCAACAACAAAGCGGGCTTGACCACAAAGGCGCGGGCCAAGGCCACGCGTTGTTGCTCGCCGCCCGAGAGCACTTTGGGGTAGTGGCCCAAACGCTCGCCCAAGCCCACGCGCACCAGCATGTCTTTGGCCGCTGCACGGGGGTTGGGCAAGCCAGCCAACTCTAGGGGCAGCATGACATTTTCTAGTGCGGTCATATTGCCCAAAAGCTGAAAGCTTTGAAAGACAAAGCCCACTTGACGGGCGCGCACGGCAGCGCGTGCGTCTTCGTTCATTGCAAACAGGTCCACGCCGCCCAGCCAAACGGTGCCATGCGTGGGTGTGTCTAGCCCCGCCATGATGGACAGCAAGGTGCTTTTGCCAGAGCCAGAAGCGCCCACAATGGCCAAGGATTGCTGGGGCGCTAGGGTGAAGTCGATATCGCGGAGAATGTGCAGGGTACCGCTGGCGTCTTGTACCGATTTGGACAAATGCGAGACGGCCATCAACGGTGAAAACGATGTGGATGAATTTTCAAATGAAGGCGTGGTCATGAGGCGCAATGGGTTGTTAAGACGAGACTTTAACTTGGGTGCCCTAGGCGCTACTTTGCTGGGGACTTTGAGCCTTGGAACAGCTTCGGCCCAACAAAGCATCATCACCTCCACGGGCCAAGGCATGGAAGGCGACATCACCTCCACGGGCCCCCAGCGCCGACGTGGTCAGCCCCCACACAACAACGTGCCACCACCTGGCTCTGCCCCTGCACCTGGCACGATGCCTGCCGCTACGATTTTGGTGTTGGGTGATTCGCTGAGTGCCGAGTACGGCATTGCTCGCGGCAAAGGCTGGGTGGCTTTGTTGGCCGACAAGCTGCAAGCCGAGCGCCCCGATGTGCGGGTGGTCAATGCCAGCATCAGTGGCGACACCACCGCCGGTGGCAGATCCCGCCTACCTGCCATGCTGGACCAAGTGCGTCCTGTGCTAGTGGTGATTGAGCTGGGCGGCAACGACGCACTGCGCGGCCTCGACCTGGACAGCACACACAACAACCTCGAAGCCATGATTCAAGCCTGCCGTGCCATCAACGCACGCGTGGTGCTGGTGGGCATGCAAATACCGCCCAACTACGGGCCCGATTACAGCGCCAAGTTTGCCGTGATGTTTGCCAACTTGGCAAAAAAGCATCGCACGGGGCTGGTGCCGTTTTTTCTCAAAGGTGTGGCAGACGTCCCCGAAGCTGCCAACCTGTTCCAGCCCGATCGCATTCACCCCAAAGCTGAAGCGCAGCCGCGCATGTTGGCCAACGTATGGCCCGAAATCAAGAAAAATTTATAACGTGAGTGTGAACTTTATTTCGGCGCAAGACGCCTTGGCCCGCATGGCCATTCCCCTGGGCACACCCGGCGGGTTCAGCACCATCATTGACGCGCGCAGCGAAGACGAATACTCGCTCGACCATTTGCCTCACGCTGTCAACTGGCCGTCTCTCAACAACGAAGAGCGCATTGTCGTGGGCACCATGTACAAGCAACAAGGTGCGTTTGAAGCACAAAAGCATGGCGCTGCAAAAGTCGCAGCCAACATTTCTCGCCACATCCAACGCGAGGTGTTGGAACTGCCCAAAAATTGGCAGCCCCTCATTTATTGCTGGCGTGGCGGCAAACGCAGTGGTTCGTTGTCCATGGTGCTGGGGCAAATTGGCTTCAAGGTGAACTTGATAGAAGGCGGCTACAAAGCGTTTCGCGCAGCCATGGTCCAAGACATACCCAAGCGCGTGGCTCCGCTGCAGTTCAAGGTCATCTCTGGCCCGACAGGCTCGGGCAAAACACGTTTGCTCAATGCGTTGGCGGAAGAAGGCGCACAGGTGCTCGACCTTGAAGACCTTGCCTGCCATCGCAGCTCGGTGCTGGGCCATATTCCTGGACAAGCTCAGCCCAGTCAAAAACGCTTTGACACGCTGGTGTGGCAAGCCCTGCGCAGCTTTGACGTGACGCGTCCAGTGTTTGTGGAGTCTGAAAGCCGCAAGGTGGGCAATCTGTCCATTCCCGAATCGCTGATGTTGGCCATGCGTGACAGCCCGTGTTTTGAGCTGCAGCTCAGCCTCGATGAACGGGTGGCTTTGCTGATGGAAGACTACAAATTTTTTGTGGACGACCCAGACGCCTTTTGCAGCCGCCTAGATGCACTGGTGGCCATTCGTGGCAAGTCGGTGGTTGAAGCATGGAAAGTACAAGTGGCCACGGGGCACATTGAGAATGTGGTGCGCGACCTGCTGGTGCTGCACTACGACCCGACCTATGCCACGTCCATGGTGCGCAATTTCACACAAACCGCCCAAGCCACGGCGTGTGTGGCTGAAGACCGACACCCCGACAGTTTGCGCAAGCTGGCAAAGTTACTGGTAAACAACCACGGCTAACTCAGCGTCAAGAGCGGCTCACTGCACCGATGCTCAACATGGCAGATCAGCGGACTGCAAGGCTTGCAAGAGATCGGCCTGCAAATCATGCACAGCCTCTAAACCAATGCACAGGCGCACCACTCGCCCGCGCTTCAGTTGCGCGTGAGACCGTGCATGGCTGGACGCCATGTTGTAGGGCATCACCAAGCTCATTGGGCCGCCCCAGCTGTAACCAATTTTGAACAACTGCAAGGCATCACAAAACGCGTCCACTTGGGTGGAGGTGAAACGGTCATCCATCACCACGCTAAAAATACCAGCGGCCAATCCCTCGGGCTCATGCGGTGTGACGCACAGTTGTTGCCAATGCGCATGGCCAGGTGAACTGCGCAACGCAGGATGCAGCACTTGACTAAACGCAGACTGAGAGGCGCACCAAGCCGCCAAAGTGCGTGCGGCCAAGTCTTGTGCTTTGTAGCGCAGCGGCATGCTGGGCAGAGAGCGCAGCACCATCTCGGCATCGTTCGCGCCCACGCCCGTGCCCAATCGCATGTGGCTGAGCTTCAACAGACGCGCCAATTCATCGCTGCGCGTCACGATGCTGCCCATCAACACATCGCCGCCGCCGCTGGGGTATTTGGTGAGGGCATGGATGGTCAAGTCCACAGCCAACTCACCATGCCCAGGCGTGAGATTGAACGCATTGAAGGCCAGGCCCGCACCCCAAGTGTTGTCGAGCGCGCACAGCACGCCACGTGCTTTGCATAGCTGCACCAAGGCCACCAGGTCTGGAAACTCCATCGTCACCGAGCCCGCTGCTTCGAGCCACACCAAACGCGTACGCGGTGTGATGCGTGCGGCCAAGTCGTTCACATCGAGCGGGTCGTACACCTGATGCGTGATGCCAAACTGCGCCAACTCGCCTTCAGCCAACGACTTGTTGGGCGCGTAGGCGTTATCAGGAATGAGCACCTCATCGCCAGTTTTGAGCAGCGCGAAATCCACATGTGCAATGGCAGCTAAACCGCTGGGTGTGAGGAGGCAATGCGTGCCGCCCTCGAGCGTGGCCAGTCGTTCCTCAAGCGTGAACGTTGTGGGCGTGCCGTGCAAGCCGTAGGTGTAAGCCGACTTGTCCATCCATTCGCGCGTGCGCATGGACGCCACGTTAGGAAAGATGACCGTCGAGGCTTTGAACACGCCGACTTGGGGCGCTTCAAATTCGGCGGGGGGTTGGTAGGCGTGGTGAATCAGGTCGGTGCTGCGTGACATGCACCGATATTAAACCTTCCACTTCTCCAACAAAGCCGCTGGGCGCATGTTGTCATACGGCTCGAACGGTTGGTGAATCCAAGGGTTGGTGGGCAAATAGTCCACCGAAAAGTCAGGCGCGAAGGCTGACACGCCTTTGGTCCAAATCACAGCCGTGCGCATTTCGGTGATGGGCGCGTAGTTGTTTTTGAGCTGATCCACCACCGCTTTCAAGGTGTGGCCCGTGTCTGCCAAATCGTCCACCAACAACACACGGCCAGCGATCTCGCCTTTGGGTGTCGTGATGTAACGGGCGATGTCCAGATGGCCCTGCACCGTGCCGGCTTCGGCGCGGTAAGAGCTGGTGGACATGATGGCCAAGGGCTTGTCAAAAATGCGGGACAAGATGTCGCCAGGACGCATGCCGCCTCGGGCCAGACACAGGATGTTGTCGAACTCCCAGCCAGACTGGTGGATTTTGATGGCGAGTTTTTCGATGAGGTTGTGGTACTCGTCATAGGACACGTACAGGTGTTTGCCGTCTTCAGTCAACATGGTTGATCCTTTAAAAAATTAAGCGATGTAGGGATGTGTCAGCAAGATCGTGTGGTCACGGTCTGGGCTGGTGGACACCATATGAATCGGCACCCCGGTGGTTTCGGCAATGCGGTTGAGGTAATGCTGTGCAGCCTTGGGCAGCTGGTGGTAATCGGTCACGCCCACGGTGGTGTCGCTCCAACCAGGGATGGTTTCGTAGATGGGTGTGCAACGCGCAATCTCGTCTGCCCCCATGGGCAAGATATCAATGGTTTCGCCGTCCAATTCGTAACCGATGCACAACAACAGTTCGGTCAAGCCGTCCAGCACATCAAGCTTGGTGATGCACAAACCGGTGAGGCCGTTGACTTGTGCACTGCGCTTGAGCAAGGCTGCATCAAACCAACCGCAACGGCGAGCGCGGCCCGTGGTTGTGCCCTTCTCAGCGCCAATGGTGGCCATGTGGTAGCCAGGTGTGCCCTCTGTTTCCCAATCAAGCTCAGTGGGGAATGGGCCGCCACCCACGCGTGTGCAATACGCCTTGGTGATGCCCAAGATGTAGTGCAGCATGCCAGGGCCGACGCCAGCGCCTGCCGAGGCGTTACCCGCCACGCAGTTGCTGGAGGTCACAAAGGGATAAGTGCCGTGGTCCACGTCAAGCAAGGTACCTTGCGCCCCTTCAAACAACAGATTGGCACCAGCTGCGTGGGCTTCGTTGAGCTCGCGGGACACGTCGGCCACCATGGGCAAGATCTCTTTGGCGTAAACCATGGCTTCGTTGTAGACCGTATCAAAGTCCACGGCTGGGGCGTGCAAGATGTCGGTCAACACGCGGTTGTGCAGCTCCAGGTTCTCTCGCAGTTTGTTGGCAAAGCGCTCAGGGTGCTTCAGGTCTTGCACACGCAAAGCGCGGCGTGCAATTTTGTCTTCGTAAGCAGGGCCAATGCCGCGACCGGTGGTGCCAATTTTGGCGGTGCCCGCCTTCTCTTTGGCAGCTTCACGCGCAATGTCAATCGCTGCGTGGTAAGGCAGGATCAGTGGACATGCTTCGCTGATGCGCAAGCGTGAACGCACCTCAACGCCGGCTTTTTCCAAGCCTGCAATTTCTTCGAGCAACTTAGGCGCAGACAGGACCACACCGTTGCCGATGTAGCACTTGACGCCAGGACGCATGATGCCGCTGGGGATCAAATGCAGCGCTGTTTTCACGCCGTTGATGACCAAGGTGTGGCCCGCATTGTGGCCGCCTTGAAAGCGCACCACACCCGTGGCGGTTTCGGTCAACCAATCGACCAATTTGCCTTTGCCTTCGTCACCCCACTGGGTGCCGACCACGACGACGTTACGGCCTTTGGTTGCAGCCACGGCTTGTCCTTGGGTATTGCTCATTTCCACTCGATCACTTAAAAAATAAAGGGCTTAGACAACGGGAACAGCTTGCACTGCCCACTGACCGTCGACTTCGATCAGTTCACGATCACAGTCAAATTCATCAACTTCACTCTCATGGCCTGGCAACACGCAGACCACGATTTCGCCTTGGACACGCAAAGTGGCAATGGCCTCTCGCAAACCCAGGGCAGTCCCCCAAGGCGCACGAATGGCAGCTTTGAGTGGACGCTCGGGCACCACACTGACCAACTCTTTGAGGTCCAAACTGAAACCCACGGCGGGACGCTTACGGCCAAACACGGCACCCACTTCGTCGTAACGCCCACCGCGCACCAAGGCGTCGCTGGCGCCTTGCACGTAAATTGCAAAACGCACACCGCTGTAATAGGCGTAGCCGCGCAAATCAGCCAAGTCAAAGGTCAACGCCACATCGCTCAAATTGGCTGCGATTTGGCGCATCTCAGCCAAGGCTCGCATCACCACTGGCCATCCAGCAAAGGTTTTCTCAGCTTGGGCCAACACCGAAACGTCGCCATACATGCCAACCAAAGCCACAAGGGCCTCTTGCACGGTGGCAGGCAAACCTTTGGTGAGGGTTTGAACGCCTAAGGTGTCTTTGGCGGCTAAGGCGCTGTGCAGGGCATCATGTTCTTGCGTGGTCAAGGACACGCCAGCCAACAAGGCAGGCACGATGCGTGCATCGCTCAAGTCGACGGTGAATTGATGAATGGCAACAGCCTTCAAGCTGTCTAGCGCCAAGTGAAAGACCTCTAGGTCAGCCTCAATGCCAGCATGGCCGTAAATTTCAGCACCAAACTGCAAGGGCTCGCGGGTGGCGAACGGCCTGTCGGGGCGCGTGTGCAGCACGGGGCCGCAATAGCACAGACGGGTCACGCCAGCACGGTTGAGCAAATGGGCATCAATGCGAGCGACTTGCGGCGTCGTGTCAGCGCGCAAGCCTAAGGTGCGGCCTGAGAGTTGATCGACCAGTTTGAAGGTTTGTAAATCGAGTGCGCGGCCAGTGCCGGACAACAAGGATTCAAGGTATTCGAGCAAGGGCGGCATGACCAGCTCATAGCCATAGCCCCTCGCGGTATCAAGATACAAACGACGCAGCTCTTCGATGTGCCGGGCCTCAGAAGGCAGAACATCGGCGATGTGATCCGGCAGAACCCAAGCAGACATGAAATTAGGGGCGGCTGTTAAAAATGCGATTTTACAGGGCTTATCGCCCTTAACCCAGCCACCCGAGCATCAAAAGACCAACCAAGATACAAGCCAAACCGAAAAAGCGAATTTGTCCGTCTTGCAACACCATGAGCTGCGCCATTTTGTCGCGCCACCCTTGCGGCGACAAGAATGGGAAGATGCCTTCAAAAATCAGCATCAGCCCGAACGCCACCCACAGCGTATCGCTGTCAAAGCTCATACAAGGCGCCTGTTACTTTTTAGGTGCTGGGGCGTTGCCACTGCCGCTGCCACGCAAGGCTTTGAAAAAGTCGGTCGATGGGTCAACCACCATCACGTCGCTCTTTTTGCTGAACGTGGTTTTGTAGGCTTCTAAGCTGCGGTAGAACTGCGCAAAGTTGGCATCACGGCCAAACGAATCGGCGTACAAACGCGCGGCTTCTGCATCGCCCTCACCTTTGATTTTTTGCGCTTCACGGTAGGCGTTGGCCACGGTCACTTCACGTTGACGGTCAGCGTCAGCTCTGATTTTTTCACCTTCAGCGGCACCTGTGGAACGCAACTCGTTGGCCACGCGCTTACGCTCAGCTTCCATGCGGCGGTACACCGATTCGGTGATGGCATCGACATAATCAGCGCGGGTGATGCGCACATCAATGACGTCCACACCCCAAGGCTTGGCACCTTTGACGGCGGTCAAGACTTCGCGCTTGACATCGGCCAACAACTCATCGCGCTTCAGCGAGAGCAATTCTTTGACGGTGCGCTTGTTGATTTCTTCTTGGAAGGCATTGCGCACCACACGGGCCAATTGAACTGCGCCTGCGTTTTCGTCTAAGCCCACGTTACGGATGTACTGCGATGGGTCGGTGATGCGCCAACGCGCATACCAATCAATCACCACACGTTGCTTTTCAGCGGTCAGCATCGGCTCGGTGTCAGCGTTGTCCAGCGTGAGCAAGCGCTTGTCGATGTAGCTCACGTTTTGAAACGGTGGCGGCAGCTTGAAATTCAAGCCAGGCTCGGTGATGACGTTCTTAATTTGGCCGAAGGAATACACCACGCCAAACTGGCGCTGGTCCACCACAAACAGCGTAGAGCTCAACAGCGCCAAGGCCACGAAACCCGAGGAAACGTAGAAACCAATTTTGTTTTGTTGCATGTTCTTATCCCCTATCAACGGCCATCACGGTCGCGTGAGCGGCCATCGCGTGTGCGAACATCGCCAGCAGGCGCGCTGGGGTTGTTGGCAGCGTTGTTTTGTGCAGTGTCAGCGGCCACAGGCGCTGCGACATTGGATTGACCGGCTTGTTGGATGATTTTGTCCAAAGGCAGGTACAGCAAATTAGAGCCTTGCTTGGTGTCCACCAACACCTTGGTGGTGTTGCTGTAAATCTGCTGCATGGCGTCGATGTACAAACGGTCACGCATGACTTGCGGGGCTTTTTGGTATTCGCCCACCAAAGACTTGAAGCGTTGCGCGTCACCCTCGGCTTGCGCCACGATACGGGCTTTGTAGCCATCGGCTTCTTGCTTCAAACGAGATGCCGCACCCACAGCACGCGGCACCACGTCGTTGGCATAAGCTTCGGCTTCGTTCTTGGCGCGTTCGCGTTCTTGACCGGCTTTGAGCACGTCGTCAAAAGCAGCTTGCACTTGCTCTGGAGGGCGCACACCGCCTTGTTGCAAGTTGATGCCCACCACTTCGACGCCCACTTTGTATTGGTCCAAGATGGCTTGCATGATGGTGCGTATGCGTGGACCAATTTGGTCACGTTCGTCGGACATGGCGGCGTCCATCTTCATCTTGCCCACCACCTCGCGCACCGCTGTTTCGGCAGCTTGCACCACGGTGTCGGTCGGGTTCTTGGTTTCAAACAAATAAGCACGCGCATCGGTCAAACGGTATTGCACGGCAAATTTGATTTCGAGGATGTTTTCGTCTTCCGTGAGCATGGCTGACTCGCGCAAGCCCGTGGACTTGACGATGGTGTCACGGCCCACATCGACCGAACGAATTTGGGTCACAAACACCAGCTCTTGACGCTGGAATGGGTAAGGCAAGCGCCAGTTGAAACCCGCACCCACGGTGGAGTGATAACGGCCAAACTGGGTAATGACAGCTTGCTGACCTTCTTGCACGATGAAAAAGCCAGTGCTCAGCCAAATGGCCAATGCCACTGCGCCAATCAAACCAAGACCCAAACGCGGGAATTTGAAATTGGGGCCGAAGGGGCCACCGTTGTTCGGAGGCTCAGACCCCCCCTTTTTGTGACCAAACAAGCCAGCCAACTTGGCGTTGAAATCACGCCACAGTTCGTCCAAATCTGGCGGGCCACCGGCGCCTGTGGAGGGACGCTTGGGCTCATCTTGGGGCTTTTGGCTGTCGCTGGAGGGCGGGATGGGCTGTGTGCCTTTGGGGTCAAAGGTGGGGTTGCCGTCTTTGTCGCGGCCCCACCGGCCATCGTTGAGGTTGAACATACCGAGCAGTCGTGCGCGCCAAGATTTGGGGCTGACCGTGTAGGGGTTGGAGTTCATGCGCATGGTTGTTATTTCTATGAAGTCTAGGATTGTGCCTAAGGATTCAAGTCTTATCGCAATTCCTAGGAATTAACATGGTCTTCGGGGATGCTGGAGAGGGCTTCTTGTGCCAAAAACTCACGCAACGCAGCCAATCCCTCGCCCGTTTGCGCGCTGACAAAAAAACGTGGCACGGTCAGGCCATCGACGGTGACATGGTCATGCAGCTGCAAGGGACGGGTTTCGGGGCTCATGGCGTCAAGCTTGTTGAAAACCAAGACCTGGGGCACCTCTGCAGCGCCAATTTCGTCCAACACCTTTTGCACCTCGTCCATTTGTTCGGGGTAATGGGTGTTTGAAGCATCCACCACATGCATCAACAGCGTGGCATCGGCGGCTTCTTGCAAGGTGGCTTGAAACGCATCGATCAAGCCGTGCGGCAAATCACGGATGAAACCCACCGTGTCTGAGAGCGACACCGAGCGTCCCGTGCCGTCAGCATTGCCCAAATACAACTGGCGCGTGGTGGTGTCCAGCGTGGCAAACAGCTGATCCGCTGCATAGGCCCGCGCTTTGACCAAGGCGTTGAACAAGGTCGATTTACCGGCGTTGGTGTAACCCACCAAAGAAATGGTGAAGGCATCGCGGCGATTGCGCTGGCGTCGTTGGGTGTTGCGTTGTTTCTTGACTTTTTCAAGGCGCTCGCGGGTGCGCTTGATGGAATCGTTGATCATGCGGCGGTCGAGCTCAATCTGGGTCTCGCCAGGGCCGCCACGCATGCCGATACCACCACTTTGGCGCTCCAAGTGAGACCAACGGCGGACCAAGCGTGTGCTCAAGTATTGCAACTTGGCCAACTCCACCTGCAGCTTGCCCTCATGACTTCGGGCGCGCTGGGCGAAAATTTCCAGAATCAACAAAGTGCGGTCATTCACCGCCACGCCCATGTGGCGCTCCAGATTGCGTTGCTGCGCGGGGCTGAGCGACTGGTCAAACAAAATCTCGGTGGCCCCGTGCATCAGGGCCAGCTCTTTGATTTCATCGGCTTTGCCGCTGCCCACAAAGAGCGCAGCGTCAGGCGCTTTGCGTTTGCAGGTGATGCGTGCCACCGGCGTCAAACCCGCGGTTTCGGCCAAAAGCCCAAGCTCTTCTAACTCGCCATCGAAATGCGGCAATCCGAAATCGACGCCTACCAAAATGGTCACGCCAGCGGCTGTTTGTGTGATGTCGTTCAAGCGGTCAATCTAAAAAAAGGCGTAAAAAAAGGGCTGAAGCAGCCCTTTTTGCAGAGCGTTCAGCTCAGACTTCAGGCGAACTGCCCGTGCCGTCGGTGGGGTTGAAGTTCACAGCGCGGCCCGGCACGATGGTCGAGATGGCATGTTTGTAGACCATTTGCGTCACGGTGTTGCGCAACAACACCACATATTGGTCAAACGATTCGATTTGGCCTTGGAGCTTGATGCCGTTGACCAAATAAATGGAAACGGGCACATGCTCACGGCGCAGGATGTTCAAAAATGGGTCTTGCAACAGTAGGCCTTTGTTCTTTGAGTTGTCGACGTTCACGATATGCTCCGTGTCTAGTGGGTTGAAAGAAAACCCACGTTACCACAGAGCTGAAAGGCGCACGGTGTCAGTCGTCTTTGCCTGCGAAAGGGTTGCTGGAGGTCTTCATCTCAATTCGCAAGGGGGTCCCTTCTAAATTGAAAGCCTTGCGAAAGCGCCCTTCCAAGAAACGCTTGTAGGTTTCGGTCACATGCTCCAATGAGTTGCCGTGAATCACGATGATGGGCGGGTTCATGCCGCCTTGGTGGGCATAACGCAATTTCGGGCGGTACATGCCGCCGCGCTGAGGCGACTGAAACTGAACAGCCTCGAGCAACAAACGCGTGAGCAAAGGCGTGGGCATTTTGCACATGGCCGCCTTGTGGGCTTGCGCAATCGCACCCCACAAAGGCCCCAAACCTTGGCGTTTCTTGGCCGAGATGAAGTGCATCGCCGCGAACTTCAAAAACGGCAAACGGGTCTCTATCGAGCGCATCAGCAATTCGCGCTGGTACGCGTCCACCGCATCCCATTTGTTCACGGCCATCACCACGGCACGGCCACTTTCCAAAATGTAGCCCGCAATGTGTGCGTCTTGGTCGGTCACGCCTTGGGTGGCATCCAGCAACAGAAGCACCACATTGGCGGACTCAATGGCTTGAAGGGTTTTAACCACCGAGAACTTCTCAATGGCTTCAAACACTTTGCCTTTGCGACGCAAACCCGCCGTGTCAATGAGCTCAAACATTTGGCCATTGCGCTCAAACGGCACGCTGATGGCATCACGTGTGGTGCCTGGCATGTCAAAGGCGACCAAACGTTCTTCGCCCAACCACGTGTTGATGAGGGTGGACTTGCCCACGTTGGGGCGACCAGCCACGGCAAGCTTGATGATGCCGTTGTCAACATCGGCATCGTCTTCACTGGCATCGGCCAAATTCAAGGGGGCCAATGCGCTCGCCATCATGTCGCGTATGCCTTGGCCGTGCGAAGCAGACACTGGCAACACGACGCCCAAGCCGAGTTCGTAGAACTCCACCAACTGAGCGCCCTCTTTCATGCCCTCGGCTTTGTTGGCCACAAGAATGGTGGGTTTGCCCAAACGGCGCAGGTAGTTGGCAATGTCGTGGTCTTGGGCCGAAATGCCCCCACGGGCATCCACCACAAACACCACCACATCGGCTTCGGCCACGGCCTGTTGGGTTTGACGGGCCATCTCTTTGTAGATGCCTTGGTCAGCGGTGGGCTCAAAGCCACCGGTGTCGATGACGATGAATTCATGTTTGTCAAAACGGGCGTTGCCGTAATGGCGGTCCCGAGTCAAGCCAGCAAAGTCGGCCACGATGGCGTCACGCGATTTGGTCAAACGGTTGAACAACGTGGACTTGCCAACGTTGGGGCGGCCCACAAGGGCCAATACGGGTTTCAAAACTTCATCCTTAAACAGTCCCAATTAAGGGATTTGGAGGCCCGTGACGCGACCTTCGCGTGTGACCACCACATAGCGCCCGCCAGCCATCACAGGGGCGGTTGCCAATTCTTCGCTGTCGAGCTTGATGCGGTTGAGCAAGGCGCCATCGGCGAGCGACAACAAGTAAAGCCAGCCACCGTTGTCAGCCACCAGCACACCACGCGGTGTGACCAGCGGTGCGCTCAAGATGCGATATTTGAGGCGCTCGGTTTCCCACAGACGCTCGCCAGTGGTGCGGCTCCAAGCTTGGACCACGCCATTGGACAAAGGCGTAACAACCAGTGTGGCATTGCCGCTCAAACCCATTTCGCCCACGGAGGGGCGAGTCCACATGCCTTGGCCACGTTCGGCATTCACACAACCCAACGAAGTTTGGAAGGCCCGCACGCACACCACATCATCCACGCGGTCGAATGGGCTGACCAAATCAACCAAGCGCTCAATGTCGTTGGTACCACGCGGTGTGGCGATGGCGGATTCCCAGCGAATCACACCGGTGTTGGGGTCAAGACCTGCCAAGCGGCCAGACAAGCCAACCACCAAGGTATTCTTGAATGCCAACAACACGCCAGCCTGCTTCAATACCAAAGGCTCACCCGGGCGTTGTTGGGTCCAAAGCTGGCGACCTGTTGCGCCGTCAAAGGCGATGACCGAACGGTCAGCCGTCAACACAAACACACGCGCCCCCGCGACCAAAGGTGGGGTGAACGATTGGGCAGGCATGCTCTTTCGCCACTGCACTTTGCCGTCTTGCAAAGCAACCAGTTCGTTGTTGCGTGTCACCACAGCCAACTGCTGGCCATCGCTGCCCACGCCCGCTGAAATGGCTTGGTCCAACTTCAAACGCCAAATGTCTTTGCCAGTGGCCGCGTCCAACACAGCCACCACACCTTGGCTGTTGGCCAATGCGATGCGGTCTTCGCGGGCTGACACCACCAAAGGAAAGTCGATCTTGCCCACATTGGCCGTCCAGCTGCTGCGCATGTCCTGCAACACGGGCACGCCTTGAATGTCAGCGGGTTGAGGGCGCGAAGTGCCTGAGCAGGCGACCAAGGCCACACACACACCAGCCACCGAGAGGCGTATCAAAGAGGTCCAGCAAGACGCGTTTGTTTTCACTTTTTGCTCTCCACAGCAGGTGTTTCTTCTGGGTCTGCGCCCAAAGCGGCTAACTTAACCGCCACCAGACGGCGGTACTCGGCATTGGGCTCAAAGCCCTTCCACGCATTTTTGTAATGCTGAACCGCTTGACTCGATTGGGCTTGCAACATGGCCAAGTCGCCCAAGCGGTCAGCCATCAAAGGCGCAAAGGCTTCTGGCGTTTTGGCGCTGAGATGTTTGCGCGCTTCGTCAAAGGCCTTGTCTTCCACCAACAACGCAGCCAAGCGCAAACGCGCCAAAGCTTGGTAGCCCTCATCGCTGGCTTTGTCAATGACCCAAGTCAGCTGGGCTTTGGCATCGGCTTTGCGGTCTTTGTCGTTGTAAACACGTGCGGCCAGCAAGGCAGCTTGTTGTGCGTAAGTGGTGCTGGCAAATTTATCTTTGATGTCCGTCACTGAGCGCTCAAGCAAAGCCATGTCGCCACCAATGGCAGAACGTTCCACTGTGTCATACAAAGCCGCAGCTTGGGTTGCTTGTTTGGCGGAGTAAGACTGCCAGCCCATCCAAGCGGCATAGCCACCCAACACGGCAATCAGCACCCAAGTGATGAGATCGCCCCAGCGCTTCCAAAAGTGCTTGAGCTCATCCAGTTGTTCTTGTTCTTCGAGGTCGAGAGGTGATGCCATGGTGATAAAGGATTGACTAAAAATTGAGCGAATTGTAGGGGGCGGCTCGGTCAAGCCGAGCTTTGAGGCTGGGACGCGCCCTGCGACAGCTTGGCAGCCACACGCGTGGGCACATCGGCCAAAGGCACGGCCTCTTGCGCGCCTGCGCCATCTCGCAAAGACTTGAGGGTGACTTCACCACGCGCCAACTCGTCGCCACCAAAAATGAGTGCCAACTGCGCACCGCTGACATCGGCTTTTTTGAACTGCGATTTCATGCTGCCCATGCCCTCGCCTGACCCTGCATGCATTTGCACTGACATGCCATGCGCGCGCAAAATTTGGATGGTTTGAAAGACAACGGGTAAGGCCGCAGCATCAGGCACGATGGCGTACACATCAGGCCCCACAGCCTCGGGCAACGTGCCTTGGTCTTTGAGCAACTCCAGCACGCGCTCCACGCCCAAAGCCCAGCCCACAGCAGGTGCGGGCTTGCCACCGACTTGCTCAATCAAATAGTCGTAACGACCACCGCCGCAAATGGTGCCTTGTGAACCCAAACGGTCAGTCACAAACTCAAACACCGTGAGGTTGTAGTAATCCATGCCACGCACCAAGCGTGGGTTGATGCGGTAGGCCACGCCACTGGCATCCAAGATGGCTTTGACCGCGTTGAAGTGCGCCAACGACGCGTCACCCAAAAAGTCAATCAACTTGGGCGCAGCTTCGACCACGGCTTGCATGGAGGGGTTTTTGGTGTCCAGGATGCGCAACGGGTTGCTGTACAGGCGGCGCTTGGCTTCCTCGTCCAGCACGTCGGCATGGGCTTGGAGGTGGGCAATCAAGGCGGTGCGATGTGCTGCGCGTTCGTCGGGTTGACCCAAGCTGTTGAGCTCTAAGCGCACATCTTGCAAACCCAACTCTTGCCATAGCGTGGCAGCCAACAAAATGAGTTCGGCATCCACCTCAGCGCCTGGAAAACCCAAGGCCTCAGCGCCGATTTGGTGAAACTGGCGATAGCGACCCCGTTGTGGGCGCTCGTGGCGAAACATCGGACCCATGTAATACAAGCGCTTGCCACCGTCGTACAACATGTTGTGTTCGACCACGGCACGCACCACGCCCGCCGTTGATTCGGGACGCAAGGTCAGTTGCTCGCCGTTCAGGCGGTCTTCAAAGGAGTACATCTCCTTTTCCACAATGTCGGTCACCTCACCCAAACCACGCACAAACAAAGCGGTGGGTTCAACAATGGGCGTACGAAGGTTGCGGTAAGCGTGGCGCGCCATCAAGCCGCGTACTTTGTCTTCCAACCACTCCCATTGGGCAGAGGCCGGTGGCAGCAAGTCGTTCATGCCTTTGACGGCAGTCAGCGCTTGCGCCTTGGTTGGCTTGCTTGATTTCACGGTCTCAGCCACGTTGTTTTGGGTGGGTTCAGAGGTCACGTCAGGGTCCAGAGGTCTTCATCGCGCTTGGTGCTTCACCAAAGCGTTTTTCAATATAAGTTTCAACAATTTGATGGAACTCTTGGGCGATGTTGTCGCCGCGCAAGGTCATGGCTTTTTCGCCATCAATGAACACGGGCGCTGCAGGCGCTTCACCGCTGCCGGGCAGGCTGATGCCGATGTCGGCATGTTTGCTCTCGCCAGGGCCATTCACAATACAGCCCATCACCGCCACTTTGAGGTTTTCCACCCCAGGGTATTGGGTGCGCCACACTGGCATTTGGGCGCGTAAAAAGTCGTCAATCGACTTGGCCATTTCTTGGAAGGTGGTGCTGGTGGTGCGCCCACAGCCAGGGCATGCAGTCACGCTAGGCACAAAGGTGCGCAGACCCAAAGCTTGCAAAATTTCAGAGGCAATCACCACCTCTTGCGTGCGAGCTTCGCCGGGCTGCGGCGTGAGCGAGACACGGATGGTGTCACCAATGCCCTCTTGCTGCAAGATGGACAAGGCCGTGGCCGAAGCCACCGTGCCCTTGGTGCCCATGCCGGCTTCGGTCAGGCCCAAATGCAGCGGGTAATTGCAGCGCTTGGCCAGTTCGCGGTAAACCGCAATCAGGTCTTGCACACCACTCACTTTGCAACTCAGTAAGATTTGGTTAGCCGACATGCCCATGCTTTGGGCCAACGAGGCCGAGTCGATCGCCGAGGTGATCAATGCCTCGTACATCACTTGCTTGGCCTCAAAAGGCTGAGCACGCAAAGCGTTTTCGTCCATCAACCTGGCCAGCAATTCTTGGTCAAGGCTGCCCCAGTTCACACCAATGCGCACTGGTTTGTCGTAGCGCATGGCCGCTTCAATCATTTGGCCAAACTGTTTGTCGTGCTTGTCGCCTTTGCCCACGTTGCCAGGGTTGATGCGGTACTTTGACAGCGCCTGCGCACAATCTGGGAACTCGGTGAGCAAGCGGTGGCCGTTGTAATGAAAATCACCGACCAAAGGAACGTTCACGCCCATGCGGTCCAGCTGCTCACGCACGTGCGGCACGGCAGCTGCGGCTTCGGGGGTGTTGACCGTGATGCGAACAATTTCCGACCCTGCCAAGGCCAACTCTTTGACCTGAATCGCAGTGCCAATCACGTCCACCGTGTCGGTGTTGGTCATGGACTGCACGCGCACTGGCGCGTCGCCACCGACGGTCACCACATGGTCGCCCCACGCCACGCGGGCTTGCAGGCTGCGTCGAGCTTTGGGTTGCGACACGTCAATGCCTTGGGTTTGATCATTGTTTGCCATGAGAAACTCCTGATGCACTTGCGGGTATGGCCGCGCTGGCGGCTTGTGCCGTGACTGCTGCGGAATGAACTGTGGTCAACACCATCTGGCTAGATTTGGACTCCGCCACAGGCGCCACCTCTTGTGGAGACGGCAAGGCAAGGCTTGGGCTGGTCACTGGCACCACGACGGTCCCTGCAACAGGCGGGTCCTTGAAGACCAACAAACCATGTATTTCAGGCCACAAACCAACCACCAAAGCCAAGGCCAACACCCCCAAGGCCGCCAGACGCATGGGCGTGAACAAATGGGTCACGGTCAAGAAGTTAGATTGTGGCAAGAACGAGGGTCGGTCCAAGGGAAAGTCCAAACCACGCTCGTTTTTGGACGCTAAGCGCGACACATCTTGCTGGGGCAACAAAGCCAACACAGGTGCAGCATCCACCTTCAAATGGCGGCACACAGCCAAAGCCAAAGCCCGCGCAAACATGGCATCCGGCAACTCACCCAAGCGGTCAGCCTCCAAGGCTTCGAGCTTGGCGGGCGCCACGCGCAGGGCCAGCGCCACCGCATCCGAGGACAAGCCTTGCGCTTCGCGAGATTGCCTCAGCATGGCACCCGCTGAAGTGTTGGAGGTGGTGGATGTGGTTAATTCTTCGGTCATCTATCTTCTGTTTTCTTGGCGCAGCGTGTTGGACACGCTAAGTTGGCATGCTGAATTATTGCGCTGTCGGGCGCAGTCGATTGTCGGTGGCGAGCGAGGCCCGAGATTTACAAAACGCAATGGCTTGATGGGTTTTGTCGGCTTGGCGATAACTGGGCTGCGCCAAGGCGAGGTCAAACTGCATCTGTGCGTCGCTGAATCGGTTTTGCTCGCACAAAAACCAACCGTAGTTGTGCTGAATGGCGGCCAAGTCAGCCGAACGCACGGTGGGCTTGGAAGCCAGCACCAGCGCTTGCTCAAAACTTGCCTGAGCCAAAGCGGGGGCTTTCTCGCGCTGATGAATGAGGCCGAGCAAACTGTAGGCTTCAGCGAATTGGGGGTCGATTTGCAAAGCGGCCCGCACTTCTTGCTGAGCCACATCGTTTTGGTTTTGCTCGAAATAAGCGCTGGCCAAACTCAAACGGCGCATGGCGCGCTGGCGCGTGCTGTCGGGCTCGGCTTGCGTGAGTGCGTCAAGCTGTGGCCTGGCATGGCTGCAAGCATTCAAACCGCATACTGCAGCGAACACCAGGCCAGCGCAGGTCATCAAACGCCACACACTCATGACGGCACCTGCATGAGCGAAATCACACGCTGCTTGGCCATGCGCTCGTCGACCTTGGTGCGGTCTTTCACGTCACCCGCGAGCTGGCCGCAAGCGGCATCGATGTCGTCACCGCGGGTCTTGCGCACCGTGGTGACGATGCCAGCCTCGCTGAGCTGGGCAGCAAAGGCTTTGACCGTGGCCGCGCTCGATCGCGTGAGGCCTGACGCGGGAAACGGATTGAAAGGAATGAGGTTGAACTTGCAAGGCACAGGCTCGCCCAGTCCGCGTTTGGGCTTGACCAAATCAATCAAGGCTTGTGCATGCTCGGGTTGGTCGTTCACACCGTCCAACATGCAGTATTCAAAGGTGATGAAGTCACGGGGTGCGTGCGCCAAATAGCGGCGGCAAGCATCCATCAATTCGTGCAAGGGATATTTGCGGTTGAGTGGCACCAAGTTGTCGCGCAGAGCATCGGTGGGCGCATGCAGTGACACCGCCAATGCCACTGGCGCATCTAAGCCTAAGCGATCCATCATGGGCACCACACCCGAGGTGGAGACGGTCACGCGGCGGCGCGACAAGCCATAGCCGTGGTCGTCCAACATCGCTTGCAAAGCGGGCACCACGGCGTTGTAGTTTTGCAGCGGCTCGCCCATGCCCATCATCACCACGTTGGAGATGACGCGCTCGGTGGTGTTGAACTGTTTGCGCAGCGTGTGCTCGGCAAACCACAGCTGCGACAAGATTTCGCCCGTGGTGAGGTTGCGGCTAAAGCCTTGATGGCCTGTGGAGCAAAAGCGGCAGCCCACGGCACAACCTGCTTGCGACGAGATGCACAAGGTGCCTCGGTCGTATTCAGGAATAAACACGGTTTCAACAGCATTGCCGTCGCCCACGTCGAACAACCACTTGATGGTGCCGTCGGCTGAGTCGTGTCTTGAAATCGGGTTGAGTGGCTGAACCTGTGCGGAGGTTTTCAGCTTTTCACGCAGCGACTTGGCGAGATCAGACATCTGATCAAAGTCTTGTGCGCCTTTTTGGTGAATCCACCGGAACAGCTGTGTGGCGCGGAAGCGTTTCTCGCCCAAGCGCTCACAAAAAACGGCCAAACCGTCGAGATCAAAATCAAGCAGGTTGGCCGTCATTTTTATTCGCCAACGCAGGGGTTGCCCACCGCGTCGATTGGCTTTCAGCGACCGTAAACGTTCATGCCAGCGAAGAAGAAGCCGATTTCAACAGCGGCTGTTTCAGCGGCGTCAGAACCGTGCACAGCGTTGGCATCGATGCTGTCAGCGAAGTCAGCGCGGATGGTGCCAGGGGCTGCGTCTTTGGGGTTGGTCGCGCCCATCAAGTCACGGTTTTTCAAAATCGCGCCTTCGCCTTCGAGCACTTGAATCATGACAGGGCCGGAGACCATGAAATCGACCAAGTCTTTGAAGAAAGGACGGGCTTTGTGCACAGCGTAAAACTGCTCAGCTTCGCCGCGTGAC
The DNA here is from genome assembly GCA_027485285.1 of Comamonadaceae bacterium. Taxonomy (GTDB): domain Bacteria; phylum Pseudomonadota; class Gammaproteobacteria; order Burkholderiales; family Burkholderiaceae_C; genus Limnohabitans. The sequence goes on along the minus strand of JAIXRH010000075.1, from coordinate 35,500 downwards.
AGGTGAGCCATGCGAGCAGCCACAACTTTCAAACCAGCCGCTTCGAAGCGAGCGTAGATTTGGCCGATGACGTTCTTAGCAACGGCGTCTGGCTTGATGATGGAGAGAGTACGTTCGGTCATTTGGATTTTCCCTGTATTGACTGTGATTGAAACTTTTTATACGCCACGTGCGAAGGCCCGTATTTTAACCGTTTCGAGGGATTTCCCTCGAAAGAGCCCGCATTTTTGGTGCATCTGGCGTGTGTTTTAACGGCCGCCCCGACCGCCTTGGCCGCGATTACCACCTGAACCACCGGCATGACCACCGCCCGAACGTCCACCCCCAAAGCCGCCCCCCGTCGAACCACCACGGCGCGGGCTTGCGCTAGAGGGACGTGGGCCACCGACCAAACCGGCTTTGAAGGCTTTTTGGCCATCCTTTTTACGCTGACGCTCCACAGCGTAGCTGTCTGCACCGATGTACCCCACCGAGGTTTGCATGGGATCGGGCTGCGGTGGCCGCTCTGGGGCTTTGGCACCCCGGCGACGCTCGGTACGCACCAAACGCTCGGGGCCGCTGCTGCGCTCTTCGGGCGCACGCGGTGTGGATGGGCGCGGGCCAATGCTGTTGCCACGGCGACGGCTGCTGGCACGTTCGGTGCGGTTGTTGTGCGAGGGGCCGCTGTGCACGGGGGCTTCAGCGCCCGCGGCTTCCATCAAAGCGCGAATGTCGCGCTCGCCCAACTCCACAAACGCCCCGCGCTTCAAACCGCGTGGCAACACCATGGCACCGTAGCGAATACGAATCAGACGGCTCACGGCGTGGCCGACGGCCTCGAACATGCGGCGCACTTCGCGGTTGCGGCCTTCAGAAATGGTGACGCGGTACCAACAGTTGGAACCTTCGCCACCGCCCTCTTCGATCGAGCCAAATTGGGCAGGGCCGTCGTCGAGTTGAATGCCGGTGATGAGTTGTTCTTTTTGGTCTTTGCTGAGCTTGCCCAGCGAACGCACCGCATATTCGCGTTGCAAACCAAAGCGTGGATGCATCAGTTGGTTGGCCAATTCGCCGGAGCTGGTGAACAGCAACAAACCTTCGGTGTTCAAGTCCAAGCGGCCCACGGATTGCCATTTACCTTGGTACAAGCGTGGCAAGCGTCGGAACACAGTGGGACGGTTTTGTGGGTCGTCGGTGGTCACCACTTCGCCCGCAGGCTTGTGGTACGCAATCACGCGCGGAGGCGGCGGTGCGATGCGCACCTTGATGGGGCGGCCATTGACTTTGATTTGGTCACCAAACTGCACGCGCTGGCCGGTGTGAGCCACTTCGTTGTTGACGGCCACATGGCCTTCGGCAATGAGGCGCTCCATTTCGATGCGCGAACCCATGCCTGATTGAGCCAAGACTTTGTGCAACTTGGGTGATTCGGGCTGCGGCAACAGCACACGCTTTTCGGGCGCGGCTTCAGCACGAATGAGTTCGGCATCAAACTCGCCAGAGACGACGTCTTCAAAATCAAAAGCCGTGTCGTCGGCCAATAAGTCGTCGTGTGCTTCGTTGGGCTCTTTGGGTTCGGTTGGCTGCCCACCCAGGTCGTGGTTGTTAGTGTTCATTCGGTGCATCGCCGGTTGGGACGGGGTCTCTGGGTGAGGAAAGTTCAAAAATAGAGGGCGCGTCATCCGCCAAGGTGTCGCCTGTTACGGGCGTCGTAACTTCAGCCGCTTCAGAGGATTCGAGCGCCATGTCCAACTGCAAGGATGGATCGTCTTCACCCAAACGGGCGAAGGCGTTGGCTTGAGCTTGAGCGCTATCAAACACAGGCAATTCGTCCAGCGAGGCCAGCCCCAAATCATCCAAAAACTGGCGCGTGGTGGCAAACAAAGCGGGGCGACCCACGGTTTCGCGGTGGCCAATGACTTCGACCCAACCGCGGTCTTCGAGTTGTTTGATGACCAAGGAATTCACGGTCACCCCGCGCACATCTTCCATGTCGCCACGCGTCACGGGCTGGCGGTAGGCAATGATGGCCAAAGTTTCCATCACGGCGCGTGAGTATTTGGGAGGCTTCTCGGGGTTCAGGCGGCCCAAAAACTCCCGCATCTCTAGGCGGCTTTGAAAGCGCCAACCGGTGGCCACTTGCACCAACTCCACGCCACGCTGTGCCCAGTCCAGCTGCAGCTCTTCGAGCAAGGTGCGAATGGTGTCTGCGCCCAAGGCATCAGAGAACAGCATGCGCAACTCGCGAATTTGGATCGGTTGGTGAGAACAAATTAAAGCGGTCTCAAGTACACGCTTGGCATCCACGGTGTTCATCGTGAGAGTTCCGGGTCAAGGGTCGAGGAAAAGGCCTACGAAAATTCATCTCGAGGCGGAAAGGGCCATGCGGGGCATGACACGAATCAGAGCCAAAGGGCTCACCGCTTTCACAAGCGTGGAGGCCCATTGTAACGGAGGTGACTGGATCGACCTAATCGGGGCGTTTGAGGCCCAAACCTGCGAGCAGATGGACCATATCGTCTGGCAACGGCGCTTCAAACCTAAGCGGTTCAGCTGTGATGGGATGCGCAAAGCTCAAGCGAAACGCATGCAAGGCTTGCCTATCAATGCCAAGCGTCATGGGACCGGCATAGAGCGAATCGCCCACCAGCGGGTGTCCAAAATGCGCCATATGAACGCGAATTTGATGCGTGCGTCCCGTGTGCAAGGTGCATTGCACCAAACATGCTTCTTCTTGGCTGCTCAAACACTCAAACGTCGTGTGAGCTTCTTTGCCAGGCAAACGCTCGAGGTCAACCACCGCCATGCGCAAGCGGTTGCGGTAATCACGACCGATGGCGGCCACGATGTCACGCACAGGCGTGCCGCTCCATTTGCGGTAAGCCACGGCCAAGTATTCGCGGTGCACCTCACGCTCGGCAATCATGACCACCAAAGCATCCATGGCGCGGCGCGTGCGCGCCACGATCATCAAGCCGCTGGTGTCTTTGTCGAGGCGGTGCACGATGCCCGCACGCGGCAGCATGACCGCTTGTGGGTCCAAGGCCAACAAGCCGTTGAGCAGGGTGCCGCTCCAGTTGCCGGGCGCAGGATGCACCACCAAACCCGCGGGCTTGAACAACACGCGCAAGTCTTCGTCTTCGTAAATCACATCTAACGGGATGTCTTCTGGCTTGAAGGCTTGGCTTTGCGGCGTGGGCTTCAAAATCAGCTGGTAACGCTCCCCCATGCGCACCTTGGCCGAGGCCTTGGTCATCACGCGAGGTGTGGGGGACAGGCAGCTCACGCAGCCCTCGCTGAGCAGCTGCTGAGAGAAGCTGCGCGAGAACTCGGGCAGCAACACGGCCAAAGCGCGGTCTAGGCGCTCACCATGCAAATCATTGGGAATAGCAAGTTCACGGGTTTCAACGTCAGGGCCTTCGATCAAGTCGGTGTGCTCATCCAACGAAACATCCTCCAGACTGGGTGCGATGGAGGGCGGCTGAGCCGATAGAATGGATTTACTTTGCTTCAAGAGGTTGACCTGTGGTGTTACGACTCAAATTATCGACTGTGTGGATGGCCATTGGCATGTCCAGCGCTATTCTTTTGTCTGGATGCGCTGACAGCAACTACGACCCCACCAAAGACTGGAGCAACGACAAGCTCTACAACGAAGCCAAAGATGAAATGTCGGCAGGTGGTTACGACAAAGCCATCGGCATGTATGAAAAGCTGGAAGGTCGCGCAGCAGGCACCACATTGGCCCAGCAAGCTCAACTCGACAAAGCTTGGGCGCAATACAAAACCAACGAACCTGTGCAAGCTGTGGCCACGCTCGATCGCTTCATCAAGCTGCACCCTGCCAGCCCTGCGCTGGACTATGCCCTCTATCTGAAGGGCTTGGTGAACTTCAACGACAACTTGGGACTCTTCTCCAACTTAGCCCAGCAAGATTTGGCAGAGCGCGACCCCAAACAAGCCAAAGAATCGTTCGAAGCTTTCCGTGAGTTAGTCATCCGATTCCCAAGCTCCAAGTATGCAGAAGACGCGCGCTTGCGCATGGCCTTCATCAAGAACTCGCTGGCGCGCTCAGATGTGCACGTGGCGCGCTTTTACTTTCAGCGCGGTGCTTATGTGGCCGCTGTCAACCGCGCACAAACCACCGTGCTGGAGTACCGCGATGTGCCTGCCGTAGAAGAGGCCTTGTTCATCATGGTGCAGTCCTATGACAAGCTAGGCTTGGTGCAACTGCGCGATGACACACGACGTGTGTTGGAAAACTCCTACCCCAACAGCACGCTGTTGTACCCAGATCGTGCAACGACTAAAACGTCGTGGTGGAAGCTCTGGAAATAAAGTCTTGGCGCATCGCGTCTAGCGACTGAGCCAAAGCCTCCGCCGTTTGCAACTGACGCATGGGCGGCAAGGCAGCCAACAAGCGACGTCCGTAGCCCGTTGTCACCAAACGGTTGTCACACAACACCAACACCCCTTGGTCAGACTCGGTGCGAATCAAACGACCTGCGCCCTGCTTCAAGGCCACCACGGCTTCAGGCACAAAGTAATCGTTGAAAGGGCTTCGGCCCTGCGCCTCTAAACGTTTGCTGCGGGCCTCCACCAGCGGATCATTGGGCGGGGGGAACGGCAGCTTGTCGATGATGACCAGCTGCAACGCATCCCCAGGCACATCAAAGCCCTCCCAAAACGTGGCCGATGCCACCAGCACACAGCCGCCCTCACCCGCCTTGGTGCCTTCGCGGAAACGTGCCATCAAGTGGCGCTTGGGCCATTCACCTTGCACCAAGACCTCGATGCCTGAACCTTCAAGTTGCTGTTTCATCACATCGCCAATCGCACGCAAGGCCCGCAGCGTGGTGGTCAGCACCAAGGTACGGCCACCCAAACGACGCACAGCATCACTGGCCATGGCCGCCACTTGTGCGCTGTGCGCGGGGTCGTTGGGGCGCACGATCTCGCGCGGCACATAGAGCGAGGCTTGCGCAGGGTAATCAAACGGGCTGCTCACACGCAGCACCGTGGCGGACTCTAAACCGCAAGGCTCGGTGAACCAGCGCAAGCGCGGATCGTCGCCCAAAGTGGCTGACGTGAACACCCACGTTCGTGGACGCATGTCTTCCATGGGGCGCGCGGCAGCGGTTTGTTCAAGCGTTGGTTCGTCATACCAAGGTGGCGGCTCTTGGTCAGCCTCATCAAGGATGATGGCAGACGGCTGCTTGATCAGCCGTTCGCGCACGGTTTCGGCGATGTCTAAAGGGGCTTCCATCAAACGCATTTGCGAGGCGCTGATGTCGACCCAGCGCACGGCATCGGATGCGCATGGGTTCAAGAACGCATCCACACGTTTGGCCACCTCCGCCACTCGGTCGTGCAAGCGCATGAAGTCGGGGGCAATTTCGCTCACCGTGTCTAGCGCTAGCAAAGCCTGCACACAGGCAGCCCCCACATCTTGCAAAGACTGGGCCCAAGCACCTTCATGGATGCCCTCTGGCGCTTCTTCGGTCCAACGCAATTTCACGGCGCTGTGGCGCTTGCCACCCATCAAGCGCAACTCACGGGCAGCGCGCTCCAGTACTGCACACACGCCCTGCCAATCGGCCAAGCCGCGTGCGAGCTGTAGGCCTGTGGCCAGTATGTCGCGCGTCACATCCAGCAGCTGCGACGTGCCCAGCTGATGACCTAAAAAATTCACGCCCACTTCATTGAGCTGGTGTGCCTCATCAAAAATCACCACGCGCACGCTAGGCAGCAACTCGGCCATGCCAGTTTCGCGCACCGCCATGTCGGCAAAAAACAAATGGTGGTTGATGACCACCACATCCGCACCCAGCGCCTCGCGACGCGCGGCGTTGACGTGACACGTTTTGAACTTGGGGCATTGCGAGCCCAAACAGTTTTCACGGTTAGACGTGATGAGTGGAATCAAGGGCGAACGCTCATCCAAGCCAGGCAACTCAGCCAAATCACCCGTGCGGGTGCTGAGCGACCACGTCTCCACACGTGACAACAAATGCACGGTGTGACGGTCAGGTATCTGGGTGTCTCGCCGTGCCATCTCCATGCGGTGCGTACACAGGTAACTTGAACGGCCTTTGAGCAAGGCCAAACGAACAGGCAAGTTGAGCGCTTGCACCAAGCGCGGCAAATCACGCGCAAACAGTTGGTCTTGCAAAGCCTTGGTCGCGGTGGATAGCAGCACACGCTCGCCACTGAGCAACGCAGGCACCAAATAGGCAAAGGTCTTGCCCACGCCTGTGCCCGCCTCGACCACCAAGCTGCCGCCCTGCGCCACCACATCGGCCACCGCCAGCGCCATGTCGGTTTGTCCTTGACGGGGGCTGAAATGGTCGGTGGCGCGAGCCAGCACACCTAAAGGCGCAAAGGCCTCTTGCACCAAGTCACGCAAAGGGTGGCTCATCGGGTGGGCACGGGCAGCGGCGCTGCAGGCTCGCCCTTGCGCTCGCGCCTGTTCTTAGCGGCATCTTCACGGCGCTGCGCGGCCTCGCGTTGCTTGAGCTCGAACTCGCCACGCTTGGTGCCTTGCAGGGCGTGGTCAAGTTGTTTTTGAGCGTTGGCATCAGCGCGGTCTTTTGCGGCAGCAACAGCAGCCGCACGGTCGGCTTGGGCTTTCTTTTGCTCAGACTCGCTGTTGCGCTCAGCCAGCTGACGGCGCGCCTCCAGCGCATGGATTTGTCGCTCCTGAGCATTGAAGCGCAACTCTTCTTGGCGCAAAGACGCATGGGCTTCAATGCGCCTCTCTCGCGCTTTCAAACGACAGCTGGTGACATCAAACTTTTGATAACACTGCTGCATGTCTTGCTTGTATCGGTCCTCAAGGGCCTGACGTTCACTGCTCAAGCGCAAACGTTCGTCGTTGCGCTCAGCCGCAGAAGGGAATTCAGGCACGGCATGACTTGCCGCATCAACGGGTGCAAGCGTCACCAGATTCGGTGCAGGCTCTACTTCCACAGCCCAAGCACCAGCCACAGCAGTGAAGCAAATCAACCCGCAAACCAGGGCCTTGTTCATGTCAACCCTGTGTCCACCGTGCGGCGTTCCAGCGCCAAGAACTCCGCCGATTGCATCTCATTCAAGCGCGACACCGTGCGCGGAAATTCGTGCGCCATCGGCCCTTCGGTGTACAACGCTTCCGGCGGCACAGCAGCAGACAACATCAACTTCACGCGGCGGTCATACAACACATCAATCAACCAAGTGAAACGGCGGGCTTCGGCTGCCTTGTTGACCGGCATGAGCGGCACATCGCTCAGCAACACGGTGTGAAATTGACTGGCAATTTCCAAGTAATCGTTTTGCGAGCGTGGGCCACCACACAAATCTTTGAAGTCAAACCACACCACGCCACCGGCTCGGCGACGGGCTTTGATTTCACGTGCTTCGATGTGCAAGACGGGGTCTTGGTCTTGGCACTCGGCCAATCGGTTGAAGGCATCGGTCATCGCGGCATCGGCCTTGGCCCCCAATGGACGCAGATACAGCGCCACTTGCTCTAGGGTGCGACGGCGGTAGTCTGTGCCGTTGTCCACGTTGATGATTTGTAGCTCTTTGTTCAGCAACGCAATCGCCGGCAAGATGCGGTCGCGGTGCATGCCGCCGGGGTACAAATCGTCGGGCTTGAAATTAGACGTGGTGACAAAGCCCACGCCATTGTCAAACAAGGCATCGAGCAAGCGGTGCAAAATCATGGCGTCGGTGATGTCGGCGACATGAAATTCGTCAAAGCAAATCAGCTTGTAGCGCTTGGACATTTGCTTGCCCAACACATCCAAGGGGTTGACCGTGCCTTGCAGCTCACGCAGCTCACGATGCACCTCGCGCATGAATTCATGAAAATGCAAACGGGTTTTGCGCTTGATGGGCACGGCCTCAAAAAAACAATCCATCAAAAAGCTTTTCCCGCGCCCCACCCCGCCAAACATGTACACACCACGCGGAATGGGAGGACGGTTGACCAGCTTTTTGAGTGGGTTGGAACGCTTCTCTTTGTAGGCAGCCCACTCCGTGGCACAACGCTCGAGGGCATCGATGGCACGCAGCTGCGCAGGGTCGCTTTTGAAACCTCGAATCTCGAGTTCTTTGAGGTAGTTTTGATGGACGGGTTGTTGGGCTGACATAAGGGCTCTATTGTGCCTTGACCATGAAAAAAGCCCGCTGTCGCCAGCAGGCTTTGTCACGCAAAGCGGTGCAACTTGATCAGAAGTTCAACGTGCGTTTGTCCACGGCCAACGCTGCTTCTTTGGTGGCTTCGCTCAACGATGGATGCGCATGGCAAATGCGTGCAATGTCTTCGGCAGAAGCCTTGAACTCCATCGCCACCACGGCTTCAGCAATCAACTCTGACACCTGTGGGCCCACCATGTGCACGCCCAAAATTTCGTCGGTCGTGGCATCGGCCAAGAACTTCACCATGCCTGTCGTGTCGCCCAAAGCGCGTGCACGGCCGTTCGCGAGGAACGGAAATGTGCCGGCCTTGTAGGCCACGCCGTCGGCCTTGAGTTGCTGCTCGGTGCGACCCACCCAAGCGATCTCGGGGCTGGTGTAGATGACCCAAGGAATGGTGTTGAAGTTGACGTGACCGTGTTGACCAGCGATACGCTCGGCCACAGCAACGCCTTCCTCTTCGGCTTTGTGCGCGAGCATGGGGCCACGCACCACGTCACCCACCGCCCACACGCCAGGCACGTTGGTTTTACAGTCGCCGTCCACCACGATGGCGCCGCGCTCGTCGAGCTGCAGGCCAATGGCTTCTGGGTTCAAACCTATCGTGTTGGCGACGCGGCCAATGGAGATGATGAGCTTGTCAACATCCAACACAAGCGCTTCGCCTTTGGCGTTGGTGTAGTTGACGGTGACGCCTTTTTTGCTGTTGACGATCTCGCCAACTTTCACGCCGAGTTCGATCTTCAAGCCTTGCTTGTCAAACGCCTTCTTGGCTTCTTTGGCGATTTGTTCGTCCACAGCACCCAGGAAAGTCGGCAGACCTTCGAGAATGGTCACATCAGCGCCCAAGCGACGCCACACAGAACCCATTTCCAAGCCAATCACGCCTGAACCAATCAAGGCCAGCTTCTTAGGCACGGCACCCAAACGCAACGCGCCGTCGTTGGACAGCACATTGACTTCGTCAAACGGTGTGCCGGGCAACGCACGGGCGTTCGAGCCAGTCGCGATGATGATGTGCTTACCGGTGATGACTTCTTCCGTCTTGCCAGCCACGTGGATGTCGTGCCCCGCTTCGGTGGTTTTCACGAACGAACCGCGACCGTGGAAGAAAGTGACCTTGTTTTTCTTCAACAGGTACAAGATGCCATCGTTGTTTTGTTTGACCACAGTGTCCTTGCGGGCCAGCATCTTGGCCACGTCCATCTTCACATCCTTGGCGGTGATGCCGTGATCTGCGAAGTGGTGATTGGCATGGTCAAAGTGTTCGCTGGATTGCAGCAAAGCCTTAGAGGGAATGCAACCCACGTTGGTACAAGTGCCGCCGGGCGCTGGGCCACCGGCTGCGTTTTTCCACTCATCGATACAAGCGACTTGGAAACCGAGTTGTGCAGCGCGAATGGCTGCGATGTAGCCACCAGGGCCACCACCAATGACGACGACGTCGAATTGTTTAGACATGTGAATCCTTCAATCAGATATCAAACAACAGACGAGCTGGATCTTCCAGCGCTTCTTTCATCGCCACCAAACCCAAGACAGCTTCGCGGCCGTCGATGATGCGGTGGTCGTAAGACATCGCGAAGTAGTTCATGGGGCGAACCACCACTTGGCCGTTTTCCACCATGGCACGGTCTTTGGTGGCGTGCACGCCAAGAATCGCAGACTGGGGTGGGTTGATGATGGGCGTGGACATCATGGAGCCGAAGGTGCCGCCGTTGGAGATCGAGAACGTGCCGCCGGTCATTTCTTCGAGGCCCAACTTGCCATCACGCGCTTTCACGCCGAATTCAGCAATCTTCTTCTCGATGTCGGCAAAGCTCATTTGGTCGGCGTTGCGCAAAATGGGCACCACCAAACCGCGTGGCGAGCCCACAGCGATACCGATGTCGAAGTAGCCGTGATAGACGATGTCGTTGCCGTCCACCGAAGCGTTCAACACAGGGAACTTCTTCAAGGCATGCACTGCCGCTTTGACGAAGAAGCTCATGAAGCCCAGCTTACAACCGTGTTCTTTTTCGAAACGCTCTTGCATGCGCTTGCGCATGTCCATGACGGGCGCCATGTTGATTTCGTTGAAGGTGGTCAGGATGGCGTTGGTGGATTGCGATTGCAACAAACGCTCAGCCACGCGCGCACGCAGGCGTGTCATCGGCACGCGTTGCTCTGGGCGCTCGCCCAAGTTCACGGCAGGCGCTGCCACTTGAGGCAATGCTTTGGTCGGTGCGCCTGTCGGAATGACAGAAGCGGTTGACTGAACGCCACCGGCAACGGCAGAACCTGAAACGCCGCCTTGCACGGCGGCGAGCACATCACCTTTGGTAACGCGACCGTCTTTGCCTGAGCCAGCCACCGAGCCAGCAGCCAATTGGTTGTCAGCCATCAGCTTGGCCGCTGCAGGCATGGCCACACCCGCTTTGCTGTTGGACACAGCGGCCGCAGCAGAGGTCACGGGCGCGGCTGACGCTGCGGCTGCAGGCGCAGCCGCAGCAGGAGCAGCCACAGCACCGACTTTGCCATCGGTGTCGATGCGCGCAATGAGCTGCTCCGCAGCCACTGTGCCGCCGTCTGCGACCAATATTTCGCAAATCACACCGGCCGCAGGCGCGGGCACTTCGAGGACCACTTTGTCGGTTTCGATGTCGATCAAAATTTCGTCAGCGGCGACAGACTCGCCCACCTTTTTCTTCCATTGCAGCATGGTGGCTTCTGCCACGGATTCGGACAGCTGTGGAACTTTTACTTCGATGATTGCCATGGGTATTCTTTCAATATTGCGGGTTGTCTATGCAACGATTTATTTGTTCAGCACAAAGCCTTTGAGCTTGCCGAATGCGCCTTCGACCAGCGCTTTTTGCTGCTCTTGGTGCAGGTGTGAATAACCCACAGCAGGCGACGCAGAGGCCGCGCGGCCTGAATAGCCGAGCTTTTGACCAGAGGTCATGTTTTCGTGGATGTAGTGCTGCACGAAGAACCAAGCACCTTGGTTTTGTGGCTCGTCTTGCGTCCACACCAACTCGGTGGCATTTGGGTACTTCTTGAGTTCGGTGGCAAACGCTTTGTGTGGGAAGGGGTAGAGCTGCTCTGCGCGCAAAATGGCCACGTCGTCAGCACCCAACTCTTCACGCTTCTTGACCAAGTCGTAATACACCTTGCCCGAGCAAACCAGCACGCGTTTGACCTTGTCGGCCTTGAGCGCTTTGTTCTCAGGAATGACGGTTTGGAAAGAACCCTTGGTGAATTCAGACACAGGCGATGTCGCGTCTTTGTTGCGCAACAAGGACTTTGGCGTGAAGATGATCAACGGCTTGCGCAAGTCGCGCACCATTTGACGACGCAACACGTGGAAGATCTGGCTGGCCGTGGTGGGCTGCACGATCTGCATGTTGGTGTCAGCCGCCAATTGCATGAAGCGCTCAAGGCGTGCAGAGCTGTGCTCTGGGCCTTGACCTTCGTAGCCGTGTGGCAGCATCAACGTCAAGCCGTTGACACGGCCCCACTTCACTTCGCCAGAGGCAATGAACTGGTCAATCACCACTTGTGCGCCGTTGGCAAAGTCGCCGAACTGCGCTTCCCAGATCACCAAGGTGTGGGGATCGTTTGAGGCATAACCGTACTCAAAAGCCAACACGGCTTCTTCGGACAGGATGGAGTCAATCACCGTGAACGGCGCTTGGTTGTCGGTCACGTGTTGCAGCGCAACGTAAGTGCCGATGTCCCACTTTTCACGCTTTTGGTCGTGGATAACTGCATGGCGGTGGGTAAAAGTGCCACGGCCAGAGTCTTCACCTGACAAACGCACAGGGTAGCCGCTGGCCACCAAGGAGGCGAAAGCCATGTGCTCGCCCATGCCCCAGTCGACATTGACCTCTCCACGGCCCATGGCTGCGCGGTCGTCGTACACCTTTTTCACCAACGGGTGCGGCGTGACCGATGCGGGAATCGTGGTGATTTTTTCAGACAAACGCTTCCACTCGGACATGGGAATGGCCGTGTCTCCAGCGTCGGTCCACTTCTTTCCTAAGAAGGGTGCCCAATCGACTGTGAACTTGGTTTTGAAGTTGGTCAACACAGGATCGTCCGTGTGCTTGCCGGCATCCAACGCAGCGCGGTAAGCCTTGACCATGTCGTCGCCCAAAGTGTCGCCCAAGCCTTGTGTGGCCAACTTGTCGGCGAACAACTTGCGCGTGCCAGGGTGGGCAGCGATTTTTTTGTACATCAGCGGCTGGGTCAGCGCAGGTGTGTCTTGCTCGTTGTGACCGAGTTTGCGGAAACACACGATGTCAATCACAACATCCTTACGGAAGGTCATGCGGTACTCGAGCGCCAACTGGGTGGCCAACACCACAGCTTCTGGATCGTCGCCGTTGACGTGCAACACAGGTGCCTCAACCATCTTGACGATGTCGGTACAAAACACGCTGGAGCGCATGTCGCGTGGGTCTGAGGTGGTGAAGCCGATTTGGTTGTTGACAATGATGTGCACCGTGCCGCCTGTGGTGTAACCACGGGTTTGGGCCAATGCCAGCGTTTCTTGGTTCACGCCTTGGCCACCGAAAGCAGCGTCACCATGGACCAAAACGGGCAGCACTTGGTTGCCCGTAGGGTCAGCGCGGCGATCCATGCGGGCGCGCACAGAGCCTTCCACCACGGGGTTCACAATTTCCAAATGCGAGGGGTTGAAAGCCAGCGACAAGTGAACGGGGCCACCGAGGGTCGACACGTCAGAGCTGAAACCTTGGTGGTATTTGACGTCACCAGATGGCAATTCTTCAGGGGCGGTGTGGTCAAACTCTGCGAACAGGTCGGCAGGCAACTTGCGCATGGTGTTGACCAACACGTTCAAGCGGCCACGGTGGGCCATGCCAATCACCACTTCTTGCACACCTTTGAGGCCCGCTTGTTGAACCAGTTCATCCATTGCCGCGATGAAGCTTTCACCCCCTTCGAGCGAAAAGCGTTTTTGACCGACGTATTTGGTGTGCAGGTAGCGCTCCAGGCCTTCCGCTGCAGTGAGTCGCTCAAGGATGTGTTTTTTCTTGTCAGAATTGAAATTGGGTTTGCTGCGAATGCTTTCCAACTTCTCTTGCCACCAACGCTTTTCACCCATTTCTGAGGTGTACATGTACTCTGTACCCAAGGTGCCGCAGTAAGTTTCGCGCAAGGCATTCAGCAATTCGCGCAGGCTCATGCGAGTTTTGCCGAAAAACGTGTTGCTGGTGTCGAACACAGTTTCTTGGTCGGCATCGGTGAAGCCAAAGAAAGCAGGATCGAGGTCAGGAATATTCGGGCGTTCGGTGCGCTTGAGTGGATCGAGGTCAGCCCAGCGTTGGCCCACATTGCGGTAAGCGGCAATCAGCTGCTGCACAGCGGTGCGCTTGCGGCCCATTTCCACATCGGCGCTGGCCATCACTACTTTGGTGCCGCCTTGTTTGGCGCGCTCTGCAAAGGCGTTGATGACGGGCAAGTGAGGCACGTCTTTGGCATTGGAGCCATCGACGGCGGGCACATGTGACAGCGCATCAAAGTAGTCGCGCCAGGAATCGGGCACGCTACCAGGATTGGCTAGGTAGTTTTCGTACATCTCTTCGACATAAGGGGTGTTGCCCCCGAAGAGATGGGTATTGCCTGAATAGGCTTGATAGACGGTTGTCTCACTCATATGCGCTGACCTCCGTTTCCCTGCGGGAAACATAAGTTGGTTAGAAAAAAACCTCCGCGACACGGCTGCACCGGTTGGCGGATGCGACTTTGGTCAGGATTGACCCAAGCTACACCCAAGATTGTGCCACCGAAACCCAGCCGTGCGCTCAATCACTATGCGATTTGATCTTTGATTTGTGCCAGTGCAGTGGGATCGTCGATGGTGGTCAAGTCACCGGGGTCACGCTTCTCGCACACCGCTTGAATGGCACGGCGCAGCAATTTGCCACTGCGTGTCTTGGGCAAAGCCGTGACGAAAATCACCCGCGCGGGACGGGCCACAGCCCCCAGCTGGTTGTCCACCACTTTCATGACTTCTGACTCCAAGGCTTTGCGAGCGGCATCATCCGTTAGACCGGAGGTGTCTTTGGCAATGGCAAACGCCATGGCCACCTGCCCTTTGAGCGGGTCGGCCACCCCCACCACGGCCACTTCGGCGATGTTGGGGTGGCTGGAAATGCTTTCTTCAATTTCACGGGTGCCCAAACGGTGGCCTGCCACGTTGATCACGTCATCGGTACGCCCCAAAATGAAGAAGTAACCGTCCGCGTCACGCAGCGCCCAGTCGAAGGTGTTGTAAACCAGCTTGTTGGGCACTGTGTTCCAGTAGGTACTGACAAAACGTTTGTCGTCACCCCAGATGGTTTGCAGGTTGCCTGGCGGCAGCGGGCCTTCGATGGTCAACACACCCTTTTGGTTGACGCCCGTGAGCTCTTCGCCCGTTTGGTCGTCGACCAGCTTGACGTTGTAGCCATAGATGGCCTTGCCAGGCGAGCCAAACTTGCTGGGCGCTTTCTCCACGCCGTTGCAGATGCTCAAAATCGGCCAGCCAGTCTCGGTTTGCCAATAGTTGTCGATGATGGCTTTGCCATTCAGGCCCTCAGAAATCCACTTGGCGGTGGGCTCGTCGAGTGGCTCACCCGCTAAAAACAAGGCTTGCAAGCTGGACAGGTCGTATTTGGACAGCAACGCCGGGTCTTGCTTTTTGAGCACACGGATGGCCGTGGGCGCGCTGAACATGACATTGATTTTGTATTTTTCGACCAAGCTCCACCAGATGCCGCCATCTGGGCGAATCGGCAGGCCTTCGTACAGGACCGTCGCCATGCCGCCGATCAAGGGGCCATAGATGATGTAGCTGTGGCCCACCACCCAGCCAATGTCGCTGGTGCAGAAGAACGTGCCGCCTGGCTTGCCTTCGAAAATATTGGGCATGCTCGCTGCCAAGGCCACGGTGTAGCCGCCCGTGTCGCGTTGCACCCCCTTGGGTTTGCCGGTGGTGCCCGAGGTGTAGAGGGTGTAGCTGGGGTGGGTGGACTCCACCCATTCACAGGGCACCACGCTGTCCATGTGCTTGGCACGCTCGGCGGCGTAGTCCACATCGCGGCCCGCCACCGGGGTGAAGGCCGCCAGCTGGCGATCGACCATGATGACATGGGCGGGCTTATGGGCCGACAACTGGATGGCTTCGTCCAACAAAGGCTTGTAAGGCACGACCTTCCCGCCGCGAGACCCCGCGTCGGCGCTGATGATGACTTTGGGCGATGCGTCTTCAATGCGGGTGGCCAATGAATGCGAAGCAAAGCCGCCAAACACCACCGAATGAATAGCCCCCAAGCGCACGCAAGCCAACATGGCGAACGCAGCTTCAGCGACCATGGGCATGTAAATCAAGACGCGGTCGCCTTTGACCACGCCCAGGCCTTGCAAGATCGCCGCCATGCGTTGCACTTCGGCGTGCAGGTCACGGTAGGTGTAGGTTTTTTCTTGGTGGGTTTCGGTCGAGACGAAGATCAGCGCGGGCTGGTCTGCGCGGTCTTTGAGGTGACGGTCCACCGCGTTGTGGCACAGGTTGGTTTCGCCACCGACAAACCATTTGGCAAAGGGCGGGTTGCTGTAGTCGCAGATTTGTTGGGGCGGAGTTGCCCAATCAATCAGTTTGGCCTGCTCAGACCAAAAAGCGTCACGGTCCTCAATGGAACGGCGGTGAAAATCTGCAAACGCAACCATCTGTCACTCCTAAAAATGAATCTGTACTGAATTCATAATTATGAGAAGGGCGGACTTGCAACAAGCTGACTTTTCGTCTGAGTGAAAACCCTTTACTTGATCAAGGCTTGGATTTCTTTGAACGGATCGGCCTGCGCCGTTCGCAACCACTCAAACAAAACCATCTCGGTGGTCACGAGTTCGGCACCCGCGCCGGCCAAGCGGTCAAAGGCAGCGTCGCGGTTGCGCTCAGTGCGCGAGCCGCAGGCATCGGTCACCACCCATACCGAATACTCTTCTTCCAACAAGTCCAAAGCGGTTTGCAACATACAAATGTGCGCTTCACATCCGGCAATCACAATGCTTTGGCGCGTGGGCTCTTGCGGCACGGCTTTTTGCAGATGTTTGGGCAAGCTGCGGGCATTGCCAGAAGGAGCGCGTGCAGCAGGACGCAACACCTCACTCAAACCATCGGGACAAGCGCTGAAGCTCATTTTGGAGAGCGTGCGACGGCACAAGGCCCGCATTGCATCTGGGTTTTGACCCAGCTTCTCAGGGTTTTGCTCTGTGCCGTAGGTCGGCACTTCCATCCAATGCGCAGCTTGGGCCAAACGCATGGCATTGGCCAACACCCAATCGGCTTCAAAAATAGCGGGCATCAGGCGGGATTGGTAATCCACCAGCACGAGTTGGGATTCTTGGTCGTCGAGCAACATAGGTGATACAAATGAATCAGAATAAAAACGCAAGTATCGACGATGCCTAAAATTGCGCCAGCCAAAACTACCCTGTCTAGGTTTAACCCTAATTGAATCAACCACTTAGACGCTGAATGTGATAAGTTTTCACGGGCAAACACGTTAGAATACCGGCTCATGCTGAAACGTACCCTCTTCATTCTTTGCTTCGTCGCCCATGCACACGCTGCACCGTCGAATAATGCAGCAGACGACATCGAACGCTATCTGGCCGAACGCGGCATCGTGGCGCAAATGGACCAGATGCGAGAGACCGTGGGTGGCACCGCTTCTGACTTGGTGGTCAATGCCATGTCGTTCTTGGGCGTACCCTACCGCAAAGGCGGCACCAGCGCTAACACGGGTTTTGATTGCAGTGGTTTTGTCCGCTCCATGTTTGAGCAAACCGTGGGCAAAGTGCTGCCACGTCGTGCCAGCGAACAAGCCGCCGCAACTGAAAAAATCGACAAGCAAGATTTAAAGCCTGGGGACTTGGTGTTCTTCAACACCATGCGCCAAACCTTCAGCCATGTTGGCATTTACGTGGGGGACAACAAGTTCATCCACTCCCCCAAGCCAGGCCAGCAAGTGCGGGTAGACGACATGCGTCAAGCCTATTGGGATCGACGATTCACAGGCGCTCGTCGCGTTGAAGCCAAACCCGAGACAGGCAAAAACTAAACAAGCCCATCCGATGATGGGCTTTTATTTTTTTTTCTTATTGACGATGTCCGGCGTCACGGCATCCAGCACATTCACCGTGGTTTTCACGCCGTACACCACCGTGGAGGCTGCGGCGTCGGCCACAGCAAGGACCGTACACGCCTGCAAAGATGCGCAGGTCAAAGCAATCAATAAGAGTTTCATCGCAAATTTCACTTTTAAAGCCAGAAGGATTTGATAAGCATCATTATCTCAAAACCTTTCGCCCTCGCTCAGATAGCGCCAAGTGCCCTCTTCCAAATCACCCAAGCTCACGCGACCTAATCGAATACGACGCATGGCCATGATCTGCAAGCCAGCCAACTCGCAGACATAAGGCGCCAGTCCCAGGTGCGAGCCCTTCACGGCCAAACGCAATTGGCTGCGCTCGGGCTTGGCGCTGCCAACGCTGATTTTGAAAAGAGGCAAGCGCAAACGCTCATCGCGCTTGGCCCGCTCAATGGGGATCAAGGCCTCAGGCAACACCTCGCCGCGCACATCGACGATCAGCTCTTGCTCCATGAACGGCATGTCTTCCATCAGCTTGCGCTGCACGCGAAAGTCTTGTGAAAAGACCACCAAGCCGCTGGCTTCGTGCTCCAAAGGCACGCAGGCATCCAGCTTGGCCAAATGGCGCCTCATCAAGCGCACACCGCTGTGGTCGTGTGGGCTGTGCTGTGCCACTGTCAGCAGGCTGCGCACATTATTTGGCCCTGAAGGTGCTCGACGCAATTCGGCTGACTTGCCTCCTGAAGCTGTCCGATCGGCTGGCAAAGGCTCGAGGCCGTCTGTCCAACCCACAGGCTTGTTCAAAATGAGTGTGACCGATACAAGGTTGAGCAAACTGGCATGTGCATCCACCGTCACAGTTTGGTTGACCACCCGAAACTGAGGCTCTTGCACCACCACACCGTCCACGCGCACAAAGCCAGCCTCGATGTATTGCTCGGCTTCGCGGCGCGAACAATCGCGCAGCTGCATGATGCGTTTGGACAGGCGCTCGCCCTCAGAGGGGCGTTCACCCATGGATGTGCTGAAATTCATAAGGGCTGGATCCTCCCACAGTTAAACGTTGTATCGTTCAGGCGTTCGCTTCTTTGTGGAGAGTTTTCGTTGAACTTGGCTCATTTGCTCCAGCGCATGGCGCGTCAGTTTCCTCACCGAACCGCCGTCTTTCATGGCACACATGCAGTCGCCACCTATGCGCAATGGGCTGAACGTTGTGCACACCTGGCCCAGCAGTTTCAAGCTGCAGGGCTCACACCGGGCGACCGTGTGGCGCTGTTCATGCACAACCACCCGCGCTACCTTGAAGTCATGTTGGGTGCCTGGTGGGCGGGCTTGGCGGTGGTCCCCATCAACGCCAAGCTGCATGTGCGCGAGGCGCAATGGATTGTCGACAACGCCCAAGCCAGCTGGGCCTTTGTGACGGCAGATGTCACCCCTGACACGCAAGACCAGTTGCAGGGCTTGCAGCGCGTCATCGATGTGGACAGTGCAGAGGCGGATGCCTTTTGGTCTGTGCCCTCACCCACCCACCCAGCCGCATTGCACACGATGGTTGAGCGTCAGTCGGATGACCTGGCTTGGTTGTTCTACACCAGCGGCACCACCGGCAGGCCCAAAGGCGTGATGATCACCCACCGCAATTTGCTGACCATGGGCCTCGCCTATTTCACCGATGTGGACGCCATCACAGACCAAGACGCCATCGTTTACGCCGCCCCCATGTCACACGGTGCGGGCTTGTATGCCATCCCACACCTGATGGCGGGTGCGCGTCATGTGATGCCCGCCTCTGGTGGGTTTGATGCGGCGGAGCTGTTTGAACTGGGCCAAGCCCTTGGCCCACTGTCGCTGTTTGCGGCACCCACCATCGTCAAGCGTTTGGTCGACCATGCAGAACAAGCAGCGCTCAGCCCAACAGACTGCGCCGGCCGTTTCAAAACCATCGTCTACGGCGGCGCACCCATGTATGTGGCTGACATCCAACGTGCCCTGCGCATCATGGGCCCGCGCTTTGTGCAAATTTATGGCCAAGGCGAAAGCCCCATGGTGGGCACTGCGCTGTCGCGCTTTCATTTGAGCGACACCACGCACCCCGAACACAGCCAACGCCTGGCGTCTATCGGTGTCGCCCAAACACCTGTGCAAATTCGCATCACAGACGCACAAGGCCATGACCTGCCCATAGGCGACGTGGGCGAAGTGCTGATCAAAGGTGACAGCGTCATGGCGGGTTACTGGCGAAACCCCGAAGCCACTCAAGCCGCCATTCGCGATGGCTGGTTGTTCACCGGCGACATGGGCTGCTTGGACACCCATGGTTTTCTCACCCTCAAAGACCGCAGCAAAGACCTGATCATCAGCGGCGGCTCGAACGTCTACCCGCGCGAGGTGGAAGAAGTGTTGCTGCAAGCCCCAGGCGTCAGCGAAGTGGCCGTGGTGGGCACACCCGATGCGGAGTGGGGAGAAATCATTGTGGCGTTTGTGGTCGCACACCAGGGTGCAACGCTGACCACCGAAGCACTCGACGCGTTTTGCTTGAAAGAAATCGCCCGCTTCAAACGCCCCAAACACTACGTGCTGGTCGAGCACTTGCCTAAGAACAATTACGGCAAAGTGTTGAAAACCGAATTGCGACACAGACTGCACCAACGCTAGTGGTATGGTGCTGCCCCATGCATACACAAATAGACCATCTCGTGATCGTTGCCAAGACCTTAGAACAAGGCGTGCAATGGTGCGAGCAGACACTGGGCATCACGCCCAGCCCAGGGGGCGAACACACGCTGTATGGCACGCACAACCGCTTGTTCAAAATTGCGTCGCCCGCCAACCCCATGGCCTATTGCGAAATCATCGCCATTGATCCCAACGCCGTGCGCCCCAAACGCGCCTGCCCCACCCGTTGGTTCGACATGGACGACCCTGCCCTGCAAAAAGCAGTGGCCAAAGAGCCCCGCTTGGTGCACTTTGTTGTCAACACGCCCGACCTCAAAGCGGCCCGCATGGCCGTGCGCATGCAAGGCATTGACCGTGGACCCGCAATCGCAGCCAGCCGCCGCACCAATCGCGGCACGCTCAATTGGCAAATTTCAGTGCGCGCCGATGGCCAGCGCCTCTTTGACGGCTGCATGCCCACCCTCATCCAATGGGGCAAACCTGAAGCCACCGACCCGCTCAAGCTGCACCCCCGCAACACCCTCACACGATCAGGTGTGACCCTGCAAAGCCTTGAGGTGACTCACCCCAGCGCAGACAAACTGAAAGCCGCTTACGACGCCATCGAACTTGCGCGCGTCAGCGTGAGCGAAGGCGAAGCCAACCTCAAAGCCACGCTGCAAACACCCAAAGGTGTGGTGGTGCTAGAAAGCCTTGGCCTTTGAATTCACTTGAGCGCTTGCACCTTCTCATACGCCGCCCATAGCTTGTGCTGCATCTCGCAGCCGTTCATCATCAGACCCGGCGCTGAGATGCCCATGAAACGGTCGGTCTGCATGATCAGCGCATGTGCTTGCTCAAACACACCCGCACCAAACAACTGGCGTATTGCGCCCACATAGGGCGCGGTATCACCTCGGTCGGTGAGCAACACCAAGGTTTCAATGCACGCATACACCGCACGTCGTTGCTGCGGTATTTGGTCAAAGTGGCGAATCCACTCGCAACCTTCTAAGGTGGCGGATTCGTCGCCGCAGGCCAAGGCCAACAGCGTTTTGAGCTCACCCACGCGCAAGTCGGCCCAAAAGCTGCCCGCATCGGCGACCATGCCAATCAAGCCCGCCACGGGGCGCTCTTCCGCCAAACTGGATTCGTTCAAAGAGGCCAGCAAGTCTGAACACTCCTCGTTGTCGAGGTCGGTCAAGTTGAGGATGGCT
The DNA here is from genome assembly GCA_027485285.1 of Comamonadaceae bacterium. GTDB lineage: Bacteria > Pseudomonadota > Gammaproteobacteria > Burkholderiales > Burkholderiaceae_C > Limnohabitans. Next base: position 14,328 of record JAIXRH010000075.1, on the reverse strand, counting down.
TCGCGCATTTCGTTAGCAATGCTGTTGTTCTCAAAATCGAGGTCGTCCACGGGGTAAATCTCAGACATGCCGGGCACCAAAATTCGGCAGGCGTAGAAGCCCAAATGGTCAAAGTCTGCAATGTAGATGTCAAACCCCTCGTCATGGATGCGCTTGACGCAGTAGGCATAGTCTTCGGCAGTGGTGCTCGCAAAGTTCCAATCCACAAACACGTGGTCTGGAATTTCACCCAAAAACTCCCAGTGAATCACGCCGCTGGAATCCAAAAAATGAATTTCAATATTGGGTGCGCTGGCCGCCTCCTCCAAATCAAAGGTGGGTGGGGAAAAGCCCCCCAATGTGTCAAGCGCTCGGCCTTGCAGCAGTTCGGTCAAGGCACGCTCGAGCGCCACCTCAAAACGTGGGTGTGCGCCAAAACTGGCAAAGCAGCCTTGGTCTTCTGGGTGAAGCAGGGTCACGTTCATCACCGGGTACTTGCCGCCCAGGGATGCGTCTTTCACCAAGATCCCAAAGCCTGCGGCACGCAAGGCGGCAATCCCAGCGGCGATGCGTGGGTAGCGGTGGATGACCGCTTCAGGGACATCAGGTAAGCAAATGCCTTGGCTGATGATTTTGGTTTTCACATGACGCTCGAAAATCTCTGACAACGCCTGCGTGCGCGCTTCTGCTGCGGTGTTGCCCACTGACATGCCATTGCTCACATACAAGTTGCCAATGATGTTGACAGGGATGTAGGCCGTCTCGCCGTCTCGCTGTCGCACGTAGGGAATGGTGCAAATGCCGCGCTCGATATGGCCCGAGTTGAAGTCCACCAAATTGGCACAGTCGATGTTGCCCTCGGGGTTGTAAAAGGTGTGCAGTTCTGCGTTGAGCAAACCTTTGGGCCAAGCGCCGTCATCGCTGACATCGAACCAACGTTCTTGCGGGTAATGCACAAACGAGGCATCGGCCGTGAGGGGTCCGAGGTAGACATGCGTCCAAAAATAATTGGTGGCCAGGCGTTCAAAAAACTCACCCAAAGCGCTGGCCAAACACGCCATGCGTGTGGCACCTTTGCCGTTGGCAAACAAGGCAGGGCAATCGCGGTCACGGAGGTGGACCGACCAAATGCCCTCCACAGGATTGAGCCAACTTTTTTCTTGGATGTGAAACCCCATCGCCTGCAACTTGGCTTGCAGGGTGTTGATGGTGGATTCGAGCGGCGCGTCTTTGCCAAGAATGAAACTGTGTGTAGGCACGGTCAATGTCGCTTATAAAAAATGCGGAATGTGCCAAAAAGCAAATGCCTATTGTCGGGCCTGCAAAGGCAAGCCTCAGCCGCGAGCACCTTTGGGCTTTGCATAAGCGGCATCCACCCAAGCCTGGGCGCTGTTGCGGTTGAGCTGAAAGCCTGCGTCTACACGCGCCTCGGCCAGCATGTCGCCGCCCTCATCTTGCGCGCTCAGTGTGGCGTAGGGGTTGTCGTCGTCGGGCACGATATCTAGCAATACCGTGATGCGACCATCGCGACTATTCACGGTCACAGACTGATGCAGCGTGGCATGCAACTGCTGCTCGCTGCGGCGCACAAACTCAGAAGCTGTTTTGACCAAGGTTATGAAGGCAGTGCCATCCAGCGGTTTGGGGTTCTTTTTGTCACGGCCCATGGTCCAAGGGCCAATCAACGCGGCTTCGGATTCGCCGTCTTTGAACATGGCGACCGCCCAGCCATCGTCATCGTCGTTTTTGATGACCTTGGCCGTCCAGGTTTCGTTTTGCCAAAGCCGGGGCTCTTGCGCAAAGCCGTTTTCTTGAGCGTTGTCTGGGGCGTTGTCGTCGGTCATACGTGTTCGGGGTTGGCTTGGGTGGTGTCAAACCACGCATTGATGTCTTTGGGGCTGGTCAAGGTGCGCACATGCATGTAGGCCGCCTCGGCCTCGGGGTAGTACTTGCGCAAAAAATTCAGCCATTGTTTCAAGCGTCCTGCTTGGTGACGCTCACTCACATGGCCCGACACAATTTGCCAAAAGGTGAGCAAGTGCGGCGGCAGGTCATGCCAGCGCACTTGCGCGGCAGGTGCTGGCAAACCTTGCGCAGCGGCATCGTGTGCCTGGATGGCCCAGCCCAATCCTGGGTTGGTCACGATGCCGCGGCCCAGCATCAAGTCAAAGCAGCCCGACTCAGCGCGGGCGTTGAGTGCGTCTTGCACAGTCCAAATCTCACCGTTCGCCACCAACGGCGTTTTCACCTTGGCTTTGATGTCAGCAATGCGGTGCCAGTAAGCAGGCGGGCGATACGCGTCGGCCTTGGTGCGGGCATGCACCACGATCTCGCTGGCCCCGCCCGCCTCAAGCGCCAAGGCGCATTCTTCGGCGGTGCTGTCGTCGTTGAAACCCAAGCGCATCTTGGCCGACACCACTTGGTGGGCAGGCACAGCGGCGCGGACGGCGCGCACAATGTGGAACAGCACCTCGGGGTCTTGCAGCAGCACCGAGCCCCCGCCGTGGCGGTTGACTTGCTTGGCGGGGCAACCAAAGTTCAGGTCCACCCCATCGCAGCCCATACCCGCCACACGTGCCGCGTTGTCGGCCAAACAATGGGGGTCAGACCCCAACAGCTGCGGACGCACCGGCACGCCCGCAAAAGTGCGGCCGCCATTCGTCAACTCGGGCACGATGCGCAAAAACGTGCGCTCGGGCAACAAGGCGTTGGTGACGCGGATGAACTCGGACACACAGCGGTCCACCCCGCCGATGCGGGTCAGCACGTCGCGCAGCACAAAGTCGAGCAAGCCCTCCATCGGGGCGAGTATGAGCATGGGGTTGGGTGGGGGTCTACAGAAGCTGCCAGGCAGCGAAGGCGCTACTCTACCTAAGTCTCAGCCGCAGTCGGTTTTGCTGGGACAATAGTGATCTTGATTGATCACGAAATTTCCCCTCGCCATGTCCGACCTGACACACGTTGAAGTCCGTCCCGCCACGATGCGCGACGCCGCCAAAATTGCCGAGCTGTACGCGGCCACCGCCAAAGAAGCTTTCAAAACCATGCAAACAGGCGCCAAAGTGCTGCCTGTGCCCGAAGAAAAAAACACCGTGTACTGGCGCGAAGCCATTGAATACGCCGAGCCCCAAGTGCAAGTGGCTGTCGACGGCAACACCCTCATTGGCTTTGTGGGCTACGACCGCTCACGCGACAAGGGCACACCCAACACCCTTGGCGAAATTTGGGACATTTACGTGGACGCTGCCTATTGGAGCAAAGGCGTAGGCTTGGCCCTGTGGGACGCCGCCCGTGAAGGCCTACAAGAAGAAGGCTGCACCCATGTGTCCATCTGGGTGCCCATCGCCAACGACCGCGCCATGCGTTTTCATGAGCTGGCTGGCTTCAAACGCGAAATGTCCAGCGCCAAGACCGTGCCCATGGGCCCCGTCAAGGTAGAAGAGATTCGCCTCAAGCAAGCACTCTGATTTTTCATGTCTGAACACTACGCCGCCCTCGGTCTTAAAAGCGATGCCACGCTGGCGGACATCAAAAAAGCATTCCGCCAAAAAGCCTCGCAGTTTCACCCTGACCGCAACGCTGCCGAAGACGCGCCTGCGCGTTTTCGTGAAGTGCAAGAAGCCTATGACGTGCTCTCAGACGACGACAAACGCAAAGCCTACGACGACAACCGCCGCCGCAACCTGCTGGATGACCCCGCACACACGGCACGCGAAATTTGGCAAGGCTACTTTCAGCAAGTGCTGAACCGGACATAAACAACCATGAGCATTTCCCCATTTTTCCAAGAGCTACGCGCGGCCTACCAAGCCGAGCTGGACGACCTCAACTCCGACTCCGAAGGCCACTACATCCTCGACAAGCGTTTGGCTGAAAAGCGCAAAGAGCTGGACTTTCTGTTGCAGATGATGGACCTCAACCCCGAGATGGTGGCCGTGGTCTTGCATCAAGCCTTTGAGTTTCACGCGCCTGAATTGATGGCCCACTTCATCACCCGCGATGCGGATGATTTGCTGAGCTGGGAGGCCTTGTCTGAAGGCGTGCGCATTGCACCTTGGGCACAACCCATGGTCAAACAAATTTTGGCCGAGCCCGTGGGTGCTTGGTTCATGACGGTGGCTGCTGCACTGGAGTACATGCACGGCACGCCAATGCGAGACATCGCACAGTCAAACGCGGCAGATGCGGACGAAGATTTGCAAAACGTCGAACGCGGCGACCAAGCCGAACAGGACGAAGAGCGCGAAGCACGCGAACGCGAAGAAGCAGGCAACGCGTGGATGGTCGAACAAGGCTTCGACAGCAAAGAATAAGGAACCGTCATGACCGACCAAAGCACCCCCCATACCAATGCCCTCACCCTCATTGCCAAAACCCAAAGCCTCATCGCCGCAGGCGACATCACGGGCGCTGAAGCTGCGTTGGTCGAGCTGGCCGATGCCGAAGGCGATCAAGCGCTGATGGTGGTGCTGGAGCAGCTCCCACCCAAAGACATCTTGGCTGTGATTCGCGAGTACGACACCTCCAAAGAATCGGTCATCAACCTGCTGGTCACGCCCGAGCAATTCGCGCGTGCCGTGGTGATCGAAAAACAATACAAAGACCTCACCCGCACCCACCTGCGCGGCATGATGAATTCCATCATCTTTCGCGAAGACGCCGACACGGTCGAGTTCCTCACTGCCATTGGCGATTTGGAAGGCGGCGCAGAAGCGCTGGCCGACTACTTCAGCGAAAAGTGGAGCCGCATCGAAGCTTTTGCACGCACAGGCACGTTTGACACCCAAGAAGACGACGGCGACATGCTGTCTGAAAACGCCCTGCTCAGCTCAGCCTATGTCAAGCCCCGCGTGGAAGAGGATGAAGTGGCAGACCAAGACTGGATGCAACTCGCTTGGATCCTGCGTCACAAAATTCCAGACCTCTTCATTGAGATGCTGCTGGTGCTGCGCGCCAAAGCGCGTGCCCACGATGCAGGCCTGTCTGAAGAAGATGAGGAAGAAGACGACGGCCGCGTGGAAACAAGCGCGACCGACCGTGGCCAAGCCACGCCAGTCGCGCGTGATTCTGACGAAGAATCTGCCATCTAAGATTTCTGCCAAACATGACGCAATCTGTTGCCCTTTTTGACGAACGCCCTTTCTTTGAAAAGGCCGTTGCCTATGGCGTGCAACACGGCGTGCTGGACCAAGCCAAGTTAGACGCCATTCAGACCGATGCGCCTAAAGGCATGGTGCAAATTGCGCGTTACTTTGGCAGCGAGTTTTTGCGTCCCGAGCTGGAAAAAGCCAAGGACCGCATCGTCAACATGGTCAGCCTCACGCTGCAAATTCAAAGCGGTGGCGACTTGCGCAAAGCTGCCGAACACTTGCGCGAGCACTCGTTCATGTCGCGCTCGAAGGCGGCATCTGACATGCTCAAGGCTCTCATCGTCATGCCACAAAACACGCACTTTGGCATGAACGAACAGGGTGGCTTCAGCGACAAACACATTCCGCAACTTGCCAAATGGTCGCTGTGCAATTTGGCCGACTACCAAGCTGAGCTGGCCAAGCGCCAACAAGTCGCCCACGTCATCGACGCCGCCATTTGGATGGCCGACCAACTCGGCCTGCACGCCGAAGATTTAGAAGAAGCCGGCTGCGATGCCGAAGCCGTCATTCGCACATCCCTCTTGGCCGCAGCCACCCAACACAAAGACATGCCGGACTGGGTGGCGTTTCAAAAAATCATCGCCACCTTGCGTCAACCCAGCGCCACCCAAGTCATCAACTTGGCCGCGCCCAAACACTTGCCCGCTGAATTCAAGGCGGCGGTCGAGCAAGTGCGACAAAGCGTCGAAGCTGACTTGCCCAAAATTTTGGATGCCAAGCTAACGCCACAAAAACTGTTCAACCAAACACCGGCATTCGTAGGCCGCTACTTTTGGATCGAAGACGGTTTGTCCGAGGTCGACCACTTCGACCGCCAAACCTCCGCCGCGTGGACCAAAGCCACTGGCGGCCACAGCGATGACAGCTCCTTGCTCACCCTCTTCTTGTGCATCGCCACCGGCATCACTGGCACAACACTGCTGACCGAAAAAACAGCAACCCGCTTGATTCGCAAAATCCGCAAGTCTGGCCTGCAGCCAGAATTGGCAACCGCGTTCATCCACGCCAACGCACCTGTCGAGCACCAAGCAGACTATCTGGAGATGTGGGCTTCGTTCATCGAAGATGCGCTCGTCACCTTACAAAGCGACCACGATGTCAAACTGCACGATGCGCTGTCGCTGTTGCGCCGAGAGTGCAATGTGGCTGATTGAGTTGTGCCTCACGCAGTGTCGCGCTTACGCGCCAGCCGCCTAGCGCGCAGCGTCAAACCCTTTTTGGCCCGAGGCGGCCCCAAAGGTTTGCGCTGTGCAGGCTGCCGCCTCGTGCCCAGCCACTGCATCTGTCACTTGCGCCCCAACGTGCACACACAAGCAGGCATGTGCTTGCTCATGGCCGACATCGAGCCGCTCAAGCCCAGCAACACCGGCTGGCTGATTGCCGATGTGGTGAGTGACACCTTTGCCTTTGGCTGGGCACGCACCGAAGTTGCACCCGAGCTGCTCGCCCTCCTGAACGACCCACAGTGGCAACCCTACGTAGTGTTCCCACGTGAGTTCGCAGACAACAATCGCGTGGTGCATGACGTGCACAACACATCTGACAAGCGCCCCCTCTTCATCCTGCTGGACGGCACCTGGGACGAAGCGCGCAAGATGTTTCGCAAAAGCCCCTACCTGCAAAACTTCCCTGTGCTCAGCCTGCAACCCGAACAACTGTCACGCTACAAACTTCGCCGCGCACAAAGCGACGCCCACCTGTGCACCGCCGAAGTGGGTGCGCTGTGCCTTGAACTTGCCAACGACCCACACGCGGCCGCCGCGCTCAACGCCTACTTTGAGGTGTTTACCGAGCACTACCTCAAAGCCAAGCAACAATTACCGGTCGATTTGACGGATGACGTGCATGTGCGGCTGCAAGAACTGATGCAGCATTCGTGACCGACAATCACACCCTTTCACACTCTGGTCAGCAGCGGCTTTTTTATGGCGATTCAATGGTTCCCCGGGCACATGCACCTCACGCGAAAAGCGATTGGGGAGCGCATCAAAGAGATTGACGTCGTCATCGAAATGCTCGACGCCCGCCTGCCCGGCTCCAGCGCCAATCCCATGTTGGCGGAGCTGATCAAGGGCAAGCCCGCCCTCAAAATTCTCAGCAAACAAGACTTGGCCGACCCCGCCCGCACCGCGCTGTGGCTGGCTCACTACAACGCCATGCCCGGCGTGCGCGCCATTGGCCTCGACACCAGCATGACCTCGCCCGCCAAGGCGCTGATTGATGCCTGCCAACAACTCGCCCCTCACCGCGGCGGCATGGCCAAGCCCATGCGCGTGCTGATTTGTGGCATTCCCAACGTGGGCAAATCCACCCTCATCAACACCCTCAAAGGCAAACGCGCTGCCAAAACGGGGGACGAAGCCGGCGTGACCAAAACAGAGCAACGCATCGCGCTGGCCGATGACTTTTATTTGTATGACACGCCAGGCGTTCTGTGGCCGCGCATCATCGTCGAACAAAGTGGTTTCAATTTGGCCGCCAGCGGCGCGATTGGCGTGAACGCGTTTGATGAAGAAACCGTGGCGCTAGAGCTGCTCAACTACCTCATTCCCCACTACCCCGAGGTGCTGCACCAGCGCTACACCATCGACGATGTGGCCAGCCACACCGATGAAGACATGCTGGATGCCATTGGCCGCAAACGCGGCGCGGTGCAAAGCGGCGGACGCATCAACACCACCAAAACCGCGCACATCGTCATCCATGATTTCCGCACTGCTGCGCTGGGGCGCGTGACGCTAGAAACGCCTACTGAGTTTGCTGCATGGCTGGCAGAAGGCAAGATTGCTGACGCTGAGCGTGCAGTGCGCAAAGAAGCGATTGAGAAAAATAAGAAAACCGCGCGCACATCGAAAAAGCGTTGAGATCAGCTGCCCATGACACCACGCCTAGACACACCAGACAAAGAAGCCATTGCCCTGCTTCCGCCTTTTGAGCGCTTGAACCTCGACCGCATCACCCTCGTCAACACGGCCAAACAAGCCCAACTGGCACACGACACCTTGATCAAATCACGCGCTTGGGGGTTTGACACCGAATCCAAGCCCACCTTCCGCGTCGGCGAAGTGTCTGACGGGCCACATGTGTTGCAGCTGTCTACGGGGGAGCGCGCGTGGGTGTTTCAGCTGCACGATCCGGATTGCAAAGCCGTGGCTGCTGACTTGTTGGCGAGCCCAGGCATTGCCAAAGCAGGCTTTGGTTTGGGTGATGACCGCAAGCGCATCATCCAAAAGTTTGGGGTGGCGCCTGCCGGCATCTTGGAGCTCAACACCATCTTCAAAGCGCAGGGCTACCGCAAAGAAATGGGCGTCAAGGGGGCGGTGGCGGTGCTGTTCAAGCAGCGATTTCAAAAGTCTAAAAAAGCAGCCACCAGCAACTGGGCCAACCCACAGTTGAGCGAATCACAGCTGATTTACGCTGCCAACGATGCGTATGCGGCTTATCGGGTGTGGGAAGCCCTAGGCATTTAGGTGGTTGTCTCTTGGGTGTCTCGCCTTCAAGGACGCCCTCCCTATGATGATTTAATTCGTTCAGGACAAACCAACGATTCATCTCTGGAGAACACTTTGCGCATCGCTACTTTCAAGCTCAACGGTCAACGTCACGTGGGCCAAGTGTCTGCCGACGGCCATCACGTCACGGCCTTTGCACTCACCGCTGAACAAGCCCAACACGGCGCACAGCCCATCATTGATGCGATGACAGCAGGACACGCCTTGCCTGCATTGGCTGGCGCACCTCACGACATCACGCATGTCCACCTTGAAGCGCCCTTGCCTGTGCCTCGCCGCAACCTGTGGTGCGTGGGCCGAAACTACCACGCACACGCCAAAGAACTGCAAGCCTCGGTCTTCAAAGACAGCAACACCGACACCCAAGCGTGGCCCATCGTCTTCACCAAAGTGCCCGAGTGCGTGGTGGGCCCAACCGACGATGTGCATCTGCCAGGCGCAGCCGTGTCCGAGCAAATCGACTACGAAGCCGAGCTGGCGGTGGTGATCGGCAAAGGCGGCAAAAACATCAGCCAAGCCGATGCCATGAACCATGTGTTTGGCTACACCGTGGTCAACGACGTGACCGCGCGGGACGTGCAAATGCGCCACCAACAATGGGACATGGGCAAGTCATTTGACACCTTCTGCCCCATGGGTCCGTGGCTGGTGACCGCTGACGAAGTGGATGGCCGCAACACCCGCGTGCGCTGCTGGGTGAACGGTGAATTGCGCCAAGACGGACCCACCGAAAACATGATTTTCGACATCCCCACCTTGATCGAAACCATCTCCCGCGGCATCACGCTCTACCCTGGCGACATCATCGCCACGGGGACGCCCGCTGGCGTAGGCATGGGCCTGAATCCACCCCGCTACATCGCCAAAGGCGATGTGATCCGCGTCGAGATTGACGGTGTGGGCAGCATTGAAAACCGCTTCGTTTGAGACGATCAAAGAGAACCACCTCAGGAGACAAGACATGAAACGACGTCAATTGATATACGCTGGGTTGAGCGTGGCAATGGCTATGCCTATGACTCTGGTCAGCCTTCCAGCGTTGGCTCAGGCTTACCCCACCAAGCCCATCACCATGGTGGTGCCATTTCCGCCAGGAGGCGTGGCCGACACCGTGGGACGCCCCGTGGCTGAGGCCATGTCGCGCCACCTCAAACAAAGCATGGTGGTCGAAAACAAAGGCGGTGCGGGCGGCGGCATAGGCATGGCACAAGTGGCCAAGTCAAAACCCGATGGCTACACGGTGCTCATGTCTTTGTCGTCATTGGTGGTCTTGCCCGAAGCCGACAAAATTCTGCAACGCGCCCCCTTGTATCAGGTGAACCAGCTCAAGCCCATTGCGCGTTTCACCGCAGACCCCACCGTGTTGGTGGTGCGCAGCGACAGCCCTTGGAAAACCTATGCCGAGTTCATCGCCTATGCCAAGGCCAACCCCGGCAAAATTTCTTTTGGTTCATCTGGCAACTACGGCACCATGCATGTGCCGATGGAACAGCTCAAAGCCGCCACCTCCACCTTCATGCTGCATGTGCCTTACACAGGTGCAGCGCCCGCGGTGATGTCCTTGCTCGGCGGCCAAATTGAAGCCGTCTCGACTGGCCCAGCCAGCGTCAAGCAACACATCGCATCGGGTCGCTTGCGCGCCTTGGCGCACTGGGGCGACAGCCGCTTGGCCAGCCTGCCCGATGTCCCCAGCTTCAAAGAGTTGGGCGTGCCCATTCAATACTCACAATGGTCGGGCATGTTTGTGCCTGCCGACACACCCGCAGCGGTGGTGGAGAGCTTGCGTCAAGCCGCCAAATTTGCTGCGCAAGACCCACGCGCGGTGGCTGCATTGACCGCCTCTGGCACCTCGTTCATGTACCAAGATGCGCCCGAATTTGAACGCTTTGTGCAAGCCGACGCCAAAGACATGAGCGGCTTGGTTGCACGCATTGGCAAGGTGGATTGATTCAAAGAAATCGACCATCCCTTCCACACACCACGACATTTTTTTAGGAGACAAGACATGATGAAACTACCCCGCACCCTGCAACTGGTGGCTCTTACCTTGGCCATGGCCTCTGGCTTGGCACACGCACAAAGCTACCCCAACCGCCCCGTCAAAATCGTGGTGCCATTTGCGACCGGTGGCCCTGCTGACAACTACGCACGTTTCATGGCGCAGCGCCTGAGCGATGAACTCAAGCAGACCTTTGTGATCGACAACAAGCCCGGCGCAGGCTCCATCATTGGCACTGACTTTGCTGCCAAGTCGCCTGCCGATGGTTACACCTTGCTGATGATGTCCAACACGCAAACCGTGAATGAGTCATTGATTCCCAACAAGCCTTTTGGCTTGATGAAAGACTTTGTCGGCATCGCCCCCATCAACTACTCCAACTTGCTGCTGGTGGTACACCCATCAGTGCCCGTTAAAAACGTGGCTGAGTTGGTGGCTTTGGCCAAATCCAAGCCTGGCAAACTCAACTATGCCTCGTCTGGCAACGGCACGCCCTATCACATGGCGGGCGAGTTGTTCAAACACATGGCGGGTGTTGACATGACACACGTGCCCTACAAAGGCAGCTCAGGCGCACGCACCGACATCGTCGGCGGCCAAGTGGACGTGATGTTTGATGCAGAAACCACCATGACCGAATTTGCCCGTGGCGGCAAAGTGCGTGCGCTGGCTGGCACGGGCGTGGCCCGGTCTGCCAATCTGCTTGAACTGCCCACAGTGGCAGAAACCGTCCCCAAGTACGAAGCCACCATTTGGCTGGGCTTCATGGCGCCCAAGGGCACACCGGCCGACATTGTGAACAAACTCAACGCCGAGGTGCGCAAAATTGTCAACAACCCAGAAGTGAAAGCCACCTGGGCCAGACAGGGTGCAGTGCCCATGTCCATGTCTGTGCCTGAGTTTGAGCAATACCTCAACGCCGACATTGCCAAGTGGGCCAACATTGTCAAAGTGTCGGGCGCTAAAGCGGACTGATCGATGGGCTGCGGCCAAGGCGCATGTGGCGCAATACAGCCCCACATGCGCTGCCAAGCCTTTCACGCCAAAAAACATCATCCCAACCATTGAGGCCGAGCCCACTTCGGCCTCTTCTTCGACCTCATTGAAAAGATTCCAACATGCAAGTATTGAGTGGCGGTGCAGCCGCAGCCGTGGTCAAAGCTGTAGAAGCTGAGTTTGAAAAAGTCACGGGCCAGACCATCCATGGCACGTTCAGCGCGGTAGGCATGATGCGCGACAAACTGGTGGCGGGCGAGCCCTGTGATGTGATCATCCTCACCCAAGCGCTGATTGACCAACTCATCGCCTCAGGCCATGTGGTGGCGGGCAGCGCACGCTCTTTGGGCCGTGTGAAAACAGGCGTGGCCGTGCGCACTGGCGATGCACATCCGAGCATCAAAACCCGCGCCGAATTGCACGCAGCACTCAGCGCAGCACAGGGTATTTATTTTCCAGACCCTGAAAAAGCCACGGCAGGCATTCATGTCTTGAACGTTTTAAAAGCGCTGGGTTTAGACCAAACCCACAGCAGCAAATTTCGGGTGTATCCCAACGGTGCCACCGCCATGGGTGAAATGGCAAAAAGCAAGGAAGCCCACCTGATTGGGGCGACACAAATCACTGAAATCAACTACACCGAAGGCGTGGACTTGGTGGATGTATTTCCCACTGAGTTTGAGTTGATCACCGACTACACGCTGGGCATTTGCACCCGTGCGCACAACCCCGTGCATGCGCAACTGCTGGCAGATCTGTTGACAGGTGATGCGTCAGCAGCCGTTCGCAAGCAAGGTGGCTTTGCGTTTTAAATCAGCGCAAACTAGCGCTCGTAGACACATCGAAACCCGATGTACACCGCATAAAAATCTGCTGGCTTGAAGGCCTGCACATCGGCTTTCATGTTGAACGCGCCGTACCACCACGAGCCGCCAACCGTCCGTCGCTCACGGCCTCTGTTGTCGGGGCTGTCAGTGGTCCACTCCCACACATTGGCCCCCATGTCATACAAGCCATTCACACCTTGCTTGGTAGCCCCAGCAGGCGCAGCTCGGGGCCATGGGTCAGCCTCACTCGTGTTGGCCCCTTGTGGGCTGTCACCCGTGGTCCAGGGATAAGTTCGGCCTTTTTGCCAAGGCGCTGGGGGCGATTCGCGCAGTTCGGTAAAACCAGCGGTTTGCCACTCTGCGCCTGTGGGCAAACGGCCCCCCGCCCATCGGCAATAGGCTTGCGCTTCTGCAAAATCCAAATGAACAGCGGGCATGTCAGCACGGGTCGTCTGCCCATCGGGCTTTCGCCAAGACCAACCAGGTCGACGCTCCCAACCCGCGCCATATTCAAACCCACCGCCTTCTTTTTCAGCACGCGTGATCACGCCCGTGGCACGCACATATCGGTCGAATTGACCAATGGAGACCTCGGTTCGGTCAACCGCAAAGTGAGGCAAGGCCACTTTGTCACCCACTTGGGCATGTGTAGCGCTCATGAAAAAAATCAATGGCGTTAAAACACCCAGCTGGATGCACTTGATCAGCGCCGAATTTTCAATCTGCATGACAGGGAGCCCTTGTTGATTTGATAGATGTAACGCATCGGAGCAACGGATTTTGGCAAAACATCAAAGCGCTTGCTGGCTGTTCCAAAAGTGACAGTTTGAGGCCGTTTCAGAACGAAATAAAGGGTTTACGCGCGTGTGGTGGCAAAGCTAAATTTGTAGCATGCAAGGTGTTCAAGTTGCCTCACCAAACAGCGGATTTTTCAATAACCATGTCAAAAGTCATCATCACCTGCGCCGTCACAGGTGCAATTCACACCCCCTCCATGTCACCCCATTTGCCGGTGACGCCAGAAGAAATCATTGAGGCCTCGATTGGTGCAGCCGCTGCAGGCGCCGCCATCATTCACTTGCACGCGAGAGACCCGATCACAGGCAAACCAGACCAAAGACCCGAAGCCTTTGCCAAATTTTTGCCGCAAATCAAAGCGGGCACCAACGCCGTCATCAACCTCACCAGCGGCGGCTCGCCGTTCATGAACATCGAGGAGCGCATCCAGCCCGCCATGCGTTTTTCCCCCGAAGTGGCATCCCTCAACATGGGCTCGTTGAACTTTGCACTGTTTCCAATGTTGGAGCGTTTTACTGATTTGAAACACGACTGGGAACGTGAGCATCTGGAAAACAGCCGTGACTTGATTTTTCGCAACACCTTCAAAGACATTGAATTTGCGCTGAAGGCCTGCAACGCCAACCAAACACGCTTTGAGTTTGAGTGCTACGACATTGGCCACCTCTACAACTTGGCGCACTTTGTGGATAAGGGCTTGATCAAAGCGCCCTTCTTTGTGCAATCGGTGTTTGGCATTTTGGGCGGCATTGGCACACATCCCGAAGACGTGATGCACATGAAACGTACCGCAGACCGTTTGTTTGGCAAAGACTACCAATGGTCGGTGCTGGGTGCTGGACGTCATCAAATGCGCATTGCCGCCATGAGCGTGAGCCTAGGCGGCAATGTGCGCGTGGGCCTCGAAGACAGCTTGTGGATTGGCAAAGGCAAGCTCGCCGAGAGCAACGCGCAGCAAGTACGCCAAGCACGACAAATCATCGAAGGTTTGGGTCATGAGGTCGCCACCCCTGATGAAGCCCGCGCCATGCTGCAGCTCAAGGGTGCAGAAAACACCAAGATTT